>NZ_JAMYTN010000030.1:0-40752 GCF_040322455.1 Mesorhizobium sp. M0139
CCTGAAGCATGAACAGCGGCGAGATGAGCGCAAGCACGTTGACCACGCCGCTGATCAACACAATGCCCCAAATCGCGGAAGTCAGAGGGAAGGGTTTCAAAGCTGAATCCTTTAAGGAATGGTTGTCACGTAAGTCTCCGGAGGCTGGCGACCCAGCTCCCTATATTGCTCCCCGACCGGCAACCGACTGCATCCGCTCGCTGGTTCAGGATCAGTGCTCCCCCCGAATATGTTTGGTCCCGGCATTTAATGGAGCGGGTCAACAACACCGTCCGGCTGAAAGTTTGGAAGGGATTCATCGTGGTCGGCCGCAAGGGCCCGAACAGGCTTCCGCCTCCACACCTTCAGGCGCGTTCATATTCGTCATCGGACAGTTGCAGAAATCGATTGCTTGGATAGGCACACATTTACGAAATGGATGCACGCTCGTGCGCTTCGCCCTTCTGCTGAGCAGTTGCGGGGTCGCAGGCGGCGGGGGATCGCCATCCATGCCTCCTCTCATAGTCGAGGGGGGGGCAGTTTCTCAATTTGGGGACAACTCAGACGTCCGGTGCTCTTAGGCAGAGGAATCATACGAGATCCCTCCTGCAACATCATTTCCCGCATCCACAGGCTTGCCGGATCACTATTGTGGAGCGCAGGCCATTGAACGGCCTCCGTGAATGCGGGAGGAAGTGGCGGCGGAAGTTTGACAATCCGCAGGGGTGTTGTTTTTGCGAAATGCTGCGCCAGCCGTAAGGGCATGGTCCCGATGCGGCTGGTGCCTGATACAACGGGCGGGATCAGGCTAAAGCCGTGTACGACAACTTCGATGCGTCTCTCGAAACCGTGCTCGAGCAAATACCATTCCTCCATGGAGAGCTGCCGGGTGTCCCCGAATTTGAACACAACCTGCCCCATCGATAAGTATCGCTCCAATGTAAGTGGCTCTGACAGCTGCTTGTTCGTGCCGCAGCCTACGCACACGAGCATATCTTCGAACAGGGCTGCGCGAGGATGTTTCGACATGAATACTTCCGGCATAATTAGAAAATCAACGTCGCCGCGCCGGAGAAGCTCCTCGGGGTCGTCGGAAATAGGGAGACATTCAAAGCGGACGGCGGGAGCTTCCCGCGCAGCACGTTCTACGATCTTCTTAAAAAATACGAGCGTGATGTAATCGGAAAGGATAATCCGGAAGCGACGATCCGATTGGGCTGGGTTGAAGGCGTCCCAGGAAATAATCGATAGCTGGATGTGCAGCAATGCCTCCCTGACTGCTGGGGCGAGCCCCTCAGCGCGAGGTGTCAAAATGAGCTCGCGGCCGCTCATCGTAAATAGCTCATCGCTGAAATAGGCGCGTAACCGAGCAACGGCGGCGCTCATTGCCGGCTGGCTCAGGTTAATACTGCGGGCCGCCGCGGTGACTTTACGTTCCCTGACCAGAGCGTCCAACACAACGAGGAGATTCAGATCGAGTCCCTTAAAACGCATGTCTTGATCTAGGCGGCGTGTGAATGGGTTGCGACCAAACATTCAATTCGAATGGTGAGTAGCGTCAACGCATCAGCCTTCGACGAAAAAGAGCAATCGAAAAGAAGAAGGGCAAAACTGTGTATATGCAAAGCGCGCCGATATGCAGGCCCATTTTGTCAATCGGACGGCCAAGCATCGCTGGACGAATGAGGTCGATTGCATGTGCGAGCGGTAATAAGGAGGCAGCATACTGAAAAGCGCCGGGCAATTGGTTGACCGGAAACATCGCGCCGCAAAGGAACAGCATGGGTGTAATAACAAGCGTATTATAAAATATGAAATATTCATAACTGGGCGCAAGCGCCGTGACGACCATCGCTAGACTCGCGAAGGCGAGGCCATTGAGAGCGATGACTGGCAGCAAGCAGAGGATGGATGGCCACGATGCGTAGCCGAGCGTGGTGGCAACAATAGTGATTGCTGTGCCCGCCATGAGGGCCTTCGTGGCTGCCCACGCCAATTCGCCGAGTAAGATATCGCCGAGCGTCAGCTGAGTGCATAGCATTCCTTCCCAGGTGCGCTGGTCGCCCATGCGGCCGAAACTCCCGTAGACCGTTTCAGCGGTCGCCGATGCCATCACGCTCGTGGCAACCATGCCAGCCGCGAGAAACGCAATGTACGAAGTGCCCTCAACAGGACCTATCATTGTTCCGATGCCAAAGCCGAGACCGAACAGATAGATCATCGGATCGGCGAGGTTGCCGAGAACCGATGCAAGCCCGATTTTCTTCCATCCAAGATAGTTGCGGCGCCAAACCGCGACCCAATTCCACGCATTGGCGGGCATGCCCGCCGCATAACGTTCGCCCATTGTTCAGTCCTCCATCTCGCGCCCGGTTAACCGCAAAAACACATCCTCGAGGTTGGGGGGACGCTGCAGAAGGCGTAGACCCGTGCGCCCGCGTAGCTGCGCCAGCACCTGCTCCGGATCGGGTGCATAGCAAAAAAGCGTCTCACCGCTCACCTCGATGCGCTGTGCGTACGGCCGGATCAGCGCACCCAGTTCATGCGGATTGCCGCCGTAGACCTCCACCACGTCACAGCCGATCTGCTCGTCAATGAGTTCGGACGGGCGACCTTCGGCGATCTTGCGCCCCTCCTCCATAACGCACAGCCGATCGCACAGCCGCTCGGCCTCTTCCATGAAATGGGTAGTCAAAAGAATAGTCTTGCCCCGCGCCAGCAGCGACCGCAGCCGATCCCAGATCAGGTGGCGGGCCTGCGGATCGAGGCCGGTGGTCGGCTCGTCCATCACCAGCAAGTGCGGGTCATTGATGAGCGCACGCGCAAGCGTCAGGCGCCGCTTCATGCCGCCGGACAGTTCGGCGACGCGCGCATCCGCTTTGTTCTCGAGGCGGGCGAACTCAAGCAGCGATGGTATGACCGCATCGATCTGGCGTCTGCTCATCCGGAAGTAGCGCCCGAACACCAACAGGTTCTCGCGTACAGTGAACGCGGCATCAAGATTGTCGAACTGCGGGACCACGCCGATGCGCATACGTGCCAAACGCGCGCGCGCCGGCACTGGAGCGCCGAGCACAGTAATCTTCCCCGCATCAGGCGATGTCATGCCGAGGACCATACGCGCAATCGTGCTTTTGCCCGCGCCGTTCGGTCCCAAGAGCCCGAAGCATTCCCCCGCCGCAACGCGGAACGACAGCCTGTCGACAACGAGCTTGTCATAAGTTTTGCTTACGTCAGTAAGGTCGATCGCTATCATGGACATGGGTTCATTTTACCGAGAGGGACGACAAAACTGGCGGTTGCTTGGTTCCCTGCCGACCTGAAACTGTGACTCGTCTTCGTCATCCCCGCCGTCGATAACGAACTGATCGACATCACAAGGATCTAGCCGCTGCTCCGCTAAAGCGGCGACAATTGCGTCGAGATTATCGATGGATTGGTATCGCGGATCGTTGTGCCGCTTTTCCTGGTCATCGCAGAAGACGAGCCGTCCATCCTGGACCAGGGCGATCGCCCCATCATGGGTCAGCTTGGTACCACAGATGCGCATAGTGTCTCCACGTTAACGGCGATAGATTCGAGATTCATCAGGAAGCGGAAATCGGATTCCGGAAACGGACGAGCAAGCAGTCTTCGTTGACCGACTCGCCCCGACACTCAAGCCGCTCTACCTCGATCAACGTTTCGTTCAGCATGGCGATGACCGGCTCAGCACCAGCGGCGTGACCCCAGCGACGGCAATTAGCATCCCTTGCCGATCCGAAGATCAGATGCCCGCCTGGCGCAAGCACCCGCACCAGGTTTTTGACGGCCGCGCGCATCTCGGCTATGTCTCCGAGGTAGTAGAGGACCTCCGCCACAACGATCACGTCAAACAACTCGTCGGTCGAAAACTGTTGAACATCGCAGACTATCCAGTTGATGCGCGACGGCTCCTTTATCCGTTGACGTGCTCGAGCAATCGCTTGCGCCACGACATCGATGACGGTGAGCCCTTGGCAGTAGGGGGCTAGTTTTTCCGTGAATGCGCCGGCAGCGCACCCGACTTCGAGGGCATTTGTAATGGAGCCTTGGGCAAGCGCCAGCTGGAGCATTTGCGTGTGGCGCTTCCGCTCGAATGGATTGCCGTCGAGGCCCCACGGATCGTCGGCGGCCAATTCCCGATCAAGCAACTGATGATTCACGTTCTGGGTCAAACTCGTGCACCTCTCGTCCATTAGGTATTTGCGATCAATCGTCGCCGCAAATGTTGTCCGACAGGACTAATTCCGAAGAATCCCGCGCAAGACTGAGCCTGCGAAGCGGAGCCGAATGGGGCGAGAGTTCTGCCCTGCTGGAACCAGTGATCGGAGCTTGGGTGGGGGTCTGTTTTCCCCCAGTGTTCGATGTAGCGACAGCAGAGCTTCGCGACAGCCAATCGCTATTGCTCAAGGTACACAGCGCGTAGGCCTTCAACGGTAGCAAGAGAAAGACGTTGATGAACGTGTGCAGCGAAAAGCCAAGAAATCGAAATTGTCGAGCACGAAATGCTACCACGCTGCATCGGAGCATGGTCATGGACACAATCATCAGTCCTGTCCACCAAGGCACAGTGCCTGTCAGTGCGAAATGTGCGAGGCCCGTTAATACCGATAGGGCGAGGAGTAGCGCGCCGAGATTCTGTCCGACCACGTCCAACGTGAGATAGCTATTTAGGCTAGGCAGCAAGCGCAGCCCAAGCAGTGTGTCCCGGAATGTGCTTCGTGCCCAACGGAGTTGTTGGCGCAGATACGGTCCGAGTCTGTTCGGAACGACTGTGGCCGCGATGGCGCTCGGAACGTATTCGGTTCGAAAGCCTGCTTTCAGCATCAGGATAGTGAGATGGCGATCCTCACCGAAGTCGCTTGGCTTGCCCCGAAAAAATTGCGACTCGTACTGGTCCAGTAACAAAAGGAGCGCAGACCGGCGGTACATGGCACATGGGCCGCAACAGCACATAACGGCACCGAAGCGAGCCTGTGCCGCGCGCTCCTCGTTGCAAGCCAGCCAGTACTCCATGTCTATCAGCCTGGTCAGCCAGCTCTCGGTTCGGTTACTGGCCGTCAACTGACCCATGACTGCGCCGACCGCTGAATCTCGCATCTTCGGTACAAGCTTGGAAATGACGTCGGGCGCGAGTACCGTGTCTGAATCAACGTTAAGCACCAGATCCCCTGATGAGCGTCGTATCGCGGCGATCTGCGCCTTGCGCTTTCCAACATTCTCGGGAAGCAAAATGATGTCGAACCTGGGGTCGCGCGCGTAGTCTTCGTGGACAGTTCCTAAGGCTTCGCGATTTCCAGAACCGTCATCAACCAAATAGACCCGAAGTCTTCCGGCGTATTCTTGGTCTGCAATGGAAGCCAGGCACTCTGAAAGCGTGCGCGGATCCTCGTTGAAGCAGGGGACGATGACATCCACGCTGGGCAGTTTGTCGGAGCCGGCGAGAACCTCCAACGCCGACGAATCCTTTGTCGGCATAGCATAAAGCCCTTGCATGCTCTTATAGGCAGTCGAGAGCAGTGCATAAAGCGAAATGGCCACAGTGCTGGTTGTACCAAGAAGAGTCATGGGATCTCGTTGTTCAGTGATGTTGAGGAAGTGAGCGGATTACAAATCCGCGCTCACGCAGTGCTGGAATCAGCCGGGACAGCGCCGTGACCGTCTGGTCGCGCATGCCGGCGTGAGCGCCCTGGCTCAACTCGCCGGGAGGGCATCCGTCGTGCAAGAGTACAATTGCGCCCGGCCGGACGGAGGCGAGCACTTTATCGATAATCGCCTCGACTCCAGGGCGAGACCAATCTCGAGGGTCGACGGACCAATGAAGGGCCGCCAGCCCGGCGATCTGTGATGCTGTGCAGATTTCTTCGCTCCAGGCGCCGTAGGGCGCGCGAACAAAGCGGACCGAGGCCTGCGGGCACGCTCTCATGATCGCGTCTTTCGCTTCAAAGACCTCACGTTGCACTTCGCCGAAACCGCATTGGTACGGATCCGGATGAGACATCGTGTGGTTGCCTACCTCGTGCCCTTCTGCGATCATCCGTTGGATTAGATATGGGTGCTCTAAGGCGTAGGCGCCGATGACGAAGAAAGTCGCCGGCACCCGCTGCTCTGCCAGCACGTCGAGAATCTCCGGTGTGAAAAGTGGATTGGGACCGTCGTCAAACGTCAGATAAACGCTTCGACGGCCGGTGCCGTCAGAGCACTCACGGCGCACTTCGTACAAGCAATCGGACCGGCTCATAGCTCTGGTCCGTTCCGATCTATCATCGTGCCCGTGGGCCATTCGCTGATCGGCCGTCCAACTGGCAGAACAATTGTGAGTGCGTCATCGATGCGTGTGGGCGGCAGGTCGAGGCGGGCCTCTGGTCGGGTGGAGCGCACGCGAATTCCCGACAAAACGGCCATAGGGCTGTATCGCCGTCCGAACCTCTCAACATGATTCCGCATCGCGTCCCTGACCGTTCCGAAAGCGAATGGAACGCCAAGCTCCTGCAGTATTGGAAGCATGACATGGATTGAATGGGCGATTCCCAGACCCTCAAGGTCCGGACGTACCCCGTACAGGCCCAGTTCAGCCACCAACAGGTCGACCGCGTCGACCTTGATGAAACGGCGCAGTATGCCCATGTGAGCCGCTACACCGCTTGAATCATAGGCGATTACGCGGAGTTCAGGCCTGGCTCCGGCCCAGCTTCGACTACCTTCGAACGGTTCTGCGTTGGACGCCCCAGTCGGCCCGTACGTATCACGAAAGAACTCGGCGAGCTTAACGTGATCGGAGAGCTGCAACTCGTTTTCCCAGCACAACTTCCACTGCACCTGATGGCGCATTCAGGACCTCTCTTCATATTGGTTTTTGCGGCCGCATTACTCGACCAAAGCGGCGTTGGTGGCTGCACTCAGCCGTTGTCGTTGGCGAAGGTGAGCCAGACGCTCTCTCGAGTTCCGGCCCGTGTCGTCGATTTGAGCTTGACGTCGCTCACTTTCCGTTCCTCTAATGCATGGCTCGTAAATTCGTAAAATTGATTGTTTGAATGATACGCATCCACACGTTGGATAGAACATGACATGCGTTTTAAAGGGCTGGATCTAAATCTCCTCGTTGTGCTGGACGCTCTGATGAGGGAGCGTAAAGTCACTGCCGCGGCTCGCAGTATCAACCTGAGCCAGCCGGCCATGAGCGCCGCCGTTGCTCGGCTACGCGCCTATTTCAACGATGAGCTATTTACGATGAACGGCCGCGAGCTCATTTTGACGCCGCGCGCCGACGGGCTCGCCCCAGCAGTCCGGGACGCATTGCTGCACATCCAGCTATCGATTATTTCCCCCGACGCCTTCAACCCGGCCCAATCGGATCGTCTCTTCCGAATCATGCTTTCCGATTACATCACGCTCGTATTTTTTAGGAAGATAGTAGAGCGCGCTGCGCGGGAAGCTCCCGCCGTTCGCTTTGAATGTCTGCCTATTTGCGACGACCCCGAGGAGCTTCTCCGGCGCGGCGACGTTGATTTTCTGATCATGCCGGAAGTGTTCATGTCGAAACATCCTCGCGCAGCCCTGTTCGAAGATAAGCTCGTAGGCGTAGGCTGCGGCACGAACAAGCAGCTGTCGGAGCCACTTACATTCGAGCGATACTTGTGCATGGGACATGTTGTGCTCAGATTCAGGCACACCCGGCAGCCCACCATGGAGGAATGGTATTTGCTCGAGCACGGTTTCGAGAGACGTATCGAAGTTGTCGTACAGGGCTTTAGCCTGATCCCGCCCGTCCTGTCAGGCACCAACCGCATCGGGACCATGCCCTTACGGCTGGCGCAGCATTTCGCAAAAACAACACCCCTGCGGATTGTCCAACTTCCGCCGCCACTTCCTCCTCCTGCATTCACGGAAGCCGTCCAATGGCCTGAGCTTCACAATAGTGATCCGGCAAGCATGTGGATGCGGGAAATGATGTTGCAGGAGGCATCTCGCCTGGCGCCTTTGCCTGAAATCATTGAGCGTCTCGGGCACGCCGATCCGACCTTTCGTTTCTTGGTACCGACTGCCACCTCGAAATCGCGTGCGAAGTCCCGGAAGATGTTGAGCCCCACCTAATCACCGCCTGTAAGACAGGCTGATCAGCATGTTCGACAAGCGCCGGCGCGGCGCGTGTTACCTACGTTCTGGGGCTGATCTCAGGCGAGTTGCTCGTCGAGGGTGTGTGGCAGAGTGATGCCAGCTGCCTTGATTGCCCGCTTTGGCCGTAGGTGGTGACGACGCGAGCATTCTTTTCGATGGCGGCTTCTGGAGGCGGACGCGATCGCGTAGGAGCGGTTGCCCTTCGGGCGTCGGGCCTTTGGCCCGGCAGAGCGGCGCAGTTCCTTGCTAAGTGCGAGGGGCCGGAACGAGCAGAACACACGCCCGGGCTGCTACTGAATTGACTGCCGCCTCGATTTGCGTGCGAAGTCCCAGAAGATGGTTAGCCCGGTTAAATTCCTACCTTGCCGGCCGTGCCGCGGCTCACGTGCAGCCAGGCGAGGAGATGGCGGTCGACGAGGTCGACCCCAAATGGACTGTGCTGGCCTCGCTCGGCTCTTGCCGTGCGGGATCATTGACCACACCCCCTGCACGAGAACGTGGGGCATGTTGGCAAGTGAAGCCGGTGGAGGTTGACGCTGCGGATCTAGGCAATCTACCTCGCGCTTCCGCCTTCATATATTTTCCGGCAGATGGATGTCGAACGGCAGAAATGTCTGTCCGGGTGTTTCAGCGGTGCCGGTCTCGATAGCCCGTGTCATCAGCGTTATCAGCTCCTGGCAAAGCCGGCGCATTGGCGTGGCGACCGCCATCGTGACGATGTTATCTGCAAGCGCTGCCCGAGACTCAGGTGTGATTTCATTCACGATCGCGACGAGATCCCGACTTTTGCCCTCTTCTCGGAGCGCGGAGATCGCGCCCTCCATGCCGCCGCCGGCGACATAGAAGCCGACGAGCTCGGGCTCCCGCTGCATGAGATCAAGCGTTGCCTCGTAGGTGATCTGCCGTTTCTCGAGGTTCATGACCGGATCCAGCACCTCGAACGTGGGCGCGTTCTCACGGCAATAGGAGCGAAAGCCGACGTCACGGAGCTCGTGCCCCTGGAAACGATGGCTGCCGACAAACACCGCCACTTTGCCGGGCCGTTTTGCGACCTTGGACACCATCCAAGCGGCCGTGCGCCCCACCTTGCGGTTGTTAAGGCCGATATACCCCTGTCGCACGCCGGCGGCGAAGTCGGAAAGCAGCGAGAAAACCGGAATGCCCTTGGCCTTGAGATCCTCAACCGCTGCTGTGATTTTCGGGTGGTCCGGTGCCACCATCGCGATTGCATGGCAGCGTGCGCCCAACTCCTTGAGCGGCGCGATCAGGTCGCTCGGCATATGTGACGGGGCGAATTCGACGAGCGGAATGCCGTGGAAGGACTGGGCCAAATTGACCGATGCTTCGACCTCGCGCGCAAAATCTTGGTAGAAATGCTGGGCCGGTTTTCTCAAGATGAAGCCCAGACGGTAGTGCGGTAGGTCTCGCCGCAACCGCTGCTTGATTAGCCCGGCAGCATGATAGCCGATCGCCTGGGCGGCGTCGTGGACCCGCCGCGCGGTCTCCTCGCGCACCGGATGGCGGGCGTTCAGAACCCGATCGATCGTTGCTACGCTGACTCGGGCTTCGCGGGCGAGATCGGCAATTGTGGGGCGCTTGGTCATAGGTCCTATTCTGATTGGTTTTTGACGCGGGCCGGCTCTCTGTCCGCCTAACGCGTTTCGGTTTCGGGTGGCAAAGTGAAGACGTCCCCATACGAATGGGCACAGCGTGTTGGACGAACATCATTGCAGACGTAAACCGGCCGGGTATACTGAAAGGCTCATTCGCTTAAAGGGCGGTGACGATTTGCACTCACACATTTAGCGCTTCTGATACATGGTCCGTGAGGAGCCGTTTAGAGGCTGCGGGTCGGTCGTTCAGTTATGTGACCAGCTAAGCGACTTCACAGGTCGTGGGCCGCCCATCTTACTTGCAGGAGGGTAGCCGGTTTGATGCCTCGGTAAGCTGATGACCGCTGAAGGCAGCTTTCATCTGTGCTCGGTCCAACTCTCCTTCCCAGCGTGCGACGACGAGGGATGCCACTGCGTTGCCGACGCAATTCGTGAGCGCCCGGCATTCGGACATGAATCGGTCGATGCCGAGTATCAGTGCCATCCCAGCAACGGGAACACTCGGAACTACCGCGAGCGTAGCCGCCAGGGTGATGAAGCCCGCACCTGTCACACCTGCAGCGCCCTTGGAGGAAAGCATTGCTACGAGCAGCAGCAGCACCTGATCGCCGATGGACAGATCCGTGTTCGTCGCCTGTGCGATGAAGAGAGCCGCTAGCGTCATGTAGATATTCGTGCCGTCCAGATTGAACGAATATCCGGCCGGGATGACGAGACCCACAACCGAACGCCTGGCGCCCGCCTTCTCCATTTTCTCCATCAGCGACGGGAGCGCCGCCTCCGAGGAGGACGTTGCGAGGACAAGCAGCAGCTCTTCTTTGATGTAACGAATGAGAGAACAAATCGAAAAGCCGTTGTAGCGGCAGACTGCGCCGAGAACCCCGAACACGAAGAGGAAGGCGGTGAAATAGAACGTCGCGACCAGCATCGCGAGGTTGACTACCGAACCGATGCCATATCTGCCGATGGTGAAGGCCATCGCGCCAAAAGCGCCGATCGGCGCGGCCTTCATCAGAATTCCGACGAGCTTGAAGACAGGCACAATGAGCGCCTGGAGGAAGGAAACGACAGGCTTGCCCGTCTCTCCGGCCATCGCAAGCGCCATGCCGAACAGAACCGAGAAGAACAGCACCTGCAGGATGTCGCCTTCCGCGAAGGCACCGACGATCGTTGGCGGGATGATGTTCATCAGGAAGCCGGTGACCGACTGCGCTTTGGCTTTTGCGGCATAGGTATTCACGGCCTGGACATCGAGCGAGGCCGGATCGATGTTCAGGCCGTCGCCAGGCTGGACGACATTGGCGACGATGAGGCCGACGATCAGCGCGAGCGTTGAGAAGGTGAGGAAATAAACCATTGCCTTGCCGGCGACCCGGCCGACCTTATGAAGATCGTTCATGCCGGCAATGCCGGTCGCAATTGTCAGGAAGATGACAGGCGCGATGATCATCTTGACCAGCTTGATGAAGGCATCACCCAGCGGCTTCAGGCTCTCGCCGGTCTCCGGATAAAAATAGCCAATTGCGACGCCGAGCGCGATGGCGGCAAGCACCTGGGCGTAGAGCTTGGTGTAGAAGGGTTTGCGGGGCGCGGGACTCGCGCCGCGGACTTGTGCAGCTGACACTGTTTCTCTCTCCCTGACCGGATCGAGGTGGCGTGACTTCTCCCGGGCTTCTCCCTATCGCGGCGCTCCGGTCGAACGCTGCACCAACGCCGCCGCAATACCCATGCCAGATGAATCCGCATCACCTGAACTGATGTGGGCTCGCCAATGATGGAGGAATGCGGTGTCAGACCAGCGGGCAAGGCCGCGGTCCCAACGCCCTTGATGGTCTGTGGCAGAGTGCTGCCGGTCGATCCCTCTGGCTAGCGGTTTTGCTGCACAGAGCGTGGTGGATTCCTCGTTAGCCGGCTTTGGACCGGGCCCCATCGTTGGCGCCGGCGCGTACCAATAGGTCGCCTGTTCAAGGCCGTCCAGATGACAGGCTAACTTACCCCTGTTCGGAAGCGCTCGTTTCTAGACAGCCTACGACCGTGCAGCCACTGCAATGCACAGAATAAATTCGGACGGTCCTTTGGACGACCCATTTTGCAAATCAACGCCCGCAGCAGGGGCAGCCGTTTTCAAGCGGTCGCATCGTAATCTGTTCAGACTTTTCGATACGCTCATTGAGTGTGCCGATTTCGGCCCCAGGCTGGTGATGGTGCTGACCACGACGATGCATTCAGAAGTTGCGAGCACCGCCTACGAAGTCGTACTCGACGCCAGCTTCGCGCCTTCACACCCGACATCGCCGCCGCCTGATCAACTCGAGAAAGATGGCGGTTGCCGCAACCGACCAGTGCCGTTGGCGGTTATTATCGCTCCCGACCCTCCTTCGCGGGCGCTGGTGAATGGCACGGCCCCGCATTTACACTCCGCGCGGTCAGCCGCTCGGGCAACGCATGGCCGGCCCAGGTATTTCTGCTTCAACGCAAAGATAGAACTGATGAATCCTATCATAGGCCGCGAGGTTTCCTTTCACAGATGAAAGAAAGCTCGATTGACTATGCCGCCTCGCTCCAGTCTTTTGAAAACAACGTGTGTTTGCCCGGGGCAAGCCAATAACATGGCCAAGCCTCGTGGAGGGAGTAGCCAAGCGATGCGTCAGGGCTAGACCCGCTTTGCACTCGACCACACGGCGGCGGCACGAGTTCACGTCGGAGCATTTTCGCGCGTGCCCGCGATGTCGCGGCGCACATGCCGCCAGCCTAGATTTGATGGCGCGAGATCGAGGATCACATGCACCACAACATTAGCAAGTCAGAACAGAATGCCCGCGACTGCGGCATATCGCTGCCGAATGCGATAAAGGGTTGTCCAAAGTCCGACACGAATCCTGCGAGTGTGGCATTGCACGAGCGCGCGCTAACCGGCATCTTCGAAATATCGAAAGTACTCGCCGATGCCGCCCGGCTCGAACTCAAGTTGGCCAAGGTAGTCGATCTCCTGCACTCGTTTGTGCAGATGCGGCACGGCATCATCGCTCTCTGCGATGCCGAGGGCGGACTGGACATCACAGTGGCCAGCGGCTGCGGCACGAACGGCAATGAGTCCTCCCGGTCGCGCCTGCCGCGCAACGCCATCGATCAGATTGTGACGACCGACACGCCGCTCGTCGCCGACGACATAGCGATGCATCCGACCTTCACTGCCACTGATATCGAGGTGCTTGGGGCCTCCGACGCCGTGTCGTTCATCGGCGTTCCCATTCGTGTTGATGGGAACGCCATAGGCGCGCTGACTTTGGACCGGGTTTTGGAAAGCAGGTCAAGCTATCGGCTCGACGATGATGTCCGGCTGCTCACCATGATTGCCAACATGGTGGGACAGACAGTCAAGTTGCATCGCTTCTCCGCGGCCGACAGCGAGCGAGCGCCGGAGCTGGAACATCGGCTGCAAACGAAATTTTCTGATGTTAAGCACCCTGCACCCCGGCGCAAAAAGGTTCACGTCGAGGGGATGATTGGTGACAGTCCGGCGATAAGCGCACTGCTGGAGAAGATCGCGGTCGTAGCGAAGGCAAAAACCACAGTTCTGTTGCGAGGTGAGTCCGGTACCGGGAAGGAGCTGGCTGCCAAGGCAATTCACGAGTTGTCGCCGCGCGCCAAGCGGCCCTTCGTTAAACTCAATTGTGCAGCGCTCCCAGAGACAGTCCTGGAATCCGAATTGTTCGGTCATGAGAAGGGTGCCTTCACAAGCGCATTCAATTCCCGCAAGGGGCGCTTTGAGCTCGCTGACAAGGGAACGTTGTTTCTGGATGAGATTGGCGAGATCTCGGCCTCGTTCCAGGCAAAGCTACTGCGCGTGCTGCAGGAGCAGGAGTTTGAGCGTGTCGGCAGCAATCAGACCATCAAGGTCGATGTTCGCGTGATTGCCGCCACGAACAGGAACCTGGAAGAGGCGGTTGCAAGGAATGAGTTCCGCGCCGACCTGTACTACCGCATCAACGTGGTTCCCTTGCTGGTACCAGCATTGCGCCAAAGGCGCAGCGATATTCCGCTCCTCGCAGCTGAGTTTCTCAAGAAGTTCAACAACGAGAACGGCTGTACGCTCACCTTCGATCCGCGTGCGATTGAAGTGCTCATGAAATGTGAGTTTCCCGGCAACATTCGCGAGCTTGAAAATTGCGTGCACCGGACAGCGATCCTGGCCGAGGGACTGTCAATCGGGAGAAACGACTTTGCCTGCTCCCAAGGCCAATGCTTTGCCGAGGCGCTGTGGAAGTGCAGATCGGGCAAGACCGCGCTGCAACCACCGCCGATCCTGTCGGAGTCAGCGAATTTGGCCACGCCGCCGGACGCGGCCGCCAGTTCGGCCGCGACTACAGTCCCGCTTGCCGGCGCAACCCACCCAATTGGGGCGAGGACGCCCGACATAGAGCGCGTCATTGCTGCCATGGAAAGATGTGGCTGGGTGCAGGCAAAGGCAGCGCGCCTGCTTGGGCTGACCCCGCGTCAGATTGGCTACGTGCTGAGGAAATATGGCGTCGAGATCAAGCGTCTTTGAAAGCATGACCCTGGGCATGAGCTGAGCCGCTTAGCGCCTTGGCGCCGCGCAGCGATGCAGATCCGCGTCCGCGTCAACTCGATTCGACCGAGGACAGCCTGGCCGAATTCCCATGTCAGCCGGCGCTGCGACCACTGTGTGAAAGGCAACCCTGCCATCGTCAATCTCGTCCGCCATGTTGCTCTCGTTGCGAGCTCATACGGATGCCCCCTGTGTGACTGAAACGGAGTAAAATATGTCCGATGCAAAACTGCAAACTGTGCTTTCGGCTCTTTCGCAAGTGACACGACAGTTAGATGCTCTGCCGTCCAACGGACCAGCGCCGGACGGAAATTTTATCAAGCTGAATACGAATGAGAACCCGTTTCCGTTGCCGCCAATCATAATGCAAAGTGCAGTGGCGGCCCTCAAGCGCCAGTATCTATATCCGGATGACGACAACTTCAGACTGAGGGAAGCAGCGTCCAGCGCCTATGGCGTTTCCAGGGATCAGGTCATCGCTGGCAACGGGTCGTCTGAACTGCTCGGACTGATCTACAGAGCTTTCCTCGCACCCGGCGACAAGGTTGCAATGATGTCGCCAGGGTTTTCGTTCAACCGCAAACTTGCCATGCTTCAGGGCGCTGAGTTCCTCGAAATCGGATGTCAAGCTCATTCCCTGCCAATGGAGCAATTGCTTTCCGGTCCGGCAAAAGACGCCAAGTTTATTATGTTGGCCAATCCAAACAATCCGACCGGAACATTCCTCCCGATCAGCGATATCGAACGCCTCGTAGCACAATCGGACCGCTTGATTGTCCTTGATGAGGCATACGTCGACTTTGCACCCGATCACGGACTGCGCCTCATCAACCGGTATTCGAACCTTCTGATCTTGAGGTCATTCTCGAAAAGCTATGCCGCCGCCGGCATTCGCGTCGGTTTCGGTTTCGGTCACCCTGAAATTATTGGAAGGCTGCGAAACATCCAGAACGTCTTCAACATGAACGTGATCGGGCATGCCGTAGGTATCAGCGTGCTTGCGCATCGCGGCGCCTACGCAGACAACCACAAGCACATCAAGGATGAACGAGAGCGAGTGACAGTTGCACTATCGCAACTCGGATTTTCCGTAACACCCTCCCGCGCAAATTTCTTGCTGGCCCGTGTGCCCGCGGGACAGGACGGCTCATGGTGGCAAGCAGCATTGGAGAGGCAAAAGATACTTGTCGCGTTTTTTCCGGACAAAGGCTTGGAACACTGTATCCGCGTCAGCATCGGCACAAAAGAGCAGATGGATGAATTTCTTGCTGCCGCTGGCGACATCGCTGGAAGCTTAACGGTGCCAAGCTTCAGGGGCAGGGAAGCGTCAGGCTCTGCTTCTTCGTTACGCTGACGCTAATCGGCGATCACACACATCTCTTCCGACTTGCTTGGTGACCCCAGCAAGAAAACAGTCTGCTTTTAAAATCGGGGACTTAAAGAGTGACAAACGTCTTTCCTTCAAACCTGGCTTTCGGCATCTTCGATCATTTGGATGAGGATGGCCGCGATATAGGCCGGCAGTACGAAGATCGCCTGATATTAGCAGAGGCGTGCGATCAGCTAGGGTTCTATGCCTATCATCTCGCAGAACACCACTGCACTCCCCATGGGAGAGGTCCATCGCCGAATCTGTTCTTATCGAGCGTCGCCCAGCGCACCCGGCGCTTGCGTCTCGGACCCTTGGTGATGCTGCTTGCGCTTTATCATCCGCTGCGTGCGTTCGAAGAGATCTGTATGCTGGACCAGTTGAGCGGTGGCAGGCTCGAACTGGGCATAGGGCGCGGTGCTCTCCCGACCGAATTGGGCTACTTCGGGATTGGTGCGGACGCGGTGCCGGGCCGTTATGCCGAAGCCAGCGAAATTCTTATGCAAATACTTGTTAATTCGAGGGAGGTCGGCACGCTCTGCTATCAAGGTCGCCATTTTGATCTCAATGACGTTCCTTTGACGCTAAGACCTCATCAGCGTCCACATCCGCCCACATGGGTCGCTGCCAATCGACCCGAGTCCACAGCTTGGGCCGCTGCGAATGGAACAAATATCGCGTGTGTGGGACCTTCCTCTTCTGTTCGCAAAACTACTGATGCGTTCCGCGCCTATCGAGAGGACAACGCAGGCGGGGGGGATCAAGGGAGATTTGTCGGATTGCTCCGCATGGTCGTGATTGGGCGTTGTGACACACATGCCTATTCGCTCGCGGCACCTGCTTACGCACGCTGGCTCAAGAGCTTCCAATTCCTTTACGAGCTTAACGCTATCCCCACTCCACCAAACTTGCCGCTGACCTTCGATGCGGCAGTCGAGAGTGAATTGTGCGTGGTAGGATCAGCAGAGTCTGTGCGAAAAGCTCTGCTAGATCAGTTGGAAGAGGCAGGTGCCAACTACCTGCTTTGTCAAATGGCATTTGGAAATCTGCCGCTAGATGCTTCCCTTTACACCGCGAGGACGATTCAGTCCGAAATCATGGCTCGACTTGGCTCACCATGAAATTCGCTGTCTGAGGTTAAATCGTTGTGCAGCGCTCTCACACTCACGTGATCGAGCGTGCACGTGGTGGGGCGGGCAATCGAGAGGAGGCCAAACTGACGACGAGCAGGCGGCACAGGATACCAGCTTGTGCGTTGGCTGGCGTCTGGGCCATCGTGTGAACATGCACGATCCTAAGGAGAGGGTAGCCGAGCGCGTCACGATGCCGGCACGCGTCTGCTCGTCGCGCTGGCGCTAGTCGTTGCCCATAGCCAGCCGCAGGAGGTTCTTCTCGCCCGGGGCGGCGTCGGTGCGGCGCCCACTAATCCAGCTTCATCAGCGGCCCGTCGGTGGCAAAGCCGTCACTCGCTACGGCGCTATTGAGGGCGCGCTCGCGAGCGGCTTTGCGACGCCCAGCCAACACCTCCAGCGAGCTCGCCCGATGATGGTGGTGCACCGCGGTCGGATACGATGCTGGAGGAAATCGTTCGCAGCCGGTCTTCACGAATTGCGAGGAGTGCTCGTTCTTGAGTGCTGGCTGCTGGCCGGATGCGGTGGCCTGAGTGGTCTGCCGACACGCCCGAAAGTCAACGCCACTACCACAAGGCCGCCAAGATGTCAGGTCTGAGAGCCAGCTTGGACGGTGGTATCGTGTTCGGGAAGGTCGTCGAAGGAGGCGTAGTTGAGATAGTAGAGTTTGGAATACAGGCCGCCCATGGCTATTAACTCATCGTGGTTGCCAGTCGCAATAACTTGGCCATTCTGAAGCACGATGATGCGGTCGGCCCCCCGGACCGTGGCGAGACGGTGGGCGATGACGAGGCCAGTCCGCCCTTCAAGCAGCTTGATCAGAGCCTTCTGAATCTGCAATTCCGTGTAGCTGTCGATGTTGGCGGTAGCTTCGTCGAGCACGAGGATCTTGGCGTCAGCGACGAGGGCGCGGGCGAAACTGATAAGCTGGCGCTGGCCGAGAGATAAGTTGTCGCCGCGTTCGCCAAGTTGGGTCTCATACCCGTCGGCGAGGCTCATGACGAAGTCATGCGCGCCGACAGCCTTGGCCGCCTCGATCACCTTGTCGCGCGTGGCTTCCGTCTTCTGGTATCGAATGTTCTCGAAGACCGTCCCGGTGAACAGGAATGGCTCCTGCAGCACCATGGCGACCTGGCGGCCGAGCGATTCCTGGGTGAGGTCGCGTACATCATGTCCGCCGACCAGCACCTGACCCTGCTGAACATCATAGAAGCGGTGGACCAGGGCCATCGCACTCGATTTGCCAGAACCGCTCGGTCCGACTAGTGCGACCGTCTCGCCCGGATTGACCTTGAACGAGACATTTTTCAGAACCGAACGGTTCGGATCGTAGCCGAAGGTGACGTCCCTAAACTCGACCGAGCCGTCCATTTCGGGCGAAAGCACCTCGGCATTGGGTTTGTCCTTAACATCGATCTTGACGTCGAGCACATCCGTCAGGCGCTTGCCTGAGGCCATGGCGCGCTGCATGACCGAATATTGCAGGGTGAGTGAGCGGATCGGGTCAAAGAAGCGCTGGATGTAAAATAGGTAGGCTACCAACACGCCCACATCTATACGGCTATTCATGACCATCGAGCCGCCGACCACAATAACGGCGGCCAAGGCGAGGCCGGTGATGCCATCGACGATGGGCACCATGACCAGTGCATATCTGGCAGCGATCAGGTGGGTCCTGAGGTTGGCATGGGCCCGATCGTCAAAAAGACTGAAATTCACCTGCTGGCGGTCCATTGACTGTATGGTCCGCACGCCGTGAATGGCTTCGGCCAGCGCGCCATTGACGACGGAATTGGTTTCGTGTGCAGCCATGAAGGCGTCGCGGGCACGCGGCAACCAGACAATGCGGACGATCACCAGGATCGGCAGAACCGATAGCGTCAGGAGGCCGAGGCGAAAGTCGAGCCACAGCATTACGAAAACGATGCCGAAGAGAAGCGCAACATCGCCTAGGGAATATACCGAGGTTTCCAGGAACTCCTGTATGGAGTTAACGTCGCCTTGCAGGCGCGACATCAGGCGTCCGACCTCGGTCTTGTCCATGAAAGAGAGCGAAACCTTTTGCAGATGGCCAAACATGGCGCGGCGGATGTCGAACAGGACAGTTTCGGCCATTTTCCCATCCAAGGCTTCCTGCATGTAGCCGGCGGCGAAATTGACCAAAATCGCCGAAAGGAACGCGCCGACGGCCGCAAGCTGGGCTGAGCGATCGGGCCTTGCCGGGTTCATGCCGAGGTCGATCGCGTAGCGGATGATCAAGGGGATGAGAAGCTGCGTCCCGGTGAAGATCAGCATCGCGACAATCGTGACAACTACCTTTGCCCGGTAGGGATGGACGAAGCCCCAGATGCGACGGAGGATGCTCTTGTCGAAAGCCCGGCCGAACATCTCCTCCTCGATCCGGTGCGAGCCGACGACCGCGCGCGGAGGGCGTCTCCCGTCGTCAGGTTCGGCTTCGAGTTCGCCGCGGCCCTGGTCCATCAGCGGGCGCCCCCATCCTGGCTAATAATGCTATCACCCGGGCACGTCTGGAGATCGTAAAGGGCCCTGTAGCGTCCCCGCTTCGCCAGAAGCTCTTCATGCGTGCCGCGTTCTACGATTTCGCCGTTATCGACAAAAAGGATTTGATCGGCATGCTTAAGCGCACTCAGCCGGTGCGCGATGATGATCGTCACCCGATCCTTTGCGAAGCGCCGCATCGCCGCGCGAATGCGCAGCTCGGTGCCGGCATCGATCGCGGCCATCGAGTCGTCGAAAATGATGACGGAGGGGCGCAGCATCATGGTGCGAGCAATCGTGAGACGCTGGCGCTGGCCGCCAGAGAGAGAAACGCCGCGTTCGCCCACGACCGTCTCATACCCTGCCGGGAGCCCGAGGATGTAGTCGTGGAGCTGGGCGAATTCTCCAGCGCGTTCAATTCGCTGTCTCTTCGCCCAGGGATCGCCATAAGCGATGTTGTTCTCGATCGTTGTGGTGAATAGGAACGCATCCTGCTGTACAACCGCGACCGCCTTGCGAAGGCTCTCGAGGGTGACATTGCGTATGTCCTGGCCGTCCAACGTGATGGCGCCACCGGTCACGTCGTAAAAGCGGGGGACCAGATGAGCCATCGTCGATTTGCCGGAACCCGGCGGACCGACGATCGCGATCGTCTCGCCTCTCCGGGCCTCAAAGCTGAGGTTCTTCAGAATGGCGCGGTTTTCGGCGTCGGGGTAGGCAAATGAGACATTGTGGAAGCGCAGAGTGCCGTCACTTATCTCAAGCGGTCTGGCCTCGAGAGCATCCCTGATGGTGATCTCCTGATCGAGGAGACCGAAAAGCCGCGAACCGCAGCTAGAAGCGCGGGCAAACGCATTGACCATGAGACCGATCTGGCGGACTGGCATTTGCAGCATGGTCATGAAGGTCAGGAAGGTCGCCATGGTTCCGACGCTGATCTCGCCAGCGACGAGCTTGTTGCCACCGATCCCAAGCACCAATCCCATTGCGAAAAAGTAGGACAAGGTCATCGCCGACGTGTTGGGTACGTAGATGTCAACGAGATCGTTGGCGAGGTCGAGCGCGTTCTTGGAAGCGCCGTCGAACTTCAGCATCTCATAGGATTGAGCCGCAAAAGCGCGGACCACGCGGATACCTGCGAGATTTTCCTTCATCACGCGGCTTAGTACCGAAAGGCGCTCATAGAGGTCGAGCCAGGTGGCGCGCAGCCTAAGCTGTGTGGTCGATGAGCGCCAAGCGACAAAAGGCACGAAGCTGAGCGCGGCCAAGCCGAGCATGGGATCGGTCGAGATCATCATGTAAGCGCCAATCCCGATCAGCATCGTCAGCAGGAGCACCCGCATAAGCCCGGTGGAAAAATACATCCGCACGCCTTCGAGATCGAGCATTCCGGCGGTTATCAGATCGCCTGAATGGACCCGGTCGTGAAAGGAAAAGCTGAGACGCTGGATCTTGTCGTAGTAGGCGAGCCGCAATTCGTACGCGACATGATGCCCGACGGCTTCGGCAAAATAGTTCTGCGCCATGGTGAAAACGCCGCGTAGCGCGCTGACGGCGAGCAGCAGGAGAGCCGGGGCCCAGAGCGCTTGTCCTGCCGCGGCCCCCGCGACGCCGCCCCCGATAGCTGTCTGGGTCTGGTCGACAGCCCGGCCGAGAAGCTGGGGAATGAGCAACTGGAGGATTGCCGCCATGATCGTCGAGCCCATAGCGAGGGCAACCTGCCACGGATGGCGCAGATTCATACGCGTGATGCGCAACAGCGTACTCAAATCCCGGCCCCAGCGCGCCGCTTCAACATGGGTCAACGAATTCAGTGCGTTCGTTGCGCTACTGGCAGCATCACTGTTCACGGGTGTATTCCCGACTGCATTTTGCGCCTTCGACGAAAGCCGAAGCAGACATCATCAAAGGCATCCGCCATTGTTAATCCCGTCCTCAACTTGCAGCCGTGCCCGTTCCCACAAGCCGAGCCGCCGCTTGACTTAGTGGCATGTCGATCACCGTGATTCCGCTTGCCGCAAGGAAACGCGCTTCGTTTCTGGTCAGGGTTTCGGCGTCCATTACGGTGCAATAGGGACCGCGGGAGCGCTTCATGATCTGTCTAGCGTAGGTGCGCAGCATCTGATCGTTGAAGCGGCAGCCAACGAAGAAAAATCCACGGGTGATGCGCCGTTCCTTCACAGCGTCTGGGATCGGTGTCTGGATATCAATTTCGGACAGGACTTCGACGTAGTCGGAATCTGCGACGAGAAAGTTTTGCGCGGGCGTAATACTCCCGTGAGGTGAATAGAGAACCGTCTTGGCCCCCAATCGGGGGTCGAGCTCCCTCCCGGACAAATCGTAGGTTTTCGTCCAAATGTTGCCGATTTCATTCGCGCGCGTGACGCCTTGTATCTCAACGACGTCCGTTCGGCCGGTCTCTACCAGAGCCGTGCGCATCGCGCTGTCATACCAACTGTCGATGATGAGGGAGAGTGGCAGCCTTGCGAGCCAGGCGTGGAAGGGGGTCGGCCCCACCGGCGCTGCGAATATGTCGGTCATCCAAGCTTGAAGCGTCCGGCGATGCCGGCGCTGTTCGATGAACTGTGCAACCGACCACATATTGGTGCGGATCCTGGAAGGGGCTGGAGCCCGTGCATTGAGTGCCGCGGCAACAACCTCCGGGGTATGCGGCACAGGCGGTTCCACACAGTTCAACTCAAGAAGACCCGGACCGAGATAGGGGATCACCTCATCGGCGGCGAGCGCTTCCTTCGCCAGGTCAAGCAGCTTTTCAGCAAAACTGTCCCGCACAATGACGAGGTGGCCCGATGTCAGGATCGTGTTCATCTCGTTTCCTCGCGACGCACCCAGGGGCAGCATCAGCCCTCTTCGGAAATCTTCCTTGCCTCGACGGTGATCGGCAGACGCGTATCATGTGGGAGATCGGGTAGGAGGAGCCGCCACCCGTTCCTGAGCGTGACCGTTCCGCCCCACAACTCTTCCTTCTCGAGTTTGATGATCGGCTCTTCGAGGTCCTTTTTGGGGACATACGCTGACAAACCAGCATCGGTCCTGCGGATCATGACTTTCATCTGGCCGTCCCTTCATTGGTATTGCTTTCAGCACTGCAGGGCGCCTCGGCCTCGTCGAGGCTCATCAGTTCACGCGCTCGCATACCGACTACGGTGCCACGGTCGATCCACTCGACCGCATAGATGAAGAACTGCTGGAGAAAGGTGCCAATGTCGCGCACATATCCCTCGTCCCCCTTCCGCACGAGATTTTCGCCGATCTCCCTGCCAGGATAGGTGCCGTCATTCTTTATGTGGCGAGTGGCACGTACCCGCTCTCCCGGCATGAATCGTGGAGGCCTGCGGATTTCGATCTCCTCTTCGCGTCCGAGCGACATGTCCGTTCCCTGATTTCTCTTGCGGCTGAGATTGCGAACAAGGCGTTCCAGGCGTCCTGCGTAGGCAGCCCCCAACCATGTCGGCAGTCCAATGTCCGTTACGCAGGAACGCAGGTCTTCGGCACCGGACATACCGAGGCACATTGCTGCGCATCGAAGACCCCCTCGCATTCGGTGCACTTCTGTGACTCGATCACGTAGCTCTCGCCTTTGAACTTGATCGCGCCGGAAGGACATTCGAATTCGCAGGCGCCGCATTGGGTGCATTGGGATGCGATGATCTTGAAAGCCATTTTAACTCCTGGTCCGAATGAATGAGACAGCTCAGGCCGTCGCCGCGAGTGTGGGGGTCCCAGATGCGGCGATGTAAATCGCGCTGATTGCTGTCTCGATATAGTCATGGGCACAGGCGTCGGTGGCTCTGATTCCAGCCTCCGCGAGCTGATCCTGCGGGCAATTTCCAATCTTGGCGCACAGCACGATATCTATGCCTTGAAGCGCTGCGATGACGCCATCGAGGGCGGCTTCTGCGCCCCAGCCGCCAAGGCAATACTTGTCCACCTTCCGATGCCCGACGAAGCTGATCCCTTTCAGCGAGGCTTGATAAACCTGGAATTCTTTCGCATGGCCGAAATGCTCATTGACGCGGCCGCCGCCCTTGGTCGCCACCGCGAAGAGAAGGGACTTGCCGGGGCTCGCTGCCTTGACCAATCCGATCGCTTCTCTCCTAGCCTCGACGTGATCACGGCGCTCCTCCGCGACCAGCTCCCGATAGGCCTTGCGTTTGCTGGCATCGTAGGTGACCTCGCCGGGAATCCGGTCGACTGTGAATTCCTGGCCACGATCTTCTCCGAGCAGGCCCACGGCATCTGCCCGGCACTGCCGGCAGTGGCGCATCAACTGGGCGCCGTTTTCGACACGATCCTGAAGAGCCTTCATCTCCATTGCGTTTGGGCCGCGCTGCCCGCTCAGACCGTAGTGCGTGCCGTGGGCCGGGTCCGAAATCAGCGGCATAAGGTTGTGCAGGAACGCGCCTCGCTCCTTAATCCATCTATTCACCTCGATCAGATGCTCATCATTCACGCCCGGGATCACCACCGAGTTGATTTTGGTGAGGATGCCCCGCGCGGTCAGCATCTCCAGGCCCAACATCTGCCGCTGGTGCAGGATCCGGGTGGCTTCAATGCCGACGTAGCGGCGATGATCGTGAAAGATCCAAGGATAGATCTTTGCACCGACCTCAGGGTCGACCATGTTGATCGTGATCGTCACGTGATCGACATTCATGTCAGCAAGCTCATCGACATGGTCGGGCAGCGCCAGCCCATTCGTGGATATGCAAAACTTGATGTCTGGGATTTCCCTGGCGACCCTGGCGAAGGTCGCCTTCGTCTTCTTCCAGTCGTAGCAGGCGTCGCCCGGTCCGGCGATGCCGAGCACGGAAAGCTGCGGCACCTCATTGGCGACCGCGATCACCTTGCGTAGCGCCTGATCGGGCGTCAGCTTTTCAGAGGCCACCCCAGGCCGGCTTTCGTTGGCGCAGTCATATTTGCGATTGCAGTAGTTGCACTGGATGTTGCAGCCCGGCGCGACCGCGACGTGCATACGCGCGAAATAGTGATGCGCCTCTTCTGAAAAGCAGGGGTGATCCTTGATCTTCTCCCAGACAGCCGGATCCGTGTCGTCGGGCTTTGTCGACGAGCCGCAGGACGAAGACGCGCAGCCCCCGAGTTTCATGATGCCAAGCAACTGGTCACCGAATGTCGTGCTGAGGCTCTCAAGCGAAATTGCCGGTGCAGACATGAACGGCTCCGTTGCTGCGTGATGTCGCAGTTCAAAGCGCAAGAGCTATGCCAGCCCAAAGAGCTGTTTCGGTTCATGAATAGGCTTCCCGTGTCACATTCCTTCGGATTGCTCCGACACACCTGTCGGGCTTACGACAGTGGACAGGCAAATAGGGTCGCGAGGCTAGCAGCCTCGGACGCGCAGAGTGTGAGCGAGACCACTCCGGGCTGCTTACGCTTGACGTCATCACGACGTCCCGAATTTCTTAACCTTGATACCATGCCGGCGCAGGGCGTAGCCGATTATCCAGGGCGTGAGGCCAGGGATACGAGCCGCCCTGGCAAAACCCAACCGGCCTTGTCAATCGCGTCGATCAGCCACTAGCGTTCCGTCAGATGCGGGCGACAAGCGGCATGGTTCGGACGCCGGCCGTAAGGGGAGATACCTTGCTGCGGAGGCGCCGATGCGACTGGCCGGCAGCCGCAATCCGCTCGATCTGGTACAGCCTGTGGTATGAGGCGGCGAGTGCCTGATTGAGGTGCGTGGGCGTTGCCGGCAGTGGCGGCAATCTCCGGCTCTCCTTCAGCGTCCAGACGACGACTTCTCCATCACCCGTCTGCAGAAACGTGGGCAGGACGTTCACGACAATTGCCCAGCGTATGGCGAGCGTAATCTCCAGCTCGCTTGGCGCGGTCAGCACCTTCACATATCGTAGAGTCCCTGAGCGCGGTATCTGCTTAGGGAATGCGTGCGCCGGTCATCCGAATTTAAAGAGGATTCCGAAACCGCCGCGTGGATAGTTCCACTCGATCTCACCAGTCGTCCCGCACAAAATCCGGCAGGTGCCGCACTCCATGCAGCCGTCGGCAGTGATCTCCACTTGACCCTTGTCGTTCAACTCATAACATTTCGCCGGGCAGACGTGGGTCAGCGCGAGCAAATTCGCGCTCGGCTTCTGGTGCGGTCGCACTTTGATGTGCGGGCGGCCGGAATCCACCAAGTAGCGGTTCTGGTAAAGCTTGTCCTCGACACGTGACTTCGTCGCTGCGCTGGTCATTTCGTCTCCCCTCAGCGCCACGCCAATGCAAGGCGGACCGCGTCGCTGACCAGCCCCCAGCGCGAGCGCGCCTTGATGAAGGCCGCCGTGGTCGCCTTTTCCTTCTCGATCTTCGGCGTGCCGTCGACACGCATGAAGTTCTGCGCAGCTTGCGACATCAACCGCGGATAAGTCGTGAAATAATTGCATGAATTGGTGTGGAGCAAGGCCGGCATGTCTTTGTATTTCCTCAGGTCCTTGACCACGAAGGACTTGTCCAGCATGGCTTTGTAAAGGGCGAGATTCCGTTTGTTCATCGGACCGTTGCGGCTCTTGACCTCGACGATTGCCTCAGCCGCAATGCGGCCGGAGGTCATGGCGAGGTTCGAACCCTCGCGGTGAATGGCGTTGTTCAGTTGCGCGGCATCGCCGACCACGACCCAACCATCGCCAAAGAGCTGCGGAATAGCCTTGTAGCCGCCTTCGGGAATGAGGTGTGCGGAATATTCTTTCACTTCCGAGCCGGCGATCAGCGGCCGGATCGAAGGATGGCTCTTCAAGGCATCAAGGAGAACGTAGGGGCTCTCGACCATCGCGGCAAAATCGGAGACGAGGCAGCCAATGCCCAGTGAGATGGACTCCTTGTTGGTATAGAGGAAGCCGAGCCCGGCCATGCTGCGGGAGGTCGTGCCCACCGCCTCGATCACGCAGCCCTCATCGCCCTTTACGCCGAACCGCTGCTCAATGACCTCTTCGGGCAAGAAATGCATTTCCTTGACGGCGAGGGCCACGGTTTGCGGCTTTGGCATCTCGCGCAGGCCGGCTCGAGTGCCAAGCAGTCCGCAGACACCTTCTGCGAGAACGACCACGTCCGCGTAGATGGCTCCGCCCGCCCGGTCTGTGCGGACGCCGATCACCCTGTCATTGGCATCACGGATGAGTTCCGTCACGGTCGTCTCGCACAGAACGGTCGCGCCGGCCGCGCGCACCTTACGCGAAAACCATTTATCGAACTGGGCACGGATGATCGTGTACCGGTTGGGCTTCGCCTCATTGAAGTCGTCCGACCTATAGTGAATCCCAGTATGGGATGTGTCGTCCATCACCCAAAGCCGCTGTTCAACCAAATGCCGCTCGAGAGGCGCATCATCCCGGAAATCCGGGATGATCTTCTCCAGCATGTTCGCGTACATGATGGCACCCTGGACATTCTTGGAGCCCGGATATTCACCCCGCTCCAACTGCAGCACCTTCAGGCCATGGCTGGCCATGGTGTAAGCAGCTGCGTTTCCGGACATGCCTGCCCCAACAACAATGGCGTCGAAGTTTTCCTCGATCATGTCCATCCCCTTAGCTCGAAAGCTTATCGCGACTGTGGGGCGACAGCCGCCGGGTGAAGGCTTCCGTCAGTGCGGGCAGGAAGCGGATCGCGTCGGTGACGATTCCGAGGTGAGCGAAATCGAAAATCGGCGCGTTCGGGTCGGTGTTGATGGCCACGATGAGATCCGCCCCCTCCACGCCAACCCGATGCTGGACGGCGCCGGAAATCCCGGCCGCTATGTAAAGCTTCGGCCGGATCGTCTTGCCAGTTTGGCCGATCTGCCGATCAGCTGGCATCCAGCTCTTCTGGACCAACGGACGCGAACAGCCGTGCTCGGCGCCGATTGCTCGTGCGAGGTTCTTCACAAGCTGCAGGTTCTCCGCCGCGCCAAGACCAAGGCCTCCCGCAACCACGACGTCGGCATAGGCAAGGTTTGCCTTCGCCGACTGATTGTCCGGCAGGAAGCCGAGGACTTTGGTAGCGATCTCGTCCTCGGCAAGCGAAAGCTTGTGCCGGATGACACGCCCGACCGGTTTATCCGTCCGCTGCGGCATGGGCATGACCCTCGGCCGCACGGTCGCCATCTGCGGGCGGAAATTGAGCGTATAGATCGTGCACAACAAGGAACCGCCGAAAGTCGGGCGCGTGGCGGCGAGCGAACTGTCGGTATCCACATCGAGTTCGGTGCAGTCGGCCGTGAGCCCCGTCTGCAAGGTCGTCGCCACGGAGCCGGCAAGATCCCTGCCCAGTGTGGTGGCACCGAGAAGAAGGATTTCGGGTTTGTGGGTATCGACCAGATCCGTCAGCGCCTTGGTGAAAGGTTCATTCCGATAGTCGGCGAGCAGGGGCGCCTCGGCGATGTAGACAAGGTCAGCGCCATACGCGAATGCTTCGGCAACGGCGCTCCCGACGGCCTCTCCCGGCGGTCCAAGCACGACGCCTGCAAGCTGGACCTGAAGCTTGTCTGCTAAGTTGCGGCCTTCGCCGAGCAGTTCGAATGATACCGGATGGACCTCGCCACGTTCGAGCTCGATGAAAACCCAAACGTGCCGATAGTCCTTGAAATGGGCGGGCAATTCCTTCTTTATGCCGGCGCGGCCGGCGGCAGGGCGAGGGGTTTCTCCGTTCGCGGTCGACATCGTTTTGCTCCTTGCCGTCACGCGCCGCCGTTAAAGGCGAGCTCATGTTCCAGCGCCGGCTGGCGGGTGAAGATTGCGGTGATGAGTTCGTCAGCGACATCGCGCAAGGCCTTCTCGGCGGTGTCGATTTGTGCCGCCTTTTCAGCTCGAGCAGGAGGGGCGAAAACACGTTTGACGACCGTCGGTGAACCGCGCAGGCCGCATTTGGTGAGATCCTCAATGCCGGCGTCGGCCGCGCTCCATTTCAAGACCTGGCTGCGCGCGGCGCACAAGGCGTCCTGGATCGAGCCCCGGCGGATCTCGTTTGTGCCTTCCAGCATGGTGATGAGGCAAGGGAGCCTGCTCTTCAGCATCTGTGTGCCGCCTTCGGAGCGGCGCTCGACCTTGATCTCGCGTGCAGCAAGGTCGACAGAAGGGATCTTCGCGACATAGGTCAGTTGCAGGAGTCCGAGGCGCTTGGCGATGCCGGGCCCGACCTGGGCGGTATCGCCATCGATCGTCTGCTTGCCGGTGAAGACGAGGTCTGGCGTGCCGAACGTCTCGCCAATCTTCGCGATTGCCTGGGAAAGGGCAAACGAGGTTGCCAGCGTGTCGGAGCCGGCAAAATAGCGGTCGGTCAAGAGCACCGCTCGGTCGGCGCCGTAACCGAGCGCCTTGCGCAGCGCGTCCTCTGCCATGGGCGGACCCATAGTGAGCACAGTGACTTCGCCGCCATGTGCGTCGCGCAGTCTGAGCGCTTCTTCGAGGGCGAACAGGTCGTAAGGGTTGATGATGGTCGGAACACCCTGGCGCATGATCGTGTTCGTGACCGGATGGACCCTTATCTGTGCCGAGTCCGGCACCTGCTTGATGCAGATTACGATGTGCATTGGCGGTTTCTCTAGGCTCCTGTCCGGGTGCGGCATTGCGGTTATCTCCTTGATCCGCATTATTCGTGCCAAGTCTCTTGCGCTCCCCCTTTCCTACAACTTCGGCTGGTTGCTTCTGACGGCGCTGTGGTGATGACCTGATTTGGCGGCTGCTCGACATTGTCGCGTCGCACCCTTGTCGCCGATCATTCCCGTCCGAACCGCTTCAGTACCGAGTCGAACGGAACAAAGGTGTGACCCGGCGCGGCAGGTTTGTTCGGATCGTGGTCCTTGAGAACCTTGAAGATCCGATGCGTGAGCGGCGAGGAAATCGCAAAATCCTCGTAAGCGCGTTCGAGCGTCGCGCGCACCCTCGCGGCAATCACCTGGTCGGGCAGACCGGAGAAATCTTCTTCGGCGAGGTATTGGCCCACACGCTTCATGATATGGAGCCGCGAGACATTCAGTACCTTCGGGTCATAGGCGACGCCTAGGGCTGAGAAGAATTCCTCTGCAGCCGACAAGCGCTTCAGTCGTGCGAGGATGTCGGTGACATCCATGGGGCGGCTGTCAGCGGAACAATTCATTGCATTCTTCCTGGTCGCAAAACTGTGGCCTCTGTGCGCTCGCGCACGGCTGACTTGGCCCCGCACAGCTCGATGAGGGATGCCTCGCTGCACATTCCATCGTAGAGCTCGACCAGTCGAGTTGCAGTGACAGTCGATTTGGTCTCGACCGCCTCGCGCCGGACGCGGGCCACCATCGCGGCTGCCAGATCCGGGTCGAGATCGCGACCGCTTTCGCTCAGCACATGGGCAATCGCAGTCGCGCCGGAATGCTTGCCGATGACGATCCGCCGGCAGCGGCCCACGAGAGTCGGATCGAGCCCCTGATAAGTACGC
Organism: Mesorhizobium sp. M0139; assembly: GCF_040322455.1. Classification (NCBI taxonomy): domain Bacteria; kingdom Pseudomonadati; phylum Pseudomonadota; class Alphaproteobacteria; order Hyphomicrobiales; family Phyllobacteriaceae; genus Mesorhizobium; species Mesorhizobium sp. M0139. Next base: position 29,722 of record NZ_JAMYTN010000030.1, read on the forward strand.
GAGTCCTTCAGCAGCCCTGCGACGTGAATGCCGGATTCGTGGGTGAAAACATCGGCGCCGACGACCGGCTTAGTGGCTGCGGTCTGCCGGCGGGCGGCCCAAGCCACCTGGGCGGCGACGCCGGGCAATGCGGTCAGCTCAATGCCTGTGTCTGCGCCGTCGAAGACCGCCATTGCGGCGGCCACCTCCTCCAGCGCGGCATTGCCCGCACGCTCGCCGAGCCCCAGGACGGTGACGGAGGCATGGCGCGCGCCTGCGCGGATCGCCGCCAGCGTGTTGGCGCCAGCAAGTCCGAGATCGTTGTGCGCATGAAATTCAAGGTCGATTGGAGACTGCACCACGAGCTGGGCGACAAGTTCGAAGGTCGAAAACGGGTCGAGAACACCGACTGTGTCGGCCAGCCTCACGCGGCTTGCGCCGGCGCGTGCGGCCGTCTCGATGACGCGGGCGAGGTGATCCCGATTGGCCCGCGAGGCATCCTCGCAGCCCACCGCGACGAAGAAGCCGGCGGCGGCGGCGCGCCTGACCATATGATCGATGACCTGGAGCGCTCCCGCCTTGTCGAGGCCGAGCTTGGCGGCAAGTTGGATGTCCGACGCAGGCAGCGACAAATTGACCGCTTGGACGCCGCTCTCGATCGCTGCATCGAGATCCAACGACGTCATCCGGCACCAGGCCATGAGCCGAACCGGAAGACGCCGCGCTACCACGGCGCGAATTGTTTCAATCTCGTCGACGCCCATGACCGGCGTGCCGATCTCGATCTCTGTCACGCCGGCCGCCGCAAGAGACTCAGCGATCTCCAGCTTTTCCGTCGTGGTGAAGGCGACGCCCGGCGCCTGCTCGCCATCGCGCAAGGTCGTATCGTTGAGGGAGACATGAGGGGTCATGACAGATAGCCTGTTCTTCTGCGGCTCACGCATAGACCGGATTACCCGGCCCAGAACCGGAAAAGCTGCGCAGCTTCCCCACGATTCCCGGCATGACCTCGAGCACCCGGTCGATGTCCTCTTCGCTGTTGTCCCGCGCCAAGGAGAAGCGGACTGCCGCGTGTGGCGTTTTCATCGCGCTTAGGACATGGCTTGGTTCCAGAGAGCCGGAGGTGCAGGCCGAGCCAGAGGAACACGCGATGCCAATGCGGCTGAGGAGAAGTGGAATTCCATCACTTTCGACATGTTCGAAGGAGATGTTTGCGGTGTTGGGCAATCGTTGCAAGGGATCACCAGTGACACAGGTGCTTGGGATGCGCTGGAGGATCCCGCCCTCCAGGCGATCGCGGAGCGACTTTACCCGTGTGGTCTCGTCGTCCATGAATTTCAAGGCGAGTTCGGCCGCCGTGCCGAGCCCGGCTATGCCGGGCGTATTCTCGGTGCCAGCACGCCGGTTGTGTTCTTGGTGACCCCCCTTGATCAGCGAATGGAAATCGACGCCACGTTTTACGAAAAGCGCACCGATCCCTTTCGGCCCGTGCAGCTTGTGGCCGGAGAGCGACAGCATGTCGATTGCGGTCGACTTCAGGTCCATCGGAAGCTTGCCGACCGCCTGCACAGCATCGGTATGGAATAGGGCGCCCACTTCCTTGGCCAACTCGGAAAGCCTTGCCACGGGGAAGATCACACCAGTCTCGTTGTTCGCCCACATTATTGATACGATTGCAACCTGTGGGGTGAGGGCGGCCATATAGGCGTCGAGATCGAGCCGACCACGGCAATCCACCGGGATCCTGTGCACCTTGAGGCGGCGGGTCTTCTCAAGATGCGCGCAGAGCGTCAGCACGGCGGGATGCTCGACCGCGGACGTGACAATCTCGGTTCGGTTGGGCGCCGCCTCGAGCGCTGAAAGAAGCGCTGCATTGTCGCTTTCTGTCCCACCCGAGGTGAAAGTGATCTCATCCTCGAACTCCGCGCCGATCAGCGCTTGCAACTGCCTCCGCGCCTTTCTCACCGCCGCACTGACTGAGGCGCCAAGAGCGTGTGCCGACGAAGGGTTGCCGAATTGATCCCTAAAGAACGGCAACATCGCTTGCACGACCTCAGGATCGACCCGTGTGGTTGCGTTGTTGTCGAGGTAGACAGGCTTCATAGGTGCGATCCTCAGTTAAACAGAATGACGCGAGCGCTAGACCGACTCGTTGAGCCTCTGGCGCATGCCGTTGATGATCATTTGAACTGGCAGCGCGCGCAGGCGCCCGGAGTGTTTGACGTAAACCGGATCTCCGTCGATATGGACATGTTCGCAGTGGCCGCAGGCCAGGACGCGCGAACGCGATAACGCTACCGATGAGCCGAATTTGGCAGCGGCGCGATTTGTCCGCAAGCAGCTCGGGTGCCACCAGGAACCGAGCTGCTTCGGGAGGCGACGTTCTTTGAATCCTACTGGGAGCGAATGGCGGTCCCGAGATCGGCTTTGACCTTGTCTTGTTTTTTAGGACGGGGACATCTGTTGTGCCGGCCATATAAGTCTCCTCTGCGCAAAATCAGTCTGTCGGCCGTACAGGCGCTTCGGGCGTTTAACTGAAGGACTTGCCGCAGCCGCACTTTTCGCGCGCATTGGGGTTATCGAAGACAAAACCGGAAGATTCGAGCCCGGTGAGGAAGTCGACGGTCATGCCGGCTACATGGGGTTGGGAGCCCGTGTCCACGAACAGCTTGATCCCATCGGTGTCAGTGATCGCGTCGCCCTCGCGCGACACGCTCTCCAGGCCCATTAAGTATTTGAAGCCGGCGCAGCCGCCGGCCTCGACCATGATGCGAAAGCCTTCCGCCGGCTCGCTGGCGCGGGAAAGAGCAGTCTTGAAGGCGGCAACGGCGTTGTCGGTGAGCGTAATCATGGCTCCATTCTCCTCAGTCCAGGACCGGCTTGCGCATCACGCCGCATGCACCGTGCCAAAGCGAAAAAACGTTTCAACACAGCGCGGCATCTCTGACACTGCCGTGCTTCTTGTGAGTGCATTGCAGCGAAGGCGTCGGCAAACCGACACGTACTGTCGGTTTGTCCGGTCCCGCCACCAGGGATGTTGGGCCTGAGTTCCCGGTTGAACTCACATCACCAAGTACAGAACTTCTTCTGAGCTTGCTTCGGCGCAATTGGCACGGTTTTTGAAGCTCCGTTTGGCGAGACGGCAAGAGCATGCCGATCCACAACCATGCCGTGGGTGCCCGCGCGATGGATGGGGCGAAGCAGGGGAGCAACATGTCAGGACCGGGTCAGACACGCGTTGTTTGGCAAAGCCGCGCCGCCCGTGGCATCCGAATGCCCGCTTGGCCGATTGCGACAACACCCACACTCGCTCACCCACCGCCCAGTAGCGGCCGACCGGCTCGATGGGATGCCATTGGCATGTGCCTGCTCGCCGGTTTTCGCGCGGGTGCGACGCCGTGCGCACGCTGTCCAGCGACACCTTGTTCATGGGCCAGCAGCAGATCAGGATCGACCATTTCGGCGCGCCTTATCGGCTGAAGATACCCGGGCAGGGCAGATGATCCTCACACGTCGTAGAAACAGGGGTAAGCATGGACCAACGCGAGAAACCGTCGCCCGACGAAATCCGGCGGGCGTGCAAAGACAATCCGAAAATCCGGGAGCATGATCTCGCCGCTCGATTGGGCATTTCGGAAGTCGAGTTGGTCGCGGCGCATTGTGGTCATGGCGCGGTGCGCATCGAGCCGCGCGTCGATGATCTGCTGACCGGCCTCGAAGCGGTCGGCGAGGTGATGGCGGTCACCAGCAACGAAAGTGCCGTGCACCAAAAGATCGGCGTGTACGGCAAAGTGGTCACCGGCAACCAGCATGCCATATTGCTCGGCGACGGGATCGACCTGCGCATCTTCCCGAAAGCGTGGGCGTATGGCTTCGCCGTCGAGAAGCGCGAGGGAGCCGAGATCCGCCGCAGCCTGCAATTCTTTGATGCCACCGGCGAGGCGATGCACAAAGCTCATCTCAGGCCCGCCTCGAACCTGCAGGCCTATCAGGATCTGACGGCAGAGCTTGTATCCTCCGATCAGGAGCCGATCATATCGCTCGAGGCGAGCGGGGCGCGCGATAACGCAGTGAGTCCAGACCACGCCGCCACGGTCGACGACCTACGCGAGCACTGGGGCCGGCTAAGCGACGTGCATCAGTTCTACCATATGTTGAAGACACTGAAGCTCAGCCGCTGCCAGGCTATGCGTACGGCCGACGAGGATAACGCCTGGCTGCTCGACAATGATGCCGTTGGCGCCCTGTTCCAACAGGCGGCCGAAGACGAGATGCCGATCATGTGCTTTGTCGGCAATCGTGGTTGCATCCAGATCCATTCCGGCCCGATCAAGTCGGTCAAGCAGATCGGGCCGCGGATCAATGTGCTCGACGAGACCTTCCATCTGCATCTTAGGACCCATCGCATCCGCGAGGTCTGGGCCGTGCGCAAGCCGACGAGGGACGGTCACGTGACGTCCATTGAAGCGTATGGCGCGGACGGCGAGATGATCATCCAGTTCTTCGGCAGGCGCAAGGAAGGCGAACGCGAGGGCAGCGACTGGCGGTTTCTGGCCGAGAGTCTGCCATGTGTTCCCGGTCCGGATGTGGAGAGTGCCGACAGGCCCTCGGATTGAACCGGCCGCCATAGGACTCGGCAGCACGTTCCGACAGCGGCTCGCGAGGAATTTAGGTCCATGTGCGGAAAGGCTTGCCTTCATCAGCGCATACGGACGGTTGGGTGTGCACGCCGGAAATTGACCGCATCGATACAGTCAAGCTCGTCGCGGGCCGGACTGCTGCGCACGAGTGCATCGCCGTCTGACCGAAAATCGTTGCAGCGCCTGCGAGCGATAAAATACGCCATCAGCGCCGAACCGAAGCGCGGCTCGACCTTGTTGATATTTCCGATCAAACGCCGTCGGGTCTTGTCGGATCGCACCCGATCCTTGCGCTGGATCGCATCGTTGCTCAATCCGGGCCGTGCGAGGCGATCTCCACGTTCGTCGACCGGAAGGCTGTGCAGCAGCAGCCAAGCCGAACAGCCCGATGTCGCGGACTCGACAAAACCGACCACGGATGTCGGTTGTCGGACGTTGTCCTAAGAATGATGGACAGGTGATCATCAACTTAGCGGCGGCGGCCCAGTTCAGGCTGGCGTCGCTTGGTGCAGGCCAGGGGTACGCCTATCCGGCACGCGACTTGCTTTGACAATTTGGCCAGCGGGGTGTCAGCAGTGCGTCACGGAGCTCAGCGGTGATTGATCGCCTCTCAACCATAACGGGATAAGCGGCGGCTTTGCTTCTGACCGCAGCGCGGCGGAGATGCCCTTCGGATTGACTTCGCAACCGATCTCATCGCGCTGGCAGTGGGCTGATCGGGCGACAGATCTCGAACGCGCCCGACAAGAGACGTGCTCATGCTGGAAACCGATTTTATCAACAGCGGTGCAATCTCAATCGAGCCATGAACGCCAATGTAGAGAAAGCAAGATGGCGACCAACCCCGTTCCAGATCATGTCCCGCCCGAAATGGTGAGGGACTTCAGCCTGTTTACATCGCCAGGGATGCCACCAACACCCGACGGGGATCCACACGCAGCTGTCGCTTGCGTACATGACGGGCCTCCGATCTTTTACTCCCGCTACAACACTCAAGATGGCCGGGGTACCTGGGTCATCACCCGTGCCGCGGACCAGCGTAGGGTGCTGCAGGACGCAGAGACTTTTTCCAGCCATCGCAGCATCTTCTCCTCCATACTGGGTGAAAACTGGCCGACGATCCCGCTTGAGCTCGATCCACCGGCCCATGGCGTCTTTCGCTCACTGCTCAATCCGCTGCTTTCGCCAAAGCGGGTGTTGGCTTTGGAACCGGCTGTCCGCGAACGGGCGGTCGAGCTGATCGAAAGGATCGCCGCGTCGGGCACAAGCTGCGACGTGATGAAGGATTTTGCCTTTCCTTTCGCGGTGAGCACCTTTCTTCGCTTTCTGGGGTTGCCTGATGACCGACTCGATACATTCGTCGGCTGGGGGAAAGATCTGCTCCACGGCGACGATAAGGAACGACCTGTGGCTGCCCGGACGATCGTGGCATTCATCGACGAACTTGCAGCGATGCGCCGCGACGAGGCGGTTGACGATTTCATGACCTTTATCGTGCAGGCACAGGTCGAGGGCCGCCGGCTGACGGACACCCAAGTCCGCGGCATCGGCGTGCTTGTCTTCGTCGCTGGGCTCGACACGGTCGCAGCAGCTATAGGCTTTGACTTGGCGTACCTCGCACGCAACCTCAAAGATCAGCAATTGCTGCGGAGCGAACCGGACCGCATCCCGCTCGCAACCGAAGAATTACTGCGGGCCTATCCGCCCATTCAGTTGATCCGCGTGGCCACGAAAGATATCGACTTCGAAGGCGCGCCGATCCGGAAGGGGGACTATGTTTCCTGCGCCACGATGATTGCCAATCGTGACCCGGCGGAATTCGAATGCCCCAACACGATTGATTTAGAGCGGGAGGACAACCGCCACGCCGCCTTTGGTTATGGTCCCCACCGTTGCCTTGGCTCACACCTTGCCCGGCGGGAGATTGTCATTGGCCTGGAGGAGTGGCTGGCGCGCGTCCCGGCTTTCAGGATCAAGCAGGGTACGGCGCCGATAACTTCTGGCGGCCATGTGTTCGGGATCGAAAATTTGATTCTGGACTGGTCTTAGGCCCGCCCCGAGCCGGGGCACAGACAATGGAGGCAGCGCCATGCGCATCATCGTCCAAAAGGCCAAATGCCAGGGTCACGCGCGATGCGCGGCGCAAGCGCCGGACATCTTCAAGCTTGATGACGAGGGCTATGTCCTGCCTGGTGACATTGAAGTTGCGGAAGGGGAGGAACTGCCTGCATCGCGAGGCGCGCGATCCTGTCCTGAACGTGCGCTGGAACTCACTCGCTGACGCTCTGAATCAGACGTCATTCAACCGTGAGTCTGGCGGCTTGAACCATGTGGCCGCACTCAGCACGCGACCTCTGTCCCGCACGGTTCACGTCCCACCCCGCGGGGGCATTTCCGGCGCCTGTGTTCCCCGTGAGGCGCAAACGGCAGGGCCCGGGGTTCGCGAAACGCCTCCTTCCAATCACAGAATTTGCGACAGAGCCGAGTGGACCAGACGAAAATTGCCGAACTACTCGACCGCGAGGCGATCCGCGACTGCGTATACCCGAAGAACTGCCCGACCCATGTTGCGGCAGGCCGGATCTCTGCATGATTTGATAGGACGAAAGCAGGAGAACGCACCATATTTGCCCAATATTATGCCCGGCTCAGCACCGGCCAATGGCCGCAGATCGAGCTGGAGAGGAGGTTCGACCAGCATGTACTTGCCTGTGTGCTCTCACGGGCGCTCGAGGAGATCGAGGCCGGCGAGGCGACTGCGACGGAGGCAACCGGACTCTCGCGCGCCGAGCTGCGCGATGTCCTGGCCCGCTGTTTCCCTGCTATTCCTATCAACGCGTTTGCCTTGAAAGAGGTGAGCGAGCCCGAGCCGGATCTGGAGGAAGAACTTCTGCACGGACTGCTGCTGGCGCATGCCCGGCCGGGCGACAAGGCGAGCGCCCGCTTCGCCAGGGTCATCGCCCGGCGTGCCATGCGCAATGACCACCTCTGGCAGGAGCTTGGCCTTTTTAATCGGACCGAGCTCGGCCGCCTGCTCGCCTCGCATTTTCCGACGCTGGCGGCCGGCAACACCCAAAACATGAAATGGAAGAAATACTTCTACCGCAAGCTCTGCGAGGCCGAAGGTTTTTCGCTGTGCAGCGCGCCCAGTTGCCGGGAATGCAATGATGTCAAAAGCTGCTTCGGCCCGGAGGAAGGCGAAAGCCGCCTCACACGGATCAAGAACGGCATCGCCTCGGATTGAGAACCGCTTTCGTCTGTCGTACAGCCGCAGCGCTCGCGCCGCGCCATATGTCTCTTACGAACGTAGACTGACGCCTTCGGGGATTGAATGCTGTGCCTGCTGTCCGATTAGTCGCCATGCTCACTTCGGCGGGCGCCGTCATGATGGCGGTGCGGGATGCGACCCGCACCATCGCCGCCGAGCAACTGGTGTTCTCCGGGCCGTTGCTGCTCGCCTGCCTGGCGGTTGCGGCGCCTGGGCGGCCGCGGTTCACCGCCGTCATTGTTCGCGCTGGTGCACAGTTTCGCCTCGATCACCCATTGGGGCGGCCAGATTGTCTCCGGCGTCGCCATCAATTTCGTTGCTGCCGGCTCCGCCATCATTCTCGGCCAGGTTCCGGCGGCGCGCGCGCTGGGGTTCCTGGAAGCTTTTCGCACTTTCTGCCTTGCGCCTCCAGCTGAATTTCGCGCGCTCATGAAGGAAGTTGACGGCCCTGGACATACAGTGATGCAAGCACGATCGAACCGCTTATTCGGGGGTTCGAGTCGGGAGAGGGCTACCGCCAATACAGCGCTGTTGTTGAAATAGTCTGCTAACGGACCATTCGCGGTGAGTTAATGCGATTAGATCTCGTTTTGCTTCAACCGAGTTGATGCGCTGATATCAAGGGGTTCAGATAGCCGCATCGGCAGAATTGCCTCTGTCCGCGCACCGTTCAGCTCGTTGCTATTTCATTCGGATGTGTAACGAGCGCCTACTCATCAAGGTTGGCCATGGAGCCTATCGCGTAACGGATCAGGAGGCGACATGACCAAGGTTCGGGGTGACGCGCAAGCAGCCAACGTGGCGGCGACAGGCCCTAGTGATCGGAGCGAGCCGTGGGGATGAGATCCAGAGGCATCAGAAATTCGAACTCGTCCAGACAGCTATCGAAATCGCCATTGAAGGTTCGAACTGCTCTATCTTTGCCCACCAAGACGATCTGATATGCGTTCTCTGCCGGGTCAAGCGCCCACCAATAGCCCTCGCGAACTGTCGATGGATCGACGGCGCCCTCCGTTGGCCAGAGGCTGGCATCAAGCCATTGCAGTAGCTCGAATTCTATCAAGTCGAATGGATCGGCATCCCCAACACGATTGGCCATTTGGCCAAAGGAATAAGAACCTACGTCGATGATCTCGGGCCGATCATCCTCCTGCCGAATGCTAATCGCCCACTAATAGCCACTCTGTATCCGCATGACTCCATCTCCAAACGTGTTCGTTCGGCCGCCGACTGCGTGAGCAGGTCAGCGGGCCAGTTGATGTGTTCAAGGAGTTTTGTTGGGCAGCCGTGCTGCTCGTTGTCTACGACGTAAGGGCTCCCCCATCGTCGGTTATCACGCGGCTTAGTCAAGATGCCCAGGGCCGCTTCTCTCAAGGCACGGCATGGAATTTATCCGGCGCGATCAGGCAGTCAAGAGCGCTACAAACCTAGGCTATGAAGCCAGGGTTAGCTGTCGCTTCGTTCCACAGCTTTCATCCACCGGCACACCTGACCAGTCCTGCCCACCCCACCCGAATCCATGATCACTGGAATGTAGCCAAAGTTAGACTCGTACTTCTGGACGTCGCTCAATATCTGTTGGCAGATCTCGACCGGTACGGGGGTAAAATCGAATGTTGGTCGCTCTAAGACGATGTACCCAGGTGCATTCTCATCTAACCAGTTTTGGAAGCTGAAGCCCTTTTTGTCGAACGAGTAGAACGACCATTCACTCATATGACCTTTGGGCTTTGTGCCAAGCACCGAAATAATGACCCGGCATGCTAGAGGCAAGCCGTGAAGCCAATCGATAATCTGCTGATCGGACACTTTTGCCGAGGCCGACGCCTCGTTCCCTGTTCGACCTGGTCGGGCAGCCGTACAAAACCTGGCGCCGCCGTGGGTCTGCGGGAGTTGCCAGTGCCGAAGCCGAAATGGTCTCCTCATGCTTTGGCAAACGATCCGTTTAGTGGACTTGCCGATGGTCGTTCACCATACACAGCCTCGATGCCCGTCTTCCGGATAGCCAGACCGACGGCTTTCTCTATCTCCCAAACCACCAGCCGCAATCGCTCCATGGTTCGCGCAGTCCTACGCGGCCCGTCCTTGTCAAGCTTGTAGTCGTATCGGATCTGCGTGTATTCGTTCGCGACCGTGCGCGAGCGGATGAAGTCTTCTACCTCGCTCGGCATCTCCAACCCGAGGTGTCTTCCTTCGTCCAGCATGTCCAAGAAATGATGCTGATAGCCCCGGATGTCAGCCGGTGTTTTTCCTTGGAGAAGGAGGAAGCTTCGCAGGTAGTGCTCTAACGCTTGAAAGTAGAGGAATCTGCGAGGATGATCGGAAATGCTCGGCCGAATTTGGGGGGAGACCAAGGCAAGAGCATCAGCGTTCGCCCGATACGTTTGGGCGAAAAGAAAGACGCCGAACGGCGTCATTCCCGATCCATATACCTTCGGCTTTTTGGCTGCACCGTCTCCCATGGTCAGCGAAGATGCCGCCTTCGGTCGCGGAGGGCAAGTCTCTCTCGAGTAAGCACAATCTAAAGGCGCGCTCGCGGGGCAGAGCTACTGGGCGACGCCCGGTGGAGGCTTGCAGCATGGGGGAGACGTTCGAACAGGCCGCAATCCGCGAACTGCGCGAGGAAACCGGAATCCTTGTGGATCGCGTCGCGCCCCAGGTGTGAGAGCGAGAATTTGTGCTTCATTTGCCCGACGGCGAACATGTCATCGCCGAGGAGCGATTCTTCCTGATACGGGCCGATAGTTCCACAGCCGAGCGGGAGTTCATTTGCGAGAGCAGCTAAGGCAGCTTTGAGTCTCTTGGTGCTCGGTGCCGTGGCGCCGCCAACAGGATTGGCGTAATCCGCATTGCGACGTGGGAACGATATGCCTGCTATTATCAGAGCCGCCACTATTGCCGACTTGCCGCGCATGGTCGATCTCTTGTTGGAGGATGCTAGGCAAAGACACGCTCTCAACCCGACACTCTGGGCGATTGCAGATGATGCACATGAGAGGGTGGAGGAGGCGGTGAGATTCGCTTTGGAGGCGGACAAGCAGCCATTCCGGGGTTGTGTGCGTCAAGTTCTGCAAAATGGGCGATCATGAAACTGGTCATGCGGCTTGGCGTAGAGCGAGCTTCTTGTGCTCGCGCAGATCATCC
>NZ_JAMYTN010000031.1:0-40690 GCF_040322455.1 Mesorhizobium sp. M0139
GACACACGGCACATGAAGCTTGTCCGCCGCAGCGCCGCGCCAACCAATCCGCTTGGCGCTGCGGCGGACGCATAGGGGGAGAGAAGTGTCACCTACGTATCCGGTTCAAAGTGTTACCCATCTATCGGCTGGACAGACGCTCTGGCAACACTCCCTCTCTTCGGTTAGCTTCGCCAAAATTCCTTGGCGGAAGGATGAACCTTTTTGAACCTATCGGCGACAGAGCAGACAGGAGCCAGGCGGCTCGACCGGCCATGACGGCAGCGACCGAGACTGATCGCGCGCTTGTCGACCGGGTCGCGAAGGGCGACCGTGCCGCTGTTCGGCTGCTGTTCATGCGTCACCACGCGCGGGTCTACCGCTTCGTGGTGCGCCAGACGGGATCGGAAATGATGGCCGACGATATCGCAAACGAGGTCTTTCTCGAGCTGTGGCGCCAGGCGCCCGGTTTCGAAGGGCGCTCGGAAGTCTCGACATGGCTGCTCGGCATCGCCCGGTTCAAGGCGCTGTCGATGCTGCGCAAGAAAAAAGAAGACTGGATCGATGACGATGATGCGGCGCAGGTTCCCGATGGCGCCGACACGCCGGAAGTCGCCACCATGAAGGAAGACAAGGGCGCCGCCTTGCGGCGCTTCGTCGATGCCTTGCCGGAGGAACACCGCTCGGTGATCGACCTTGCCTATTACCATGGACAGTCGGTGACGGAGATCGGCGAGGTACTCGGCATCCCGGTCGCCACTGTCAAGACCCGAATGTTCTACGCCCGCAAGAAACTCGGCGAAGCCCTCAAGGCCGCCGGTTACGACAGGGGGTGGCCATGAGCAATCCTGAAGACATGAGCGCCGCTGAAAAAATGTCGCGCCGTGACGAAATGGAAACGCTGCTGCCGTTCTACCTGAACGGCTCGCTGGAAGGCTGGGACCTCGAAGCCGTCGAGGAATGGCTGGCGTCCGATCCGGCGGCGATGGCGGCGCTTGGCGAGGCTGAGGCGGAATTCTCCGGCGCCACCGCCGCCAACGAGGCGATCCGGCCACCGGCCGATGCGCTCAGCCGCTTTGCCAGGGCGCTCGACGCCGAAGCCGGACCGGTCCGCGCTCCCGCGGGCCGTTCCTGGCTGGCGCAGGCACTCGGCCGTTTCATGGCGGTGCCGGTCGGTGTCGCCTGGGCGGCAGCGGCGGTGCTGCTGGCGTTGGTCGTGGTGCAGTCCTACGTGCAGACCGGCGGCAAGAGCCATGATTTCGAGATTGCCGGCGCCGAGGATGATCTGGCCAAACTGCCGTTCGCGCTGGTCAAGTTCAAGCCGGATGCGAAGATGTCCGACATCGCTGTTTTCCTCGACCAGAACGCGCTGAAGATCGCCGGCGGGCCGGCCGCCTCGGGCGTCTTCCGCATTGCCATCCCGGTCAAGACCGGAGCAGACTACACCAGGCTCGTCGGCCTTATTGCCGCCCAGCCGTTCGCGGAGACTGTGATCGAGGGAAGGAAACCGGTTGATGGCAGCTAGGGCGGTCATTCGATTTGCGGCGATCCTGGTGGCGGCGACGACAATCGTCGCCGTGCCGGCGTCGGCGCAGACCAATGATCCCAATGCCGGCCGGGCCGACTGCACCGACGCGGCCGGAGCGGCGGCTGCCGACTGCCCGAAAGACGGCAATGAGGCCAACGTCGGCGGCGAACCAGGCGCAGTTACCCTTCCGGCCCTGATCGTCGACCTGTTTCCCAACCCACCGGCTCCCGTAGCGCCCGTGCCGACGCCGCGGCCGTCAGCGCCGCCTGCCGACACGCAGGCCGGGCCACCCGCCGGCGGGGCGATCGTTTCGCCGACCGATCTTGTCGCGACCGCGCCGCGCCGTGCCATCGCCGGCGAGTTCGTGCCCGACGAGGTGCTGGTGACCGTCGACGGCGATGCCGGCGCCGTCCAGCAGATCGCCGCCTCCTTCGGCCTTGAAGTGCGCTCGCAGCGCCAGTCGCGGCTGCTCGGCACCACGCTGGTGCGCTTCGGCATTCCCGACGGCCGCCCGGTCGGCGCCGTGCTGGCGCAGCTGGCCGCCGATGGCCGCACCCTGCGGCGCGAGCCAAACCATATCTATTCGCTGCAGCAGGCGGCCGGCATCGTCAACTATGCCTTCGAGCGCATTCAGCTCGACAACAAGCAAGCCAGTGGCGAAAACGTGCGCATCGCCGTCATCGACACCGGCATAGACGACACCAATCCGGCGCTGACCGGCGTCATTGCCGACCAGTTCGACGCCATGCCCAACGTGCCGGTCGAAAAGCGTGACCACGGTACCTCGGTCGACGGGCTGATCGCCGGCGTCGGCGCGCTCGAAGGCATGGCGCCCGGCGCCAGGATCTATCACGCCCGCGCCTTCGAGGACGGCAGGTCGACCATGGATGTCATCCTGTCGGCGCTCGACTGGGCGGCGGACCAGAATGTCAGCATCATCAATATGAGTTTCGTCGGCCCCAAGAACGATCTGCTCGCCACCGCCTGCCGCAATGCGCGCGGGCTCGGCATCATCCTGGTCGCTGCTGCCGGCAACAACGGGCCGAAAGCGCCCTATGGCTACCCCGCCGCCTATGACGGCGTGATCGCGGTCACCGCCACCGACGCCAAGGACGGGCTGATGCAGCAGGCCAATCGCGGCGCTTATGTCTTCATCTCGGCGCCCGGCGTCGAGATGGTGGCGCCGAGCGGCGCCGGCTCTGACGTCGTCACCGGCACCTCGTTTGCCGCCGCGATCGTGTCCGGCGCTATCGCCAATTTGATCCACGCTTCACCCGAGCGCTCCGCCGACGACATCGAAAAGGCGCTGGCCGCCACCGCCAGGGATCTCGGTCCGAAGGGACGGGACAATGATTTCGGTTATGGGCTGCTGGATACGAAGGCGGCGGCGAACAAGTAAACCGGGCGAAATTCGCGCCACCAATTCAGAGCGCCGGGCCCAGCCGGACAGGGCTGCCATCATGGAAGCGTGACAGCCGGAAGCGGCTGAGGTCGTGCCCCGTCTGGTTTCCCTGGATCAGGTCGGCAACGACACGGCCTATGCCAGGCCCGATACCGAAGCCGTGACCGCTCATTCCCGTCGCGACGAAAAGACCGCCGACGGCCTGCACATGATCCACGATGGGGACGACGTCCGGCATGGCGTCGATCATGCCGCCCCAGCCTGCCTTCAGGCGAACTGTTTCGAGCTGTGGAAAAAGACGTCCGAAATTGCGTTCTATCGAACGCAGACCGGCTCGTTCAGGGGGCGGGTTCAGCACCCGCATTTTTTCGAAAGGACTGACGGAATCCGGCGCCCAATCGCGCGGCGTCGACCACGCATCAGGGTAACCTGACGGGGCGAACGGAAAGTAGCGCGTCCCGAACGGGTTATCCCTGAGGGCGGGAAGGTATTTGGTGGCGTGCCGGAATGCGTCAGGCCCCAAATAAAGCAAATGGCTGCCGCCCGCGGCGAGCGTATATCCGCCATCCTGCCTGCGCCGGAACGCGATGTGTTCGTCGGCCGCCGCACCGGCATAGACCTCAGGCATGGGCTCCGTTGCGGCTGCGGTTACTCTGACGCTGAGCTGGGGGATGGAGATGCCGTGTCTGCGCAAGAACAGAGATGACCAGGCGCCGCCGGCGACCAGCACGCTGGAGGCCTCGACATACCCCGCCTCGGTCCACACGCCCTTGACCTTGCCGCCTGAGAGTTCGAGGGTTCGCGCTGCGCAATTCTCGACGATTTTGACGCCTTTTCGCACGGCGAGCCGGGCAAGTGCGGGCACCGCCAGCCAAGGCTCCGCGCGCATGTCGGAGGGCGTCGTCATCGCGCTCTTGAATTTGCGCGACATGCCTTTGATGAGTGTCGCGGTTTCGTCTGCATCCAGGAGACGGGTGTCGAGCGCATGGATCGCGGCGATCTTCATGAAGGCTTCGAACCCGGCCATGTCCTTGTCGGTGTTCGCCAGGTAGGTCACACCTGTCTGGGTCAGGCCGATGTCCTCGCCGCATTCCTCAGCCAGTTGCCGCCACAGGCGAATCGCCTCGATGACGATGGGCAGCTCGTCGGCGTCGCGTCCCTGCTTTCGAATCCAGCCCCAGTTTCGGGACGACTGTTCGGCCGCAATGCGCCCTTTTTCCAGCAGCGTCACCGGGATGTTCCGCTGTGCCAGGAAAAGCGCCGTCGTCACACCGATGATGCCGCCACCGACAATGACCACCTCCGACGTTTTCGGCGGTGGGCCAGGATGCCGGATTGGATCCGTTTCGGAGAACGGGAATATGGGCAAGTGGCGCACCCTGAGGACTGGTTGATGGCTCTGGCTTACTGGTTGCCACCCACTCGAAGCCAAATCAAGGACAGGTCCAGGCAGACCGTTGTCCCAACGAAGTCAATCTATCTGCGGGCAACATCCACATGGGTGAACTTGCCCAGCGGAGCAATTGGATTAATCCCTAAACCGGCGCGCCGGCGACCGAGCCTCTCACCACCAGGTCGACAGGCCAGACCTCGCCCCGCGCCCCTTCTTCCAAGCCGGAAATGCGCGCTGCCAGGCGTTTGGCGATGCGGGCGCCGGCGAGGCGGATCGACGAGCGCGTCGTCGACAGCGGCACGGAAAAATTCTCCGGCTTCAGCCATGGAAAGACGTCGTCATGGGCAATCAACGACAGGTCGCCGGGAATGGTCAGGCCAAGGTCGCGCACCGCGCGCACGACGCCGAGCGACATGATCAGGCTGGAGCAGGCGATCGCCGTCGGCCGCTCGCTCTGTTCGAGCAGGCGCCTGGCGGCGCGGTAGCCGTTCTCCTCGGTCATGGTGAGTGAACAGACATGGCGCTCGCCGAGCGTCAGGCCGCTCGCGGCCAGCGCCCTGCGCATGCCGCGCTCGCGGTGGATGGCGAAGGTCTCGCGGTCGTCGCCATTGATCAGCGCCAGCCGCCGGTGGCCGAGCTGAACCAGCAGCCGGGCCGCATCGTGGAAGCCGCCCTCATTGTCAATGTCGGTGAAAGGGTAGTCGAAATCGGAACCCTCGCTGCGGCCATGGACGATGAAGGGAATGCCGAGCGTGTTGACCAGCGCCACCCGCCGGTCGGCCGGGCGCGGCGAGGAGATGTAGACGGCGTCGACCTGTCGGTTGGCGACGATGCGGCGATAGGTGGTTTCCTGGTCGTCGGCATCGGCCGGCGACAGCACCAGGTCGAGCTCGTGCGAGCGGGCATAGTCGCCGAGGCCGGAGAGGAATTCGACGAAATGCGGGTCGATGTCGACGGAGGCGCCCGTCGGCAGGACATAACCGATCATGCCCGTCTTGCCGGTCGCCAGCCGGCGCGCGCTCGGGTTGGGCCGGTAGCCGTGGCGCTTGGCGGCATCCACCACACGCCGGCGGGTTTCCTCGTTGACCTCGGGATAGCCGTTGAGCGCACGGCTTACCGTTGTCTGCGACAGGGCCAGCATATGAGAGAGCTGCTTCAGGTTCACCGGGAGGCCTCCAAGCCTCAAAGCGCTTTTAATTTTGAAGCCACGCGGCGCCACAATGGGCGCGGCCAAGCTGGTCGACCATACGCACTGGTCAGGCCAGTTTGAAGCTTAATACGCTGCTGCACCGCCGTAAAACTATGCTGCAGCGCACTTTACCAAGTCTTCCAGCTCGAAATTAAATCGATTAGCCCACCGCCCTCTTGACTTCCAGCCGATTCAATGGCGAGATCAAAAAGACCAAAGCGCTTTGGAAGACTCTTCGAAAGGTTGCGGTTCCTTTCTGAACGAGTCACAGTCCTGCAGCGTCGGCGGGCGGAATGGAGGTTCCGTCCGGGTGTATGTGTCCACACTGGGAGGAATACCGATGAAGAAGATGCTTCTGCTTGGCGCAGCGTTTGCCACGCTCGCCTTGTCCCTGCCGGCGCAAGCCGAACTGAAGTTCAAGCCCGGGGAAGACAAGCGCTTCAACTGGGCCAATTACGAAGAACTGAAGAAGGTCGATCTCAAGGGCGAGACACTGACTATCTTCGGGCCCTGGCGCGGCGAGGACGAAGGCCTCATCCGCACTGTTCTCGAATATTTTCAGGAAGCCACCGGCGCCGAGATCAAATACTCCTCGTCGGAAAATTACGAACAGCAGATCGTCATCGATACCCAGGCCGGCAGCCCGCCCAATATCGCCGTACTGCCGCAGCCGGGCCTGATCCAGGATCTGGCGTCCAAGGGCCTTTTGACGCCGCTGGGCGACGACACCGCCAAATGGATCAAGGACAATTACGGCGCCGGCCAGTCATGGGTCGATCTCGGCACCTTCAAGGACAAGGACGGCAAGCCGGGCTTCTTCGCCTTTCCCTACAAGGCCGACGTGAAATCGCTGGTCTGGTACTCGCCGGACAATTTCGAGGAAGCCGGCTACAAGGTTCCCAAGACCCAGGAAGAGCTCGCCGATCTCGAGAAGAAGATCATCGCCGACGGCGGCACGCCGTGGTGCATCGGCCTCGGCTCAGGCGGCGCTACCGGCTGGCCGGCGACCGACTGGGTCGAAGACATCATGCTGCGCACCCAGGCGCCCGACGTGTATGACAAGTGGGTAAAGAACGAGATCCCGTTCAACGATCCGGCGGTGGTCAACGCCATCGACATTTTCGGCAAGATCGCGACCGACGACAAGATGGTCGACGGCGGGGCCAAGGCGGTTGCCGCGACCGACTTCCGCGACAGCCCGAAGGGCCTCTTCTCGGTGCCGCCGAAATGCTACCTGCACCATCAGGCATCGTTCATCCCGACCTTCTTCCCGGAAGGCACAAAGGTTGGACAGGACGCCGACTTCTTCTACTTCCCGCCCTATGCATCCAAGCCCGAGCTGGGCACGCCTGTGCTCGGCGCCGGCACGCTGGCCATGATCACCAAGGACTCGAAGGGTGCACGCGCGTTCATCGAATTCCTGAAAATGCCGCTGGCACATGAAATCTGGATGGCCCAGGGCGGCTTCGTCACGCCGCTTAAGTCGGTCAACAAGGATGCCTATGCCAGCGACGCGCTGAAGAAGCAGGGCGATATCCTTGCCAATGCCTCGACCTTCCGCTTCGACGGTTCGGACCTGATGCCGGGCAAGATCGGCGCCGGCGCCTTCTGGACCGGCATGATCGATCTGGTCGGCGGCAAGTCGGCGCAGGATGTCGCCACCGACATCCAGAAGAGCTGGGACGCTATCAAGTAGTCAGCTGGCAAGCAGTCAGCTGGCAAGTAACCACTGCCAAGTAATCAGCCGCTTTGGCGGCAAATTCAGGACTTCCTCCACAGACTGGGTCCGGGCCGCTATGGCCCGGATCCGACCGGCGCCTTACGCCGGACCGATTTGCGTTCGTTCGTTTCAGAATAACTTAAATCGGCGCAGAGCCACATCGCCAGGGCTGTTCAAGGCCCGGCCGATCATGCGCAGGGAAGAGGGACCCATGGCTGCTCAGATCTTATCGGCCATTTTTGTCATCATCATCGGCGTCGGCGGCTGCGTCGCCTATTTCTGGGGCGCCAACAAGCTGGTCGACCTGATATTCCCGTCGCGCGGCGTGGCCGGGGCTGCGGCCATCGACAATCTGCGCCGGCAAGGACTGGTCCGTCCGTGGCTGTTCGTCGGCCCGGCGATGATCATCCTCACCGTCTACCTGATCTATCCGGTGGTGGCGACGCTCTGGCTGTCCTTCCTCGACCGCGGCGGCCAGCATTTTGTCGGCTTCGCCAACTATGAATGGGCGTTCGGCGACCGCGAGTTCCGCAACTCGATCCTGAATAACATCATCTGGCTGGCGGTGGTGCCCGCCGCCTGCACCTTTCTAGGGTTGATAATCGCCGTGCTCACGGACAAGATCTGGTGGGGCACAATCGCCAAGAGCCTGATCTTCCTGCCGCTGGCGATCTCCTTCGTCGGCGCCAGCGTGATCTGGAAATTCATCTACGAATATCGCGGCGAGGGCCAGACGCAGATCGGCCTGCTCAACGCCATCATCCAGTATTTCGGCGGCCAGCCGCAGGTCTGGATATCGCTGCCGTTCTGGAACAATTTCTTCCTGATGATCATCCTGATCTGGATCCAGACCGGCTTTGCCATGGTCATCCTGTCTTCGGCGTTGCGCGGCATCCCCGAAGAGACGCTTGAAGCCGCGGTCATCGACGGCGCCAATCCGTTCCAGATCTTCTGGAAGATCATGGTGCCGCAGATCTGGGGCACCATCGCCGTGGTCTGGACGACGATCACCATCCTGGTGCTGAAAGTGTTCGACATCGTGCTGACCATGACCAACGGCCAATGGAACAGCCAGGTGCTGGCCAATCTGATGTTCGATTGGATGTTCCGCGGCGGCGGCGATTTCGGCCGCGGCGCCACCATCGCCATCATCATCATGATCGCGGTCATCCCGATCATGGTCTGGAACATCCGCCAGGCGAACAAAGAGACGGGAGGACATTGAGATGGCCGTCGCGACCGGAAAGTCCTTTGCCAGCCGCTTCGGCGTCCACATCGCCGTGCTTGTCTTCGTCGCCGTCTGGACCGTGCCGACGCTCGGCATCCTGGTCTCGTCGCTGCGCGACAAGGACCAGATCATCGCCTCGGGCTGGTGGAACTCGTTCTCCAGCTCCAGCCAGACTGAAGCCGGCCGCCTGCCGCCGGCCTCGGCGCAGGTCGAGAAGGACGGCAAGTTCGTGCTTGCCGGCAATATCTTCGGCGACGGTGCTGCGCGCAACATCAGCGCCTTCGGCGTCAAGTCGGCGGCACCGACGCAATATCCGGCCGGCACCACTGCCGATCTCGGCGACGGCGTGACCTTGCAGCTCAATGCCGACGGAACGTTCGTCATGAGTTCGCCCAAGGCTTTCGAAGGCGACCGTGGCCAGCGCGTCTATTACGCCTCGTCGGCGCCACCGAAATTCACCACCGACAATTACAAGACCGTGCTGTTTTCGGAGGGCATCGGCCGCTCGTTCATAAACTCGCTGACCGTCACCATCCCGGCGACGGTCATCCCGATCCTGATCGCCGCCTTCGCCGCCTATGCATTGGCGTGGATGCGTTTTCCCGGCCGCGCCTTGCTGATCGCCACAATCATCGGCCTGCTGGTCGTGCCGCTGCAGATGTCCTTGATCCCGCTTTTGAAGATCTACAACGGCGTCGGCATCTTCTTCGGTGTGCCGTCGAAAACCTATCTCGGCATCTGGCTGGCGCATACCGGCTTCGGCCTGCCCTTCGCCATCTATCTCCTGCGCAGCTATATTGCCGGCCTGCCGCGCGAGATCATGGAATCGGCGCGCATCGACGGCGCCAGCGATTTCGAAATCTTCGTCAAGATCGTGCTGCCGCTGTCCTTCCCGGTGCTGGCGTCCTTTGCGATCTTCCAGTTCCTGTGGGTGTGGAACGACTTATTGGTGGCAATGGTTTTCCTCGGTACCGAAGGGGATCAGATCGTGCTGACCGCGAAGCTCAACGCACTGCTCGGCTCGCGCGGCGGCGACTGGGAAATCCTGACGACATCGGCCTTCGTCACCATTATCGTGCCGCTGATCGTGTTCTTCTCGCTGCAGCGCTATTTCGTCCGCGGGCTGCTGGCCGGCTCGGTCAAAGGAGGTTGAGACTTATGCAAGCCGCTTTGAAGGCGACCTCGAAGCCCGATCTCGCCGTCGGTCGCGACTGGTGGCGGGGCGCGGTGATCTACCAGATATATCCGCGCTCCTATCAGGACTCCAATGGCGACGGCATCGGCGACCTCAAGGGCATCATCCGCAGGCTGACCTACATCGCCTCGCTCGGCGTCGACGCCATCTGGATTTCGCCCTTCTTCAAGTCGCCGATGAAGGATTTCGGCTACGATGTGTCGGACTATTGCGACGTCGACCCGATGTTCGGGACGCTCGCCGATTTCGACGCGCTGGTTGCGGAAGCCCATCACCTCGGCCTCAAGGTGATGATCGACGAGGTGCTGTCGCACACCGCCGACAACCATCCATGGTTCAAGGAGAGCCGCGCCAGCCGCGGCAATCCGAAGGCCGACTGGTATGTCTGGGCCGACGCCAGGCCGGACGGCACGCCGCCCAACAACTGGCTGTCGATCTTCGGCGGCTCGGCCTGGCAGTGGGACACCAGCCGCCAGCAATATTACCTGCATAATTTCCTGTCCGAGCAGCCCGATCTCAACTTCCACAATCTGGAAGTCCAGGACGCGCTGCTCGACGTCACCCGCTTCTGGCTGGAGCGCGGCGTCGACGGCTTCCGCCTCGACACCATCAATTTCTACTTCCACAGCCAGGGGCTGGAGAACAATCCGCCGCTGCCGCCCGAAGAGCGCAACGACCAGACAGCACCTGCGGTCAATCCCTACAACTACCAGGACCATATCTACGACAAGAGCCGGCCGGAAAACCTTGCCTTCCTCGAACGGTTCCGGGCGCTGCTCGACGAATATCCGGCAACCGCCGCAGTCGGCGAAGTCGGCGATTCGCAACGCGGGCTGGAAGTGGTCGCCGCCTACACCGCCTGCGGCAAACGCGTCCACATGTGCTATTCCTTCGATTTCCTGGCGCCGGAAAAGATCAGCGCCGCCAAGGTGCGCGAGGTGCTGGAAGCCTTCGGCAAAGTCGCCAGTGACGGCTGGTCGTGCTGGGCCTTTTCCAACCACGACGTGATGCGTCCGGCCTCGCGCTGGGCCGCCGACGAGGCCGACCCGGCCGCCTATCTGAAGGTTATCTCGGCGCTGCTGATGTCGCTGCGCGGTTCGGTCTGCCTCTATCAGGGAGAGGAGCTTGGGCTTGGCGAAGCCGAGTTGCAGCTCGAGGATCTGCAGGACCCCTACGGCATTCGCTTCTGGCCCGAATTCAAGGGCCGCGACGGCTGCCGCACGCCGATGGTGTGGGATGCAACCGCCAGCAATGCCGGCTTTTCGACGGCCAAGCCCTGGCTGCCGGTGCCGGGCAAGCACTTGTCGCAAGCGGTCAATGTTCAGCAGGGCGACGCGGCCTCGCTGCTCGAGCACTACCGGCGCTTTCTCGGTTTCCGCCGCCAGCATCCGGCCCTGGCCAAAGGCGACATCGAGTTCATCGAAAGCGAGGGCGACACCGTCGCCTTCACCCGCCGTGAGGGCAATGAGCAGATCGTCTGCGTCTTCAATCTGGCCAGCAAGCCGGCCGAGGTCGATCTCGGTGGTCAGGCGCTGCTGCCATTGGCCGGGCACGGTTTTTCGGGACAATCCGGCACAGGTTCCATCCGCCTCGGCGGCTACGGCGCCTGGTTCGGGCGCATCGACTGAGTTTTTGACGAAACTGGATTTTTTGAGGAAATCCAGGTTCTCTAGGGAAATCACTGGGAGGAAATTATGGCCGATGTCACGCTGAGACAGGTGAAGAAATCATACGGCAATCTGCACATTCTCCACGGCATCGACCTCGACATAAAGTCGGGCGAGTTCATCGTCTTCGTCGGCCCGTCGGGTTGCGGCAAGTCGACCTTGCTGCGGTCCATCGCCGGGCTTGAGGAGATCACCTCCGGCGAGCTGAAGATCGCCGGCGAGGTGGTGAACGATGTGCCGCCTTCCAAGCGCGGCATCGCCATGGTGTTCCAGTCCTATGCGCTCTATCCGCACATGACCGTCTACGACAACATGGCCTTCTCGATGAAGATCGGCAAGGAAAGCAAGGCCGAGATCGACAAGCGGGTGCGGCAGGCAGCGGAGATCCTGCAGCTGACCAAATATCTCGACCGCCTGCCCAAGGCGATGTCGGGCGGCCAGCGCCAGCGTGTCGCCATCGGTCGCGCCATCGTGCGCAATCCGAAAGTGTTCCTGTTCGACGAGCCGCTGTCGAATCTCGACGCGGCGCTGCGCGTCGCGACCCGCATCGAGATCGCCAAGCTCAAGGAATCGATGCCTGCCACGACCATGATCTACGTCACCCACGATCAGGTCGAAGCGATGACGCTCGCCGACCGCATCGTCGTGCTGAAGGATGGCCATATCGAGCAGGTCGGCACGCCGATGGACCTCTACAAGAAGCCCGGCAATCTGTTCGTTGCCCAGTTCATAGGCTCGCCGGCCATGAACATCCTGCCGGCGACAATCGACAGGACGGGCAACCCGACAATCGTCAGCCATGTCGGCGGCCGCAAGGCAACGGTGCCGATCGCAACGCCGGCGTCAGCAAAGGGTGCGCCAGTCAGCTTCGGCGTGCGGCCGGAGGATCTGTCGGCCGCCACCGGCGCGGAATATCTTTTCGAGGGCGTGGTGGACTATGTCGAGCAACTCGGCGAGGTGCAGCTTGTCTATGTCGATATCGGCCGCGCCGACCTGCCGTTGGTGACCAAGCTGCCCGGCAATGTCGAGGTCAAGCGCGGGGCAAAGCTGCGACTGACCGCGGATGCCGGGGACCTGCACATCTTCGACGCCGATGGGCACTCCTTCTCGCTCAAGCCGGTGGAAGTGAAGGCGGCTTGAGATAGCTGCGTCGTACAGGCATGAAAAAGAGCGGCGGGCCTGGCCCGCCGCTCTTTTTTAAGCTTCGGCTGTTAGTTGTTGCCGAACCGATCCCTGTCGCTGCTCTGAGGAACGAACTTCTGTTGGTCGTTCGACGAGTTCAGCAGCTTGTAGACCGCCGAGTTGGTGCCGGTCGACGAAGTGCGGGTGGTGTCGACGGCAGCGGCCGGCTGGTTGGCGCCATTGGAGCCATAATTGTCGCTGCCGGCAAAGGCAGCGCTCGAAACAGCCAGAAGGGCTGCGGTGGCAAGAACGATCTTCTTCATTTTAGTCTCCTGAATTTTTCTGATGCCGCTAGCTGCAGCGGATAAGCCCGCCGCGTGCTGGGAACCGGCTTTTAACGGCCGAAAAGGTTACGGTCGGCACCGTGGGCAGGCGTCTGCTCGGCTGGAGCCGACTTCTCAACCGAAGCCGTATGGCCACTATCGGTCGACGTAATCGCAGGCTGGTTGGCGCCGTTCGAACCGTAGTTGTCGCTGCCGGCGAAAGCGCTGCCGGAGATGGCCAAAACGGCGGCGGCAGCAAGGATGATCTTTTTCATTTCAAATACTCCTGAATTTTTTGGGATCCCGAGAGCGACGGGTTAGCCGCCCTTCTTTGGTCGGGATCAGCGATTGCCGTAGAGGTCGCGGTCGGCGCCCTGAACGACAGGCTGCTTGTCAGCGTGCGCCGGCTTCTGAATGGAAGCCGTATACGAGCTGTCGACCGAGACGGCTGGCTGGTTCGCACCATTGGAACCGTAATTGTCGCTACCGGCGAAGGCGCTGCCGGTGATCGCCAAAACGGCTGCGGCAGTGAGGATGATCTTTTTCATTTTTAGTACTCCAGTTTGTCTGTCCGTCTAGCGGCGTGTCTTGGGAGGAATTCGCGTCGTTCGGACAGCCCCGATGTGGGAAAGCCAAAGGCTGGTTTCCAATCACGAAGTTGTTCCGTGTGGACCACGCTCCTGCACCTTGAAATTGTACCAGGAAGTTCCTTCATGGCTGTTTATTGTATTGTTTTCAGTTGCTTATGTCGAACCGAGTGGTTCGCTCCGGTGTCGGTTTCCGGGCCGTCGTTCACACCGTCCTGCACGCATTGTCAACCGAAACGAACCGTTCGGTTCGATTAGAGGTTGCTAATAGTAACTTTTCGATACCGTTGAGCCCTTTTTGCCCCCGATCGAACTGGATCCGCAGCGATTCGAAACGGCATGATGGCGTCGCAAGAAACGTCTCAGCTCTTTGACCGGCGGCGGGGAGCGTATGCCGCGCGTGTCGCGCCGCATGGATACGATGTCGCTTTCATGCCGACGTCGCGATCGCTGCCGTGATTAGATGATCGCATCTCAGGTGCCGCTTCGTGACGACGCAGCGGAGAATTGGGAAGCCGGTCAGAATCCGGCGCTGCCCCCGCAACGGTGGTGGAGTTGAAGTCGCAACGGGAGACCACTGGGCAAGAGCCTGGGAAGGTGTCGCGATGGTCCGCAAGGACAACTCCAGAGCCCGGAAACCAGCCCGAGATGCATAGACTCGACTGATCGCGGTGGGCGGTCAAGAGGTGGATAGTGCATGTCCGGCGCCGCGCCGGCCTGCGTCCGATCCTTCCTCCATCACCACCAAGTTCAGTCCTTAAACCACGAGGACAGAACTATGGATACGCGCAACGACATGCTGAGGCTCCTGAACGGCCGCAAGCAAGGCTTTTCGCTGGAACAGCCCTTCTACACCGACCCGGACTATTTCAAGCTCGACATGGAGCTTATCTGGTATCGCGACTGGCTGTTCATCGGCCATGATTGCGAACTGCCGAAGCCCGGCAGCTATATCACCGTGCAGATCGGCGATTATCCGGTGGTGCTGGTCCGCGACCGGAAGGGCAACATCAACGCCTTTCACAATTCCTGCCGCCATCGCGGCAGCCGTGTCTGCAACACTGAGAAGGGCATGGCGGCAAAGCTTGTCTGCCCCTATCACCAGTGGACCTACGAGCTTGACGGCCGGCTGCTGTTTGCCCGCCAGATGGCCGACGGTTTCGACAAGAGCCAGTTCGGCCTGAAGCCCGTCGCCTGCGAGAGCGTCGGCGGCTACATCTTCATCTGCCTGGCGAAAGAACCTGCCGACTTTGCGCCGATGCGCGCCATGATAGAGCCCTACCTCAAGCCGCACCGGCTGAATGAAGCCAAGGTCGCCTTCGAGAGCACCATCATCGAGAAGGGCAACTGGAAGCTGGTCTGGGAAAACAACCGCGAATGCTATCACTGCGCCGGCAATCATCCAGAGCTGTGCAAGACATTCCCCGAAGCGCCGACGGTGACCGGCGTGCAGGGCGCCGACAGCGATCCGGAGATGCTGGCGCACTGGGGGAAATGCGAGGCGGCGGGCCTGCCGAGCAAGTTCCGCATCGATCCGGCCGGGCAATACCGCGCCACCCGCGCGCCGCTGCTGCGCGATGCCGTCAGCTACACGATGTCGGGAAAGCGCGCGGTGACGAAGAACCTGTCCGACACTGTTGCCGCCGACCGCATCGGCACCTTGATGCACTACCACTATCCGACGACCTGGAACCACATCCTGATCGACCATGCGGTCACCTTCCGGGTGCTGCCGATCAGCGCCACCGAAACCGCGGTGACGACCAAGTGGCTGGTGCACAAGGATGCGGTCGAGGGCGTCGACTACAACCTTGAAGAGCTCACCCACGTCTGGACCGAGACCAACGACCAGGACCGCCGCATCGTCGAGGAAAACGCCTTCGGCATCCTGTCGCCGGCCTATGAGCCCGGCCCCTATTCGGAGCTGCATGAGGGCGGCGTGATCCAGTTCGTCGAATGGTACGCGGCCTTCATCGGCCCGCGCCTTGCCGAAGGCGGCCGGCCGGCGCTGCGCAGCGTCGCGTGAGCTGGAGCAGGCGAAGAGGGACCAGAGGATGAATGCGATGACGGATCTTGGGCTCTATCGCCATCTCGACCAGATGGCGCCGTGGAACGACAGGCTGCAGGTGCTGGAAGTGATCGGCGTCAGCGACGAGGCGCCCGACGTCAAGACCTTCACCTTCCGCTCCGACAACCAGACCTGGTTCCGCTACAAGCCGGGCCAGTTCCTGACGCTGGAACTGCCGACACCGGACGGGCCGCTGATGCGCACCTACACGCTGTCGTCGTCGCCATCGCGGCCGTTTTCGATCGCGGTGACGATCAAGGCGCAGGCCGGCAGCATCGGCACGCGCTGGATGTTCGACAATCTGGCACCCGGTTCGCACGTCAAGGCCTATGGACCGGCGGGCGACTTCTCGTTGCACAGCCACCCGGCGGCCAAATACCTGTTCATTTCGGCTGGCTCCGGCGTGACGCCGATGATGTCGATGCTGCGCTGGCTGAACGACTGCGCGCCATGGACCGATGTCGGTTTCGTCAACTGCGCGCGGCGTGCCGAAGAGATCATCTTCCGCAAGGAACTCGAACTGCTCGGCGGCCATATGCCCGGCCTGTCGCTCGGCTTCATGATCGAGGAACGTTCCAGCCGCGAGGGCTGGTACGGTCATATGGGGCGCATCGACGCGATCCGGCTGCCCTTGCTGGCTCCGGATTTCCGCGAGCGCGAAATCTTCTGCTGCGGCCCCGATCCGTTCATGCGCGCCGTGCGCGGCATGCTGGATGCCGCCGGCTTCGACATGACGAAATACCATCAGGAGAGCTTTGCCGCGCCTGTGGTGGAGGAAATTCCGGCGCCGATTGCCTCCCCGGTCGAGGACGGCATCGCTGCACCTGTCGAAGCCGTGACGCCGATCCGCTTCTCGCTTTCGGAGGTCGATGCCGAATGCGTCGCCGGCCAGACCGTGCTGCAGACCGCGCGCAGCTCGGGCGTGCGGATACCCGCCGCCTGCGAGTTCGGCCTGTGCGGCACCTGCAAGGTGAAGAAGGTCTCCGGCGAAGTCGAGATAAGCCACAATGGCGGCATCCTCGACCACGAGATCGATGACGGTTTCATCCTTGCCTGCTGCTCGAAACCGTTGTCGGCGCTCGAAATCGAGGCTTGAGCCGGTCGACTTCGCCGCAACGGTCGCCGACGCAGGCGTTGTGTTCGCGGGTCTTTGTCTTGCCAAGCATGGGCCGAGTGATTTAGACGCACTTAGGAAGGGCTGGGCAGACCGTGAAACCGGCGCATCCCTTCATGGGCGCATGGAACGGGGGACAGAGCGATGCAACAGCGGGTCTACGCGGTCGCAAGCAAGGACATCGTTTTCGAATCATTCGATGGCGAAGCCGTCGTTCTCGATCTTTCGAACGGTAAGTATTTCGGCTTTTCCGATTCCGGCAGCCGGGTCTGGCAGGCTTTGTCGTCCGGCGTCGCCACTGAAGCACTGGTCGGAGCTGCCGCGGGCGCCGCAAAAATAAGCCTGGCCGACCTCGAAAGCTTCGTTGCCCGACTGCTCGATTTCGGGTTGCTTGCGCCAGCCGAAAGACCGGCACAACCGCTTTCGGGCGAGCTGTCGGCTGCGCTTGCTGCCAGCAATGAGCCGCTCAAGGTCGATGTCCATGACGACCTTGCCGATCTCATCATTGTCGACCCGATCCATGAGGTCGAGGAACCTCTCGGCTGGCCGGCGGTGAAACAGGCATAATCGTTTCCCTAAAGCGCGTCGCATTTGAACGGACTCAGGCGACGCGCTTTAGGTCTTTGTTTTTATGCATGTCGTCGTCTCAAAACCGGGGCCACCCCGAGCGACATGCATCAGGCGACCCGGCGCAATTCTGGACGCTGAACAACCAACACATGCCTTTGATCACGCTGCAAACCCTGCCGGATTATGCCCGCCATGTGCTGGCGGCCGCGGAAAGCGCCGCCGCCTTCTATCCCGTTACCGCCGGGGTGCGGTTGCCGGGACTGGACCTGAGTGTCCACCTCGACCATGGCACGCTGGCGGAAGCCATGAGCCATGCCTTCATACCGGCCCCGGAAAATCCGTCTGCATCTGACGGCTGCCGCATTTTCGTCGCCCACCCGGCCATCGACGGCGTTCCCGCCCCGGCCACCTGGGGCCGAGGCGATTACAACCATCATGCCTTTGCCAACCGGCTGGAAGAGGCCGGATTGCGCGGCAGCTACTATCATGACCTCGATTTCTGGCAGTTCCATGATCCGCAACGCCATGTCGGGGCGCAGCTGATGATGGCGGCCGAGGCCTTTCCGCCATGGGAACAGGCGGCGCCGCTGCGCGCCTTCCTGCATTGGGAATATGCGGCGCGCGGCATGCGGCTTACCCATGCCGGCACGCTGGGCATCGATGGCAAGGGCGTGTTGCTGGCGGGCTCCGGGGGAGCCGGAAAATCGGGAACAGTCGTCGCCGGCCTGCTCAATGGGCTCGATAGCGTCGGCGACGACTATGTGCTGATCGACCGGACCGGGGGGGTGACGGCCTATCCGCTGTTTGCCACGCTCAAGCAGGATCCGGAGGGCTTCAAGCGGCTGAAGCTGGAGGAGCGGCTAAAGTCGTACCAACCGCTGAACTGGCAAGGCAAGCATGCCTTTCACATCAACGAGATCGCGCCTCGACCAACTCCTCCAAGTCTGGACATTATTGCTTTGATAGTGCCCCATATCAGGGGAGGTGCGAGAAGCTCGGTCATGCCCATATCGCGCAAGGATGCCATGATCGCCCTGGCGCCGTCAGGAATCGTGCAGATGCCGGGCGAGCGGGAAGCGGGCTTTCGCTTTTTCAGCGAGCTTACCCGCGATCTGCCATGCTACCGGCTGTCGCTGGGGACCGAGCCGCGCGAGATCGCCGGCACGATTGCGGATTTCGTCCTTCGGGGCTCCGCATGAAGTTGAGCGTCATCGTGCCGGTCTGCAATCGGGAGATCTATGTCGTTTCGACGTTGCGGTCCCTGCTCAGGCAACGCGACGATGCCGATCTCGATATCATCGTTGTCGACGATGGCTCGACGGACAGCTCCGTTGAAGCAGTCCGCGCCATCATGCGGGAAGCGTCGTGCATCCGCCTGTTCCAGCAGGCAAACCAGGGCGTGGCCAACGCGCGCAACACAGGGCTGAGGCAGTTGCTGCCGCAAACCGAACTGGTGTCGTTCCTGGATTCGGACGACGTCTCGCCGGCTGGACGATTCAAGGCTGGCCTACCCCTGTTCGCGGCCGACCCTGCGCTCGAGCTGACCTACTCGCTGATGACGCGCGTCGATCTCATGGACGACGAAGCCCTGCAGCCGGCACCGGGCGGCGCAGGTCCCACCGTGCGCGGCGTCAGCCTTAGCGCCGGGATATTCCGCAGGGCACTCATCGACCGTACAGGTGCTTTCGACGAGGAGTTCCGGCAGGGCGAAGACGCCGACTATCTGCTGCGCATTTTCGAAACCAGCCCAAAGCACATTTTTCCCGACACCGTCGCGGTATACTACCGGCGCCACCCCGGCAATTTGACCAAGCAAAGGGATGTGGCGGTGCGCGAATACCTACGTGTAATTCAGAAATCCTTGCGGCGGCGCAAGGCCGATCCGTCGCGGCGCCCGGTCGAGGGGCTTTTCGAGATCAAGCGCCCGGCAGAGTGGTGAAAGAATGAATAGATCACAGCCTGGAATGCGTGCGTGAAGCTGAGCGTGATCATGCCGGTCTACAACCGCGAACGCCATGTCGGCTCGGCGCTGCGCTCGCTGCTGAGGCAGCGCGATGCCGCCGATCTCGACATCATCGTTATCGATGACGGTTCGACCGACAGTTCGGTGGCGGTCGTGCGCTCGCTGATCGCGGAGGCGCCGTGCATTCGCCTTTTCCAGCAGCAGAATGCCGGGGTGACGCGGGCACGCAACGCGGGCTTGCGGCAATTGCTGCCGCAGACCGGGCTGGTATCGTTTCTCGATTCCGACGACATTTCCCCGCCGGGCCGCTTCAAGGCGGATCTGACCTGTTTCGACGCAGACCCCACCCTCGAGCTCACCTATTCGCGCATGACGCTGGTCGACGACATAGATGACGATACGCTGGAGCCGACAGCCGACAGCCACTCGGTGACGGTTCGCGGCATTCACCTGTCGCCCGCTATCTTCGTCCGGCGGTTGGTCGAACGCATCGGCAGCTTCGACGAGGATTTCCACCAGGCCGAGGACACCGACTATCTGCTGCGCACTTTCGAAAGCGGGCCGAAATTCACGATGCCCGACACTGTTGCGCTCTATTACCGGCGCCATCCCGGCAACATGACCAGGCAGGCCGATGTTCCTTTTCGCGAATTCATGCGCGCCGTCTACAAGTCGATGAAAAGGCGCGAGGCCGACCGCTCCTTGCACCCTGTCGACGGCATCTTCGATTTCAAGGAACTTGCGAATTGGCGTTTCCTGTGATGGCCAGCTACGGCGTCGTCATTCCGGCCTTCAACGCGACCGCCACCATCGCCGAGACGCTGCGATCGGTCGCGGCCCAGACGGTCCAGCCCGACGCCATGATCGTCGTCGATGACGGCTCGACCGACGATACGGTCGCGGTGGTCAATGCGCTGGGCATGCCGGTGCAGGTGTTGCGCCAGGACAATGCCGGACCAGGCAGCGCCACCACCAGGGGCATCGCCGCGCTGGCGACGCCCTTCGTCGCCACGCTCGATGCGGACGATCTGTGGCTGCCGACCAAGATCGAAAGGCAGCTGGAGCATTTCGAGCGGTTTCCCGCGACGGCAGGAGTCTTTGCCCACTGGCGGACGTTTCGCGATGACAAGCCCGATGTGCAACAGGACGTGGCGGTGGCGGGCTGGTCGCGCACGACGATGATGATCCGCCGGGAGGTAGCCGAGGCCGTCGGTCCGATCATCGACCCGCAAGGCGGTCGCGGCGACATGGTCGACTGGATCGCCCGTGCCCGCGAGGCGGGCTTTGCGCTTGCCATGCTCGACGATGTCCTGACCTTGCGCCGCATCCGGCCCGACAGCATGTCCTATGGACGCGACCCCGTGCGCGACCGCGGTTATGTCGAAGTCGTAAGGCTGGCCATGCAAAGGCGAGCAGCGAAAAAGGCGAGCGCCGACTGATGGCCAATGCCATGCGCCGTATCGGCCGTCAGTTTCCGGACTATGGTTGGTCATGGCCAACTGGCGGACTCGACCAGCTGCTGAAGGCCGCATTGCTGCCCGATGAAGAAGCGGCAGGGCGTTACGCGGCGCGCTGGCTCGACGAGAACGACATCGACCATGTTGCCTTCCGCGAGCATCGGCTGCTGGCCGCGATCTCCGACAGGTTTGGCCGCAAGCTCGCTGGGCATCCGGCCTATCCACGTCTTGTCGGCCTGCAAAAGATGCTGTGGACCAAATCGCGGCTGGCTGCGCGCGAGGCCGAGCCGGCGCTACAGGCCATGATCGACGCCGGCTGCGCGGTGATGCTAATCAAAGGCGCCAGCCGCATCGCCGTCAACGCGTGGGCGCAGCGCGGCCGGGTGGCGCACGACATCGACATACTGGTGCGCCCGCAGGACATGATTGCCGCCTTCGATGTGCTTAGCGAACGCGACTGGCAGATCGCCACCGGCGTCAGTCCGCAATATCTGCGCACCAGGCTGGCGTCCTTGCGTTCGATGAATTTCTTCAAGGGCAGTTTCGGCGACATCGACCTGCACCAGCTCGCTTATGACGGGTCGCAGCAAAGCGCGGAAGATGATCTGGCGATCTGGCAGCGGGCGCTGTCAGCCGACTTCAATGGCGTCCGCGTGCTTGTGCCCTCTCCGGCCGACCGCATGGCGCTTGCCATCGCACATGGCGGCCTCGATGCCCACACCCACAGCGACTGGCTGGTCGACTGTGCGGTCACCATCGAGAGTGGCGCAGTCAACTGGGGCGTGTTCGCCGACATCATCGCCAAGCGGGGCCTCGCCGTCGCCGCGGCGGTGGCGCTCTCCTATCTCTGCCTGGAGATCGGCATTGCGGTGCCGGAGGCCGAACTTGCAAAGACGATTGAGTTGGCCGACCGCGCCGGCCTGTCGCGCTGGTCCTCGGTGCTGCAGGCAAAGCCGCGCACCGATTTCGGCGGCCTCGTTTGGCTGTCTCGCGGCTTTGCCAAGCAGTTGCGCCTCAAACGCAAAAAGGGCCGCCTGCAGCAGCCGACGCCCGCCGTCTGGCGCGGCAGGCCGACATTGCGCAAGGCAAGAGCGACGTCGGCGCCGTTTGCACTTTCCCAGCCCCTGCCGCGTCCGGACAGGACTGGAGCGATGGTGCTGGACGTCACCGTCAGGATCGTCGTTCCACCAATCCGGCGCCGCATCGAGATGGAAATCAATGCCGGCGGCGGCCATGTCGCCCGCCTGCGTTCCATGGTGATCAGCCGCGCCGGCGGCGGACGTGTGCTGCGCTTTCGCGGCAAGGTAACGGTGGACGACACCGGCCGGCCTCTGGTGATCGAGGCACGGCCATCGCGTCAGTTCCGCAACTGGGACAATGAGGCCGAAGTCGCCGCCTATGGCGCGCTGCCGTTCCAATTGCTGTCGGCAAGGTTTTCACCCGCCTGAGAGCGGGTGGCTGTTTCCATGAAACGGTGAACCACTGTGGCCCTCTCAGACGCCATAGCGCTCGGTGCGGATGATTTCCGCTGATATGCCGGCGTCGATCAGCGCCTGGGCAGCCGCCGAGACGAAGGCGTTCGACCCGCAGACGAAGGCGAGCGCCGGCGGCCGCGGCAGCCGCGTGAGCGCCTGCATGACCATTGCCGTGTCGATGCGCCTCGAATAGTCGGACGGGCGCCGTGCCGCCTCGCGCGTCAGCGTCAGCACCAGCTCGAACCCGTCGCTGCGGTCGCCGAGGCCGATCAGCTCGTCGCGGAAGATCACCTCGTCCCAGACCCGCACCGAAAACATCAGCGCCACCGGCACCGCCGATTTGCGCAAGGCTCGATGCCGCACCATCGCCATCAGCGGCACCACGCCGGAGCCGCCGCCGACCAGAAGCAGCGGCCCGCCATCCCCATCGGACCAGACGAAATGGCCGCCGAGCGGCCCGCGCAGTTCGATCTCGTCACCGACCGCGGCGATGTCGTGGAAGAAGGGCGAGACTTCACCGTCGTCGAGCTTCTCGATGGCCAGCTCGATCGTGGCGCCGCTCTCCGGCGCCGAGGCGATGGAATAGGAGCGGCGCGCCTGGTAGCCGTCAGGCGCCGTCAGCCTGACATCGACATGCTGTCCGGCGCGATAGGCGAATGGCCGTGACAGCGCGAAGAAGAAACTGGTGACGCGTGGCGTCCGCTTTTCGATCCGGGTGATTTTCGCCGTCTGCCAGGGAGATTGCGGCGCTTCGCTCATGGATCGCCGCTATAGCGCTGCTCGCGCCACGGGTCGCCATAGATGTGATAGCCGCGCAATTCCCAGAAGCCCGGCTCGTCGCGCTCGGTGAACTGCAGCCCGTTCAGCCATTTAGCCGATTTCCAGAAATAGAGATGCGGCACCAGGAGCCGCGCCGGGCCGCCATGATCGGCAGTGACCGGCTTGCCTTCATAAAGCAGCGCCACCATCGCCTTCCCCGCGGTGAGATCCTTGGCCGGCACGTTGGTGGTATAGCCGTCATAGCCATGCGCCAGCAGGAAGCCGGTCGGCGCTTCGATGCCGGCATCGGCAAGGATGTCGTCGACCAGCACGCCTTGCCAGGCGGTATCGAACTTGGTCCAGGCGGTAACGCAATGGATGTCGCGCGTCATCTTGGTCAAGGGCAGCGCGTTGAACTCGGCCCAGTTCCATTTCTTGATCGGGCGTGGCCCGTGCTTGAGCGTGAACGACCAGTCCTCGGTGCGCACGCGCGGCGTCGGCCCCGCCGACAGCACTGGAAAGCCCTGTTCGAGATACTGACCGGGCGGAATGCGCGCATCGGTCTCCGTCGGAGGCTTTCGACCGGAGGAAAAACCGCGAGTGACCATCGAACCGTCCGTTTTTTGCAGGCCATTGCCGGCCTGCCGTAATGTTCTCGAAGATGTCGCGGCGGGCAACAGGAATTTTGGCGGGGCCGTGCGGCAGGCCTGCCGATCGTTCAGCGAGCCCGCCGAATCATGTCTCAACCGGCGGCGAAGGGTACGCGACGAAGATTTGCGCGTCGCCCCGGTCGACCAAAAGCAGCACCGACTTCCGGCCCGATCTGCCGGGCTCGGCGATCGCCTGGTTGGCTTACGGCGCATTCCGCACCGGCGACTGGTCGACGGCGACGATGACGTCGCCCGGCTGCAGGTCCGCATTCGCGGCTGCCTTGTCCGGATTGACGCGCTCGACCACGGCGCCACGCTGGTTCCAATCACAATGTCGTCAGCGGCCTTCGTTGCGCCTGAGATAGGCTGTGGCGATCTCGCGCATCCGGTTGCCGTCGAAGCTCGGCCCATGGCCGCCATGGCCGAGGCGAACAGGCAGGTCAAGGAGCCGCTGCATGGTACGGCGATAATCAGGCCGGGAGGAATCCGGCAGGTCGTCGATCAGCGTGGAATCGTAGATGGCATCGCCGGCAAAGAACAGGCCGTCCGCCTCGTCGAACAAAGCGATCGAATCCGGCGAATGTCCGGGCAGATGCAGGACGCGGAACTGCCGGTCGCCGAGGTCGACGATGTCGCCCTCGTCCAGCGTGCGCGTCAGCGGCGCCGGCGGGATCTTGTAGTCGGCCGCCGTCCAGCCCGGCGCCGGCAATTTCGAAACGGCGCCGTCGAGATTGCAAAACATGTAGGCGTAGGTCACTGCCTCATTCATGGTCTCGAAATGCTCGGCACTGTGCCGCGGCCCGGCGCGCAGCGGAAACTCGTGCAGCGAGCCGACATGGTCGAGATGGATGTGGGTGGCGACAACGATGAGCGGCTTGCCCTCGGGCGTGTCGATCTCAGGCGCCAGCGGGCAGATGCCCATGCCGGTGTCGACCAGCAGGTCGGCGTCGCGTCCCCTGAAATGCCAGATGTTGGCGCGCACGAAATCATGCACGAACGGCTCGGTCAGCATCGTCGTGCGGTCGTCGATGATCGTCTTGCCGAACCAGTCGCCGACAACGCGCTCGCCACCAAAACGGGTGCCGCCAAAACGGCCGCCCATCAGACGAAGGGCTTTCCCACCTTGTATTTTTCCGGCACCAGCCGCTTCAGGTAAGCCATGCCCGCTTCCGACAGCTGGTTGACATCGGGCTTCATGAAATCGTCGGGCATATGGCGCGTCTTGCCGGCGACGTTCTTCAGCGGCACCTTCTTCAGCACGGTTTTCGTGCCGTCATATTGCAGCACCACCGAGCCACCGCCTTCGCCGGCAACGGCAACCGCGAAGGCGCCGGCGTCGAAAGCCTCCCGCGCGTCGACGGCGCTGATCGCGCCGACATAGCCGCGCGGCATGTAGCCAAGCGCATCGACGCGGGCGCGCTTGCCCGGCAGGCCTTCGGCGAGCGCACGTTCCAGAGCTGACGGCAGGTCGCTGCCCGACAGTTTGACGTTGCCATGCGCGTCGCGCTCGAGCTTGTCCGGCGGCACCAGGCTTTCGACCAGCGCCTTGCCGTCGGCGGTGCTGACTCCTTCGGAGACGGCGACGATGCAACGCTTGTGGCGGTCGAGCGTGGCGCGCACGTCGTCGATGAAACCGGCGGCGGAGAACGGCCGTTCCGGCACGTAGACCAGATGCGGGCCGCTGTCGGGATCGAGCTGCCAGGCTGCAGCCGCCGCGGTGAGGAAGCCGGCATGCCGACCCATTACGATGCCGACATAGATGCCGGGCAATGCGCGGAAATCGAGATCGACGGACAGGAAGGCGCCGGCGACGAATTCGGCCGCCGAGATGAAGCCCGGCGTGTGGTCGTTTTCCTCGAGGTCGTTGTCGATGGTTTTTGGCGCATGGACGAAAGCAATGCTGCCGCCGGCGGCGTCGGTCAGAATCTGCTGCGTGCCCGACGTGTCGTTGCCACCGATGTAGATGAAAGCGTCGGCGCCGGCCTTCTTCAACCCGTTGAGGATGACTTCGCAATAGGCAGCGTCGGGCTTGTCGCGTGTCGAGCCGAGCGCGGCACTCGGCGTGCCGGCGATCAGCCGCAGCCGGTCCTCTGGGATGGCGGAGAGGTCGACATAGTTGCCGTCACGAATGCCGCGCACGCCGTGGAGCGAGCCCAGCACCTTGGCGCCGGGATGGCGCTTGCGGACTTCCAGCGTGGCCCCGACAACCGTCTGGTTGATGACGGCGGTCGGGCCGCCGCCCTGTGCGATGACAAACGTTCCAGCCATGCTCGATCTCTCCCGGCGCTGTGGTTTTCAAGGCACCTTGGCCTAGCTTGCCGCATCGCGCAACGGGAGTTTCCAGCGGCGCCAAACCGCCGCACAGGATCAGACGACCACGACCGGGTTCTTCTTGGAAACGCGGCTGTAGAGGTCGATGATATCCTGGTTGATCAGGCGCACGCAGCCCGACGACATCGCCTGGCCGATGCTCGCCCATTCCGGCGAACCGTGTATGCGGTAGCCGGTGTCCTTGCCGTCCTGGTAGATGTAAAGAGCGCGTGCGCCGAGCGGGTTGGTGAGGCCACCGGGCTGGCCGTTTTGCCATTTCACCAGTTCCGGCTTGCGCTGGATCATCTCCGGCGGCGGCGTCCAGGTCGGCCATTCCTTGCCGTACTGGATGTTGGCGCGGCCGGACCAGCGGAAGCCGTCCTTGCCGATGCCGACGCCGTAGCGGATGGCGTCGCCGCCCTCCTGCACCAGATAGAGCTTTCGCTCCTGCAGATGGACGACAATGGTGCCGGGCGCCTCGCCGGTCTCGTTGACGACGATCTGGCGGCGGAACTCCGGCTTGACCTTCTGATAGGGCACCGCCGGCACTTCGAAGCCGCCATCGTTGAGCGAAGCGTACATGACATCGGGGCCGGTGACGTTCTTGTCGACGCTGATCGCCGGACGGATCGGCCGCACCGAGCCGGTGACCGTGTCATCCAGCTGGAATTGCGGCAGCTCGAGCGTCGAAGTGCTGCAGCCGGCCATGCCGAGTAGCGTCATGGCGCCGGCCCCTGACAGGACGAAGCGGCGGGAATAGAGATGTTCGGTCTCGTTTGCGTCGCCATTTGCTGGCGGCGTCACATTCTGCGGCAACTCACGCATGCACCCAACCCTACGCTGTCGGCGGGAAACACGGTCCGGCCGGATAGCAGGCAGTTTCGCCAAACATGGTTGAAAAAGGGTGAAGGCCCAACGACCGGCATTAAACTTGTGCCGCCAATAGCCGCAGCGGTCGGGCGAAATGGTCCGCAGTGCATTTTTGGGAGAGGGCTCTTTACATTCCTCCGCACACGAGGATTTATCCTTTTCTTTGCGCTCAAGGAGACAAAGATGTCGTTCGAAAACTGGGCCGCCTTCGCCGCCGCCTCGGCCGTGCTGCTCATCATTCCGGGCCCGACCATTCTTCTGGTCGTGTCCTATGCGCTGGGCCAGGGCTGGCGCACTGCCTTGCCGATGGCCGTCGGCGTGGCGCTGGGCGACTTCACCGCCATGACCCTGTCGATGCTGGGCATCGGCGCGCTGCTGGCCGCGTCGGCGACCGTGTTCACCATTCTGAAGCTGATCGGCGCCTGCTATCTGATCTATCTCGGGGTAAAACTGTTTCGCGCCGGCGGCGCGCTCAAAGCCGAACCACGCACAGATGCCGTCTCGGCCGCCAAGATGATGGCGCACGCCTGGCTGGTCACCGCACTCAACCCGAAGAGCATCACGTTCTTTGTCGCCTTCCTGCCGCAGTTCCTCAATCGGGAAGCCGATTTCTGGACACAGATGCTGATCTTCGAAACGACCTTCCTGGCGCTCGCCTTCGCCAATGCCTTCGGCTACGCGCTGATTGCGGCGCGCGCCCGCAACGTCGTACGCAACCCCAAGGCGATCCGCATCTTCAACCGCACCGGCGGCACGCTGCTGGTCGGCGCCGGGATCGCCACGGTGGCGATGCGCTCGGGCCATTAGGAACTGCGGAGCATCAGGGCCGATATGGCAGTAAGAGATCCATTCGGCCTAATGTTTTCGGGCGCGACCGAGGCCGGGTTTTCACCCTACAGCCAGGCCGTTCATGAATTGCAATGCTTCGTCGGCGACCCGGTCGGCTCCGTTGACCGCGCCATATCGGCGGATCCCGGTTTCGTCATGGCGCATGTCTTCAAGGGGTATCTGTTCGGCCTCGCCACCGAACGCGAGGCAACGGCGGTCGCCCAGGCATGCCATGCTGCGGCACTGCCGCTTGCCGCGACGCCGCGCGAACAGGCGCATGTGGCGGCCCTTGGCCACCTTGCCGAGGGACGCTGGCATGACGCCGCGCGCCTGCTCGAAGATATCGCCATCGACAACCCGCTCGACGCGGTGGCGTTGCAGGTCGGCCACCAGATCGACTTCTTCACCGGCAATGCCCGCATGCTGCGCGACCGTATCGGCCGCGCGCTACCGTCCTGGCAGAGCGGCATGCCAGGTTATCACGCCATTCTCGGTATGCAGGCCTTCGGTCTCGAGGAGATGGGCGACTATGTCAGAGCCGAAAGTTTCGGCCGACAGGCGATCGAGATCGAGCCGCGAGACGGCTGGGCGCAGCATGCGGTCGCCCATGTCATGGAGATGCAGAGCCGGCAACGGGACGGCATCGCCTGGATGCGCGCCGACCCCGAGGCGTGGACGAAGGAAAGCTTCCTGCAGGTGCATAATTGGTGGCATCTGGCGCTGTTCCACTACGATCTCGGCGAGACCGACGAGGTGCTCAAGCTCTATGACGGGCCGATCTATGGCGAGCGTTCGACGCTGGCGCTGAACATGGTCGATGCATCCGCGATCCTGTGGCGGCTTTATCTCGGCGGTGTCGATGTCGGCGACCGCTGGGCAGCGCTCGCCGCCAACTGGGCGCCAAAGGCTGGAGCCGGCAATTACGCCTTCAACGATGCGCATGCGATGATGGCATTCGTCGGCGCCGGGCTCGAAGCGTCGGCCAAGATCTTGCTCGAAGCCCAGCACGAGGCGATGCGCGGCAGCGACGACAATGCCGCCTTTACCCGGGATGTCGGCCAGCCACTGACGGAAGGCATTAAGGCATTCGGCGAGGGCAATTACAGCGAAGCGGTGCGCCTGATTCGACCGATCCGCGCCATTGCCCATCGCTTTGGCGGCAGCCACGCCCAGCGCGATGTGATTGATCTCACGTTGATCGAGGCGGCGTTGCGCGCCGGCGACACAGCGCTTGCCCGGGCGTTGACGGCCGAGCGCGCACTGGCCCGGCCGGACAGTCCGCTGTCGGCGCTGTTTTCGCAACGCGCCGCCAATTTGTCAGAGAATTGACCCGCGGCGGATCTTGTTTTAAAAACTGGCAAGCCAGATTTTTTCGAGACCCGAAAAAATTAATGGCAATGGGAGGAATGCATGTATCTCGGCCTCGATCTCGGCACGTCGGGCGTCAAGGCGCTGTTGATCGATGCCGGGCAGAAGATCATCGGCTCCGGCCATGCTTCGCTTGACGTATCGCGGCCGCATCCCGGCTGGTCCGAACAAAACCCCACGGACTGGATCCGCGCCTGCGAGACGGCCATTGCCGAGCTGAAAGCCTCGCACCCGAAAGAGCTTGCCGCGGTCAAGGGCATCGGCCTTTCCGGCCATATGCATGGCGCCACCTTGCTCGATGCCGGCGACCAGGTGCTGCGCCCCTGCATTCTGTGGAATGATACGCGCAGCCACGCTGAGGCCGCGGCGCTCGATGCCGACCCGCGCTTTCGCCAACTCACCGGGAATATCGTCTTCCCCGGCTTCACGGCGCCGAAACTCGCCTGGGTGAAGAACAATGAGCCCTCCGTCTTCGCCAAAGTGGCGAAGGTGCTTTTGCCGAAGGATTTCCTGCGGCTGTGGCTGACCGGCGAGCATATCTCAGAAATGTCCGACTCGGCCGGCACCTCCTGGCTCGATGTCGGCAAACGGCGCTGGTCCCCCGAGTTGCTTGCGGCGACATCGCTCGACGAAAGGCAGATGCCGTCGCTGGTCGAAGGCACGGAGAAGGCCGGAGCCTTGCGCGCCGAACTGGCCGCCAGCTGGGGCATAGCATCGGGCACCCCGGTTGCCGGCGGCGCCGGCGACAATGCTGCTTCGGCCTGCGGCATGGGCACGGTCGGCGCCGGCCACGCTTTTGTGTCGCTGGGCACATCTGGCGTGCTGTTTGCCGCCAACGCTTCCTACCTGCCCAATCCGGCAAGTGCGGTCCACACCTTCTGCCATGCCCTGCCCAACACCTGGCACCAGATGGGGGTCATCCTGTCTGCGACCGATTCGCTGAACTGGCTGTCGGAGATTTCAGGCAAGAAGGCCGGCGAATTGACCGCCGAACTTGGCGATGTGCTGAAAGCGCCGAGCGGGGTGTCGTTCCTGCCCTATCTCTCGGGCGAGCGCACGCCGCACAATGATTCCGCCATTCGTGGGTCCTTCACCGGACTGGCGCATGAGTCGAGCCGCGCGGTGCTGACGCAGGCCGTGCTTGAAGGCGTCGCCTTCGCCTTCCGCGACAGTCTCGAAGCCTTGAAGACCGCCGGCACGGATTTGACGCGGGTGACGGCAATCGGCGGCGGCTCGCGCTCGCGCTATTGGCTGAAGGCGATCGCTACGGCGCTGCAGGTGCCCGTGGACATTCCGGCCGACGGCGATTTCGGTGCTGCCTTTGGCGCCGCCCGGCTCGGGCTGATTGCGGCGACAGGGGCTGATCCGCTGGCGGTGTGCACGGCGCCGAGGACGGATGCGACGATCGAACCGGATGTCCCGCTTGGCGGGGCGTATGCCGATGCCTATCAGCGCTACCGGGCGCTGTATCCGGCGATCAAGGGCGCCATGGCGTGAGTGAGCGCGGGGCACCCGGCAATCACATGAGGGAGCGCGAGGCACCCCCCTCTGCCCTGCCGGGCATCTCCCCCTCAAGGGGGGAGATTGGCAGCTTGCGCGCCGACTCTTTTCTTTCGGCGTTATTGGTTGGCGAAGGTCCGCGTGACTATCAATCTCCCCCCTTGCGGGGGAGATGCCCGGCAGGGCAGAGGGGGGTGTCTCGCGCCACCCTTAATCGATCACTGCGCCGGCACCTTGTCCAGAAACCCGGTGACGCTCTTCAGGCGCCCATTTTCGATAACACCGATATCGGTGCCTTCGATAACCGACGGCACGCCTTCCGGCCCAAGATTCCACGAGAAGCGGATGCGGTCGCCAAACCCGTCCGGCGTACCCTTCAGCGAGAACCGGAAGCCGGCGAAGCGCTGCTGTACGCCGTCGATCAGCCCAGCAACGCCGGCGTGGCCGTCGCCCTGCATGAGCGGATCGCGGTAGCTGACGTCTTCGGTGAAGGTGGCCTTGAGCAGTTCGGCACGGCGATCCGCATCGGCCTCGTTCCAGGCGGTGATGTAGTTCTCGGCGATCGTGTTGAGGTCGGTCATGGTCTGTCTCCTTCGTTGAGTGGCTTTGACACGAGCCTTTTCACCCCAAGCGAGAGCGAAACCAATTACGCCTGAGGTAATCAGGGCGAACTATTCGAGAGAGGACAGAAATCATGAGCAGCGGATTTTTCGGCGACATCAAAGCGATCAAGTATGAGGGGCCGGATTCGACCAATCCGCTGGCCTACCGCTTCTACAATCCCGACGAGGTGGTGGCCGGCAAACGGCTGGAAGACCATCTGCGCTTCGCCGTCGCCTACTGGCATTCTTTCGCCTGGCCGGGCGGCGATCCCTTTGGCGGCCAGACCTTTGACCGGCCCTGGTTTCCCAAGGCTGGCGGCGTCGACACGATGGAACTGGCCAAGCTGAAAGCCGACGTCGCCTTCGAGATGTTCTCGCTGCTCGGCGCGCCCTATTTCTGCTTCCACGACGCCGACGTGCGGCCGGAAGGCAAGGATTTCTCCGAAAGTGCCGCGCGGCTCGACGAGATCGCCGACTATTTTGCCGCCAAGATGAAGAAGACCGGCGTCAAACTGCTCTGGGGCACGGCCAACCTGTTCTCCAACCGCCGCTTCATGTCGGGCGCCGCCACCAATCCCGATCCGGATGTCTTCGCCTATGCGGCGGCGACGGTGAAAAGCTGCATCGACGTCACGAAGCGGCTGAAGGGCGAGAATTATGTACTGTGGGGCGGGCGCGAGGGCTATGAAACGCTGCTCAACACTGATCTTGCTCGCGAGCAGGAGCAGGCCGGGCGCTTCCTCAGTCTCGTCGTCGACTACAAGCACAAGATCGGCTTCAAAGGCACGATCCTGATCGAGCCGAAGCCGCAGGAGCCGACCAAGCATCAGTACGACTACGACGTTGCCACGGTCTACGGTTTCCTCAAGCGCTTCGGGCTGGAGAAGGAAGTGAAGCTGAACATCGAGCAGGGCCACGCGATTCTTGCCGGCCATTCCTTCGAGCACGAGCTGGCGCTGGCCAATGCGCTCGGCGTCTTCGGCTCGATCGACATGAACCGCAACGACTACCAGTCGGGCTGGGACACCGACCAGTTCCCCAACAATGTGCCGGAGATGGCGCTGGCCTATTACCAGGTGTTGCAGGCCGGCGGCTTCAAGACCGGCGGCACCAATTTCGACGCCAAGCTGCGCCGCCAGTCGCTCGACCCGCAGGACCTGCTGATCGGCCATATCGGCGGCATGGATTCCTGCGCACGAGGTCTCAAGGCAGCCGCCAAGATGGTCGAGGACAAGGCGCTGTCGGGTCCGCTGGCCGAGCGCTATGCCGGTTGGAACACGGCCGAGGGCAAGGCGATGCTGTCGGGCAAGCGCTCGCTGGAAGACATCGCCGAGCGCGTGGTGAAGAAGAAGATCGAGCCGCAGCCACGCTCCGGCCGCCAGGAGTTGCTGGAAAACATCGTCAACCGCTACGTCTGAGGGCGGAAAGCCGATTCGTTGTGCTCAAGGGTGGCTGGATAACATTCCGGCCGCCCCGGAATGGGGTTTGCGCAAGACCCTATCCGACGACAAGGGTTTGCCCTTTGGCGCCCCTCAATGACCTCGCTCTTGCCTTCAAACTGCCGTCACGTATCTCGTATAAGGATGCGGTTGTGGCGGGTGAAAAGGAAGGAGGCGAACCGATATGCAGCATGAACGCGAAATCAACGCCCTGCTCTCATCCGGCGAGACCGGATCGATCATCGACCGGCTGATGGCGCTGCCGCGGCCGACCGACAGCGTGAAAAACGAATGGGATCGTGCTGTCAGCAGCCGATTTGAAGTCCGTCTGGCGAGGCAGATGCGCTCGCAGATGGACGCCGGCAGCGATCGACAGAACGCAGCCTGATCTCCCTTTGTCTGTGCATGTCGTAATCCCAAAACCGCGACACACTTTTGGGCGACATGCATCAACC
The DNA here is from genome assembly GCF_040322455.1 of Mesorhizobium sp. M0139. Lineage (NCBI taxonomy): Bacteria > Pseudomonadati > Pseudomonadota > Alphaproteobacteria > Hyphomicrobiales > Phyllobacteriaceae > Mesorhizobium > Mesorhizobium sp. M0139. The sequence continues at coordinate 32,762 of NZ_JAMYTN010000031.1, forward strand.
TCGGCGCAGCCTGACCGGGGCTTCGCCGAACGCTCTTGAAAACGCTCTGGAAAATGCCGCGGCGGACGAGAACCCCGTCCGCCCGGCAATATCCGCCATGGCGATCCGCGTGTCGACCACCAGCCGCCGCGCCGCGCCCAGCCGCAGCCTGAGATAATATGCGCCCGGCGTCTCGCCGATCGACTTGCGAAAAATGCTCTCCAATGTCCGCGCCGTCACCCCGGCGCGTTTTGCCACCGCGTCGATGGTCAGCGGCTGGTCGACATGCGATTCCATCAGCCGGATAGCCTGCGCCAGACGCGGGTCGTAGCCGTCGAGCCGGCCGAGCGAGACCAGCGGCTGCGCGTCGGTCGCGGCGCGCGCCTGGTCGTAGATGAAGACGCTGGCGACATCGAGCGCGACGGCCATGCCGAGCCGGGTGCGGATCAGATGCAGCATCAGGTCGAAGGTCGGCGACGCCCCGCCCGAGGTGAACACCGGTCCGTCGATGACGTAGCGGTCCGGACGCACGTCGACGCCGGGAAAGGCGGAGGAAAAATCCTCCATGTCTTCCCAATGGGTGGTGGCGCTGCGGCCTTCGAGGAGGCCGGCGCGCGCCACCAGCCATGTGCCGGCCTCGACGCCGCCGCAGGCGCGAGCCGCGCGGGCCGCTCGCCGTAATCCGGAAAGCAGAGCCGATGTCGCGTAATTCTGGGTGCCGAAGCCGGCGACGACGACAAGCACGTCGGTCGGCTCGGCCGCATCGAAGCGGCCCCTGACCGCCACCGGCAGGCCGCATGTGGTGACCGGCGCCTCGCCGGTGACCGAGACCAGTTTGAAATCGAACAGCGTCTCGCCTGAGATGCGGTTGGCGGCGCGCAGCGGGTCGACGGTCGACGCCACGCACATGATGGACGAGCCTGAAAACACCAGCAGCGTCACCTTGAGCGGCGATCGCTCAGCGCGAAAGATGGTCGGTTTTTCGCTTTTGATCACGAGAGCTTCGTAAATTGCAAAACAGTTTCCGGCAAGTCGGTCATTGTTAGGGTCTGTTTCTATGGGGAGGAGATGTCCATGCCGCTCGCGATGAACCGTGAGGTTTTCATTACCTGTGCCGTGACCGGGTCCGGCGGCTCGCAGGACCGCTCCCCGCATGTGCCACGCTCGCCCAAGCAGATCGCCGATTCGGCGATCGATGCGGCCAAGGCCGGTGCCGCCATCGTCCACTGCCATGTCCGCGACCCCGAGACCGGCAAGCCGCGCCGCGATGTCCATCTCTACCGCGAAGTGACGGACCGCATCCGCGCGGCAGAAGTCGATGTGATCCTGAACCTGACCGCCGGGATGGGCGGCGACATGGTGTTCGGCTCACCGGAAGCGCCGCTGCCGCTCAATGAAAAAGGCACCGACATGGGCGGCGCCACCAACCGTATGGAACATGTGCGCCAGTGCCTGCCGGAAATCTGCACGCTGGATTGCGGCACCATGAACTTCGCCGAGGCCGATTATGTCATGACCAACACGCCCGGCATGCTGCGCGCAATGGGCGGCATGATGACGGCGCTCGGCGTCAAGCCGGAGATCGAAGCCTTCGATACCGGCCACCTCTGGTTCGCTAAGCAGCTGGTCGAAGAAAAGGTCTTGAATCCCGACGCGCTGGTGCAGCTCTGCATGGGTGTGCCGTGGGGGGCGCCGGACGACCTCAACACCTTCATGGCCATGGTTAACAACGTGCCGTCGACCTGGAACTGGTCGGCCTTCGCCATCGGCCGCAACCAGATGGCCTATGCAGCCGCTGCAGTGCTCGCCGGCGGCAATGTCCGCGTCGGTCTCGAAGACAATCTCTGGCTCGACAAGGGCGTGCTGGCCACCAATGCGCAGCTGGTCGAGCGCGCCGCCAGCATCGTCACCAATCTCGGCGCCAGGATTTTGGGGCCGGAGGAAGTGCGCAGGAAGCTCAACCTCACCAAGCGGGCGCCGATCGCAGCGGCTGCTTAAGACGGGAGCGGATCATGGCTACCGTCAAATTCACTGCGATGAAGGATGGCGACAGGCAAGACTATGAGTTCCTGACCGCCCATGAGATCGACTATGCCGACAGGACCGGCGAGCGGCTGCTCGACGCACTGGTGCAACTCGACGAAGGCCTGTCGGGCTACAAGATCACCAGGCTCGGCCATTCGCTGCAAGCGGCGACGCGGGCCTGGCGTGACGGCGCCGACACCGACTGGATCGCCTGCGCGCTGCTGCACGACATCGGCGACATCTACGCTCCCTACAATCACGACGAATACGCCGCTTCGATCCTGAAACCTTTCGTGCGCGAGCAATGCACCTGGGTGGTGGAAAAGCATGGCGACTTCCAGCGGCTCTATTACGCGCATCATCTCGGCGGCAACCGCCATGCTCGCGACCGCTTCGCCGGCCATGCCTATTTCGACGATTGCGACCAGTTTTGCGAACGCTGGGACCAGTCGAGCTTCGACCCGGACTTCGACACGCTGCCGATCGAATTCTTCCGGCCCTTCGTGCTCGAAGTCTTCGCCCGCAAGGCCTACGACCCCTCCGTGATCCGCTCCGGCGAGCGCGTGCCTCTCATCGACCCCGAAACCGCCAAGACAAGAACCGGAGCCTGACCATGAGCATCATCAACAAGGCAGCCGCCATTGGCGGCGGTGTCATTGGCGCCGGCTGGGTGGCGCGGCTGCTGCTCAACGGCATCGACGTGTCGATCTTCGATCCGGACCCGGAAGCGTCGCGCAAGGTCTCGGAAGTGATGAAGGGCGCGCGCCGCGCCTACAAGCAGATGGTTCCCGGCGGCCTGCCCAGGGAAGGCAGACTGACCTTTGCCAAGACCATCGCCGAGGCGGTGGCCGACGCCGATTTCATCCAGGAGAGCGTGCCGGAGCGGCTCGACCTGAAACACCGCGTGCTGGCCGAGATCGACCTTTATGCGCCGGCGAACGCCATAGTCGGCTCGTCTACCTCCGGCATCAAGCCGACCGACATGCAGGTCGCGATGAAGAAGCATCCGGAGCGTCTGGTTGTCGGACATCCCTTCAACCCGGTCTACCTGCTGCCGCTGGTCGAGATCGTCGGCGGCGAGCAGACGTTCCCCGAAGCGATCGAGGTTGCCAAGGAAATCTATGCCTCGATCGGCATGAAGCCGGTGGTGATCCGTAAGGAGATCGAGGCCTTTGTCGGCGACCGCCTGCTCGAAGCGGCCTGGCGTGAGGCGCTGTGGCTGATCAAGGACGGCATCTGCACCGTTGAGGAACTCGACGACATCATGCGCTATGGCTTCGGCCTGCGCTGGGCGCAGATGGGCATGTTCCAGGTCTATCGCGTCGCCGGCGGCGAAGCCGGCATGCGCCACTTCATGGCGCAGTTCGGGCCGTGCCTGAAATGGCCGTGGACCAAGCTTATGGACGTGCCGGAGTTCAACGACGAGCTGGTCGATCTTATTGCCACCCAGTCGGACGACCAGGCGCACGGCCTGTCGATCCGCGAACTGGAAAAGATCCGCGACGACAATCTGGTCGCGATCATGGATGCTCTGTCGAAACAGAACAAAGGCAAGGGCTGGGGCGCCGGCGCCTTGCACAAGGACTATACCAAGCAGTTGGCCAAGCTGGCGGCGAAGAAGCCGGCCGCATCCAGGGCCGCAGAAAAGGCCAAGGCATCGAAGCCGGTGAAGAAGGCGGAAAAGCCGAAGAAAAAGAAGAAGGGCTGAGGACCATGGATTTCGGTCTTTCGGAGGAACAGAAGCTCATTGTCGAGACGACGCGCGCGTTCGTCGAGAATGAGCTTTACCCGCATGAACGCGAGGTCGAGCGCACCGGCGTGCTGCGCCGCGAGTTGATCGAGGAGATCAAGGTCAAGGCAATCGAAGCCGGGCTCTATGCGGCCAACATGCCGGCCGATGTCGGTGGCGCCGGCCTCGATACGGTGACCTGGCTGCTCTACGAGAAGGAACTCGGCCGCGCCAACTATGCGCTGCACTGGACCTGCGTCGCGCGCCCCTCCAACATCCTGCTCGCCGGCACGCCCGAGCAGCGCGAAAAGTACCTGTTCCCGTGCATCCGCGGCGAGAAGTGGGACTGCCTGGCGATGACCGAGCCCGGCGCCGGCTCCGACCTGCGAGGCATGAAGGCGACCGCGGTGCAGGACGGCGACGACTGGGTCCTTAACGGCACCAAGCATTTCATCTCCCATGCCGATCTCGCCGATTTCGCGATTTGTTTCATGGCTTCGGGCGAGGAAGAAACGCCGCGCGGCAAGCGCAAGAAGATCACCGCCTTCTTCGTCGACAAGGGCACCAAGGGGTTCACCGTGCGCGACGGCTACCGCAACGTCTCGCATCGCGGCTACACCAACGCCATCCTCGAATTCGACGATTGCCGCCTGCCGGCAAGCCAGGTGCTGGGTGAGGTCCACAAGGGCTTCGACGTCGCCAATTCCTGGCTCGGCGCCACGCGCCTGCAGGTCGGCGCCACCTGTCTCGGCCGCGCCGAGCGGGCGCTCGGTCATGCCATCGAATATTCCGCGCAGCGCCAGCAGTTCGGCCAGCAGATCGGCAAGTTCCAGGGCGTGTCGTTCAAACTCGCCGACATGGCGACCGAATTGAAGGCGGCGGACCTGATGGTGTTCGAAGCCGGCTGGAAGTACGATCAGGGCACCGTCACCGATCAGGACATGGCCATGGCGAAGCTGAAGGCTACCGAAATGCTCGCCTTCGTTGCCGACGAAGCCATCCAGATCCATGGTGGCATGGGGCTGATGGACGACCTGCCGTTGGAACGCATCTGGCGCGACGCCCGCGTCGAGCGCATCTGGGAAGGGACGTCGGAAATCCAGCGCCACATCATTTCGCGGGCGCTGCTGCGCCCGTTCGGGGCATAACCCATGCACAAGCTTGAGCGTCTGTTGCGCCCAAAATCCATCGCGGTGTTCGGCGGGGCCCAGGCCGCCGCCGTCGTCGCCCAATCGATCAAGATGGGCTTTGTCGGCGAAATCTGGCCGGTGCATCCGAACAAGGACGAGGTCGCCGGCCGCAAGGCCTATCGCTCGGTCGCCGAATTGCCCGGGGCGCCCGACGCCGCCTTTGTCGGCGTAAACCGGCATCTCACCATCGAGGTGATCAAGGCGCTGGCCAAGCGTGGCGCCGGCGGCGCCGTCTGTTTTGCCGCGGGCTTTCTTGAGACCGAGGCCTATGACGATGACGGCGAGCGGCTGCAGGCCGAACTGGTGGCTGCCGCGGGCCAGATGCCGATCATCGGGCCGAACTGCTACGGCCTGATCAACTATGCCGATGGCGCGCTGCTATGGCCCGACCAGCATGGCGGCATCAGGCTGCCCGAACGCGCCAAGGGCGTCGCCATCATCACCCAGTCCTCCAACATCGCCATCAACATGACGATGCAGAAGCGCGGCCTGCCGATCGCCTTCCTGATGACCGCCGGCAACCAGGCGCAGACCGGCCTCTCCGAAATGGCGCTCGGCCTGATCGAGGACGAGCGCGTCACCTCGCTCGGCCTGCACATCGAAGCCTTCGATTCGGTAGCCGGCTTCGAGAAGCTGGCGTCGCGGGCGCGCGAACTGAAGAAGCCGATCATCGCCATGAAGGTCGGCCGGTCCGAACAGGCGCGGCAGGCGACGGTCTCGCACACGGCATCGCTGGCTGGCTCGGACGCTGCCTCGGGCGCTTTCCTGCGGCGGCTCGGCATTGCCCGCGTCGATTCCATCCCCGCCTTTATCGAGGCGCTGAAGCTTCTGCATGTCACAGGACCACTGCCCGGCTATCGACTGTCATCGATGAGTTGCTCGGGCGGCGAAGCCTCTGTCATGGCCGACAGCGCCGAAGGCCGCTGGGTCAATTTCCCGGAGCTCACCAGCAAGCACCGCGCCCATGTCAAATCGACGCTCGGGCCGCTGGTCGCGGTCGCCAACCCGTTGGACTATCACACCTTCATCTGGAACAACGAACCGGCGATGACCGCCACCTTCACCGCCATGGTGTCGGGCGGCTTCGACCTCAACATGCTGGTGCTCGACTTTCCACGCCCCGACCGCTGCTCGGTCACCGACTGGTGGGCGACGCTGCGCGCCTTCGAATCGGCGCTGAAGACCAACAAGGCGCATGGTGCGATCGTCTCGTCGCTGCCGGAGAACCTGCCGGAGGAATATACCGCCGAACTGATGGCGCGCGGCATGGTGCCGTTGTTCGGCATTTCCGAGGCCATGGACGCCGCAGGCGCGGCAGCCTTCATCGGCTGGGCCTGGGCCGAGCCGCAGGCGCAGCCGATCGACACCACGGCTGCAGGTGCGGCCGGAGGCGACCATGTCACGCCTGATGAGGCCGAGGCCAAGGCGCGGCTGATCGAGGCCGGCTTGCCTGTGCCGAAGGCAGAACGTGCCGCCAATGCTGTCGAGGCCGTCATCTCATCGATGGCGCTCGGCTTCCCGGTGGCGCTGAAGGCGCTCGGAGTCACCCACAAATCGGAAGTCGGCGCGGTCAGGCTGAACCTCAAGGACGCCGAATCCGTGAGCACGGCGGCGCATGATCTGCTGCCGCTCGGCACCGGCCTCTATGTCGAGCGCATGGTGCGCGACGGCGTTGCCGAACTGATCGTCGGCTTCACCCGCGACCCGATGTTCGGCGCCGTCATGACGCTGGGCACCGGAGGCGTGCTGGTCGAGCTGTTGCGCGACAGCGTCACGCTGATGCTGCCGGCGACGCGCGACGACATCGAGGCGGCCCTGCGTGGCCTTAAACTGTTTCCGCTGCTCGACGGCTATCGTGGCCGGCCCAAGGCCGATGTCGGGGCTGCCATCGACGCCATCGCGGGCATTGCCGGCTTCGTGCAGACGAATGCCGGAGAGATCGAGGAACTCGACATCAACCCGCTGATCGTCTGCGCCGAGGGCAAGGGCGCCTGGATCGCCGACGCGCTGCTGGTGCTGGGAGAGAAGAAGAATGTCTGACGTCATTTCCACCCGCCGCGAGGGCACCATCCTCGAGGTCACGCTCGACCGGCCCAAGGCCAACGCCATCGACCTGAAAACGTCGCGGCTGATGGGCGAGACCTTCAAGGCGTTCCGCGACGATCCGGAACTGCGCGTCGCCATCGTCAAGACCGCCGGCGACAAGTTCTTCTGCGCCGGCTGGGATTTGAAGGCCGCCGCCGGCGGCGATGCGGTCGACGGCGACTATGGCGTCGGCGGCTTTGCCGGCCTGCAGGAGCTGCGCGACATGAACAAGCCTGTCATCGCCTGCGTCAACGGCATGGCGGTCGGCGGCGGCTTCGAACTGGCGCTGTCCTGCGACCTCATCTACGCTTCCGACCATTCCTCCTTCGCGCTGCCCGAAATCCGTGCCGGCACGCTGGCCGACGCCGCGACGATCAAGCTGCCCAAGCGCATCCCCTATCACGTCGCCATGGACCTTTTGCTCACCGGCCGCTGGATGGATGTCGCCGAGGCGCATCGCTGGGGCCTGGTCAACGAAGTGCTGCCCAAGGAAAAGCTCGAGGACCGCGTCTGGGAGATCGCCCGGCTGCTCGCCGGCGGCCCGCCGCTGGTGTTCGCCGCGATCAAGGAAACGGCGCGCGTGGCCGAGGCGCTGACCTTCCAGGATGCGATGAACCGCGTGACGCGGAGGCAATTGGCGACCGTCGATGCCCTGTATGGCTCGGAGGACGGCATGGAAGGGTTCCGGGCGTTTGCAGAGAAGCGCGACCCGGTGTGGAAGGGGAAGTAGGCTCTTTACCCTCCCCTCGATGGGGAGGGTCGGACCGAAGGTCCGGGGTGGGGTGATGCGCCGCGGGGGGGGGGGGGGGGGGGGGGGGGGGGCGGGGGCGGCGGGGGGGGGCGGGGGGGGGGGGGGGGGGGGGCGGGGGGGCGGGCAGGGGGACACCGACCCCAGGCGGGGGCGGGGACGGGGGCAGCCGG
>NZ_JAMYTN010000032.1:0-40507 GCF_040322455.1 Mesorhizobium sp. M0139
GTCTCTCGCCAAACCATCGCCGGTCCTCCGGCGGACAAGAAAACTGTCACCCATGCTATCGGTCCATTCTGTTACCTATCTATCCGGTTCGGACAGCATTTCCTCTCCCCCGTCGATCGGGGGAGAGGAAAGGTGCCAAGCCTGTCCCTGTTACTTCCAGTTCTTACGCCGCTCGAGCTCGGCCTCTGACGGCTTCTGCGTAGCGAACGACCCGACCTTGACCTCACCCCCGCGTTCGTAGGTCGCCATGATGACGCCTGTGGTAGTGGCCTGCGACTTGACCAGCTTGAAAGCGGCGGGCATCGCACCACCATCGAACAGCCGCTTGCCCTTGCCCAGCAGCAGCGGGAAGATCATCAGCCGGATTTCGTCGATCAGACCGTTGGCCAGCAAGGTCTGGATCAGTTCGCTCGAACCCTGGATGAGCAGGTCAGGCCCATCTTCCTTCTTGAGGCGGCGCAACGCCGCGACGATATCTTCTCCAAGCCATTGCGTATTTTCCCAGGTGAGCGAATCCGGCCGATGCGTCGCCACATATTTAGTCGCAGGGTTGAAGGCATCTCCGATGGCATCTTTCTGGTACGGCCAGTAAGCGGCGAAGATGTCGTAGGTTCTGCGGCCGAGCAGCAGGGCGAAGGGCTTAGTGAACAATTCCTCCATGGCCACGCCCGCCACCTCGTCGAAGTAGTGGAACGTCCAGCCGCCGAACTCGAAGCCGCCAACCGGGTCTTCTTCCGGGCCGCCCGGCGCCTGCATGACGCCGTCGAGGCTGACGAAGGTAGCGGCGATGATCTTTCGCATTGGATTTTCCTTTTCCAGGATCCGCGCCGTCAGGGCCGGATTTCGATCTAAGGACGGACAGGCCGGCGGCCGCCCGACAGGCGTTGGCAAAAAAACGCTGCGGCCGACAAGAGTACCTACCGCCGTCGCCCGCCGCCAAGCGCCTGCGACGAAAACCAGACATCGCCGATGATGGCGGTGGCGGTCCGGTCCGGCGCCCTGTCTGATGTCAGCCAGATCGAACGGCTGCGCGCGGCCTTCTGGAGGTCGGGGATTTTGGCCGCCGAACCGGCGACCGAGGCGCCGACGCAGGGGATGAACCACGAGCGCATGAAGGGGTCGCAGGCAAAACCTTGTTTGGTGCGGGTCACCATTACGGCCAGGCCGACGCCCTGGGACGGGCGCCAGGGAAAGATCATGCGGCCGCCCGCTTTCAGCGCCCGCAGCCAGGCAGCCGGCGGTGCGACGACACCGGCATTGACATAGATGATGTCGGACGGCGGCAGATCGCCGGTGACGGCATCGCCGTGGATGACGCTTACATTGCCGTAGGTCTCGAGATTCTTTGTCGCTCTGGCAGCAAGATCGGCCTCCAGTTCGAAGGCTGTCACCGGGCCGGGCGCAACCAGCCGGGCCAGCAAGGCGGTGTAGTAGCCGGTGCCGGCGCCGACATGGGTGACGGCCTCGTCCGGCCTGGGAGCGATCCTGCCTATCCACATGGCGTGCAGGGAGGGTTCGCCATTGTTGATGCCCTTGTCGGCATCGAGCGCCACCAGCACGTCCTGATAGATGTGAACAGGATCGGCGCTCGGCGTCATGATCTTGCCGTTGCCGGTGGTGAGCGCCCTGCCGGCGACGACCGCCCAGGGTCCGGGACCGAGAAAGGCCTCGCGCGGCACGGTGGCAAACGCCTCTTCGAGGCGCGGGTCGGCCGAGCCGGCATTGGCCGCCATCAGTTGCGCGTAAAATTTCCTGGCGTCTTCGACACTTGTCATGATGGCGATCAAGATAGCGCAAGCGGCCGGTTTGTCGCGGTCGGGAATGAAACTCAGCCGACGCCGAAGACGGTGTCGTAGAGCAGCTTGAAGTTGAGCACCAGGATGACCGCCGCGACGACCCAGGCGAGGACCGCCACGCCGCGGGGAATGGCAAGGTTGCCCATCTTCTTCTTGTCGGAGACGAACTGCACCAGCGGGATGACTGCGAAGGGCAGCTGCATCGACAGTACCACCTGGCTGAAGACCAGCAACTGGCCGGTGCCCTTTTCGCCATAGAGCGCGGTGACGACCACCACCGGGACGATGGCGATGCCGCGCGTCAGCAGCCGGCGCGCCCATTGCGGAATGCGCAGGCGCAAAAAGCCTTCCATGACGATCTGGCCGGCAAGCGTTGCCGTAACCGTCGAGTTGAGGCCGGAGGCCAGCAGCGCCACCGCAAACAGGATGGAGGCGATGCCGAGGCCGAGCAATGGCGACAAGAGCTCGAAGGCTTGGCCGATCTCGGCGACATCCTGATGGCCGGTGCCATGGAAGGCCACCGCCGAGACGATCAGGATCGAGGCGTTGACGAACAGCGCCAGGACGAGCGCGATGGTCGAGTCCGTCGTCGCCCATTTAATGGCGTCGCGCTTGCCTTTTTCGGTCCGTTCATAGGCGCGTGTCTGTACGATCGAGGAGTGCAGGTAGAGATTGTGCGGCATCACCGTGGCGCCGATGATGCCGATGGCGATGTAGAGCATCGCCGGATTGGTGACGATCTCCGTCGACGGCACGAACATCGAATGCAGGATCGAGCCGACCGGAGGGGCAGCGGCAAAGATCTGGATGGCGAAACAGCCGAAGATGATGATCAAAAGCGCGATGACGAAGGCTTCGAGATAGCGGAAACCCTTGTTCATCAAGAGCAGCACGATGAAGGCGTCGAGCGCCGTCAGCAACGCGCCGCCGATCAGCGGAATGCCGAACAGAAGCTGCAGCGCGATCGCCGTGCCGATCACCTCGGCGAGGTCGCAGGCGATGATGGCGAGTTCGCAGGCGATCCACAGCACGAAACTGACGGGACGCGGATAATAGGCGCGGCAGGCCTGGGCGAGGTCGCGGCCGGTGGCGATGCCAAGCCGGGCGGCAAGCGCCTGCAGCAGGATCGCCATCAGGTTGGACAGCATGATGATGAACAATAGCGTGTAGCCGAACTGGGCGCCGCCGGCGAGGTCGGTGGCCCAGTTGCCCGGATCCATATAGCCGACCGAGACCATGTAGCCCGGTCCCATGAAGGCGAACAGGCGACGGAACCAGACGCCGGACTGCGGCACCGCGATCGTGGAGTTCACCTCGCGCAGGCTGGGAGGATTGTCCTCCGGCCTGTCAAATCGCCAGGATGATCCCAAGGTAGCGTCAGCTTCGGACATGGAGGGCTTTCCACTGGGTGGATCGGTTGACGTCATCCTATCTATGCCAGGGCTCAACATTATGCAATAGGCTATATTTCATTGTATGTGCTTCCTGTTGCGCCGACCGGCAGGCCGGCCGGGGATCGCAAACGCCGGTTGCGCCTACCATGGAATGGAAATAAACGGCTGGAACAGTTAAGCCCGTGCTATGAATGGCAAAGGGCGATTGCTTTGCCCAAAGCCGATTCTTGTCAAAAGATAGGAAGGAGCGCGTGTTGGCGCTGAAGCACAGACCGGTTGGACGCGAGGAGCCGCTGCCTGACGCCGAGATTCATTCGAAAGGGTTCCGGCAGCAGCGCGAAGCGCGCCGCGGCGCGCTGGTCGAGGATTATGTCGAGCTGATCGCCGACCTGATCGAGGACGGCAATGAGGCGCGTCAGGTCGATATTGCTGCGCGGCTCGGTGTCGCCCAGCCGACGGTGGCCAAGATGCTGACCAGGCTGTGCGCCGACGGGCTCGTTTCCAGAAAACCCTATCGCGGTGTGTTCCTGACCGACGCCGGGCGCAAGGTGGCGGAAGAGAGCCGCATCCGCCACCAGACGGTAGAAGCGTTTTTGCGTTCGCTCGGTGTCAGCGCCGAGACGGCGCGCATCGATGCCGAGGGCATCGAGCATCATGTCAGCGCCGAGACGCTGGAAGCCTTTCGCAAGGCGATGATCGCGCCGCGCTGAGGGGTGCCGGGGCCGCACCACTGGAACCTCCGCACGTCAGGCTCGTTGCTCCTGACGTTGCGCGTGATTGTCGCGCGCCAAGGAGGAAAACATGGGCGTCGAACAGGCACCGACCGCGAAGGGCAAGCAGGCGGCCGAGGGTTTGAGGCAGGCAGCGGCAAAGGACGAACGCAAGACCGAGGTCGAAACCGGCCATGCGCTGAAAAAGGGCGCCGCGCGTTTCGAGGAACGCTCCAAAAGCTCGGACGGCAAAAGCGCCGGCACCAAGCAGAAGATCTGATTCTGTTCGCAAGCGGCAACCTGCCGCTCATTCCTCGGTGTCCTGCACCCAACTGCGCGGATGGCCGTCGACGCGGAACTGGAATATGAAATAGGGCGGAATGCAGGAGCCCTTGCCAGGCTTGGCTGCGGCCAGATCGTCGTAGCCGGCGGTGCAGATATAGTCCTCGCGGCAGGGATGCGCCTTGTCGCAGGCGCGCAGGCCGGCGGTCTTGGTGAATTCCTTGGTGCAGAATTTGTGGTCCTTGCCCGACGCGATGCAGTCGTTGAAACCGGTCTTGGCGAGGCGGCCGCAAGTCGCCTCGTCGGGAAGCTTGTCGCAGCTTGCCTTGCGCAGCATGCCCCCGGGAAAGCCACCGGTCTTCTGCTCGGGGTTGTCGTAGCGTTGGCGCGCCGCGCCATAGCCGGCGAGCTTGATTACCGGTTTCTTGTCGCGCGCCGGATCGATGGCGCAGGCTTTTGCGGTGGCCGGCGACAGGCGGCAATATTTGTCGCTGCCCCAGCTCGACATCTTAATCTCGCCGAACTCGACGGGGTCGCCGACTGCGGTGGCCGCCTCGCTGACGCAGGTGCCGAAGCCCGGATGGATGTCGCTTTCATGGACGCCGGCGCAGCGCAGGCTTTCGCCGCAGTTCCAGTCCTTGAAGCTCGTATCCTCGCCACTGTAGCAGATCGACCCCCAGCCATTGTAGAGATCGGTGCCTTTCAGCGCTTCGGCGAGTTTGGCGTCCGGACGGGCGGCGAAGCCGCGTGAGAAATCCGGATGGCCGCCTGTGGCGAAGTCCTCGACGATCGCGCGGCGGCGCGGCAGGTCGGCGAAGAACACCGCCGAGCCGGGGACGAAGACGGCGTTGCGGCGCGGCTCGCTGGCCGGATCGGCGCCGGTGTAATGGAAGCCGGCAATGCCGTGCGTCTGGTGGCAGCCGGTGCAGGTCATTTCGTTGAGACGCAGATTGAAGCCGGCCACCGATTTCACGCTGCGCAGCTCGTTGCCCTTGGCGACATAGTCCTGCAGTGCCTTGTCGATGTCGGCATCGTCGAGCAGCCCATAGGCGATATTGTTTTGCGACCTGGCCATGCCGCCGGGTGCGACCGAGACGGCGCTGGTCGCCAGGAACTTGTCGTCGATGACCAGCCGGCCGCGATCGAGGTCGTAGAGGTTGCGGTCGGTGAGCAGCCATTTGGCGAAGGCCGGCCGGTCGGCCAGAACCACTTTCCGGTCGATCTGGTTCTCCATCTTCGATTCCTGGAAGGTGGACGTCGTTGGGTCCCATTTGAAAATCTTGAGGAGATATTCGGCGTGGCCACCGAAGTCGCGGCGGCTCGAGGCCGACAGCCGGAGAACCTGCATGTTCAGCTCAAGCCGCATGATCTGCGACGAATTCAGCATGGCGTTGGAGAGCGGCCCTTCGTCGGAGCGCAGCCAGGCTGCCAGTTGCTCGGGCGCAAGGTTCTTCTGGCCGGCGGCGAGCCAGCGCTTGGCGATTTCGGCACAGGAAACGGCGGTGGCGCTTGGACGGTCTCTCGAAGCGCGGGGGCGAGCCTCGCCGGGCCTGGCGTTGAAGACCAGACCCATGGTCAGCGGCAGCCGCGACGAGATGCGTTGCGCTGTCTTTCCCTTCGTGGGCTTCTCCGCCACCGAATAGTGGAAGCGGTAGATCAGCCTGATCTCGCCGCATTCGGTGTGGCCGAGATAGCCGCGGTCCATGCGGTTGACGACGCCGGTCAGGTCGAGCGTCGAGCCGTCATCGTCGATGTATTTCGGGTTGAATTTCTGGCTGGTGTCCTTCGACTTGGCCATGGCCGCGACGTAAGGATCGGGGCTATTGGCAGGCTCGTCGGCGATCTCCTGCTTGACGGCGTTGCGCACAGGGGTCAGCGCGCGCACCGAAAACAGGCCCCGATTGTCGACCTCGCGCGTGAGACCCAGCGCCGGGCCGAGCAGGCGGCTGATCGAGAGGCCGCCACGCTCAAGCGCCTGCAATGTCTCGGGATCGGTTACGGCGACGCTGGAATCGAGCGTCACGGCGCGCGCCGGCGACGGGCCGAGGCATAGCACCACCGCCAGCAGCAGAAATCGACCGATTGTCCGCAAGTCCCCGACACCCCCGTTCGAACCGGATGCTACAGCGCGCATGCCGCCTCGACCAGAGTGCGAACACGATGCCGCTGCCACGAAAAATACTGTGACTTGGCGCAACCATTGCGATAATTGTCTGTTGGGTCGGACTGGGCCACGACATCGGCCACGCCAGCCGAAGTTTGCATACGGGGAGTTGCCATGCTCTGGAAGGGCCGCCGTCAGAGTGACAATGTCGAGGACGAGCGCAGCGACAGCGGCGGCGGTGGTGGTTTCGGCGGCGGCAGCCCTGGCCAGTTCCGCATCCCGATCGGCGGCCGCACCGGCGGCGGCGGCAGCATATTGCTGGTCGTCCTCGTGGTGCTGGCCGGATGGTATTTCGGCTTCGACCCGTCGCAGATCCTGGGCAGCGGCGACGGCGGCGGCGTGCTGCCGGGTGGCGGTGGCCAGATTACCGACAACAGCGGCGGCCAGGACGACGGCGCCGGCACGCCTGCTTCCGACGAGATGAAGCAGTTCGTGGCGACCGTGCTGGCCGAGACCGAAGAGACCTGGACCGGCATCTTCCAGTCGCAGGGCCTGAAATACGAGGACCCGAAGCTTGTGCTGTTCAGCGGCCAGATCCGCTCGGCCTGCGGCTCCGCCTCGACGGCAGCCGGACCGTTCTATTGTCCCGGCGACCACAAGGTCTACCTCGACACCACCTTCTTCCAGCAGCTCGACCAGCAGTTCGGCGCCTCGGGGGATTTCGCCCAGGCATATGTGATCGCCCATGAAGTCGGTCACCATGTGCAGAACCTCACCGGCATCCTGCCCAAGTTCAACCAGATGCGGCAGTCGATGGGTGAGGCGGAAGCCAACCAGATGTCGGTGCGCATCGAGCTGCAGGCCGACTGCTTCGCCGGCGTTTGGGCGCATTTCACCGCGCAGAAGGGCATTCTGGAACAGGGCGACATCGAAGAGGCGCTCAACGCCGCCAAGCAGATCGGCGACGATACGCTGCAGAAGAAGATGCAGGGCTATGTCGTTCCGGAAAGCTTCAACCACGGGACGTCGCAGCAAAGGCAGACCTGGCTGGCGCGCGGCTACAAGAGCGGCAAGCTGTCGGATTGCAACACGCTGACCGGTCCGGTTTGAGGCGCTCGCAAGTTCCAGCCGACCGCGGTTCAAAGCGCATCCGTCGGCGGGCCGATTCACCACCGGCAACAGATGTCAGGAGGAGAACGCCTGAGGCGTTCTCCTATTGTTCCAAAGTGGCGCCTCGCCTATAACGGGCGCCCGCCCAAGGGCGGTCTCAGGGAGCAGACGCCATCATGATCGACCCCAAAACCGCCAGGCGGGGCCTTGCGCTCGTCTTCACCACGCTGCTGCTCGACATTATCGGCTTCGGCATGATCATGCCGGTGTTGCCGGCCTTTCTCAGGGAGCTTTCCGGCGTCGGCATCAGCGAAGCGGCGATCGAAGGCGGCTGGCTGTTCTTCGTCTATGCGGCGATGCAGTTCTTCTTCGCGCCAATCATGGGTGGATTGAGCGACCGCTTCGGGCGGCGGCCGATCCTGCTTGCCTCGGTGCTTACATTCTCGATCGACAATCTGATCTGCGCCATCGCCTGGTCCTATCCGATGCTGTTCATCGGCCGCGTGCTGGCCGGCGTTTCGGGCGCCAGCTATTCGACGACGTCGGCCTTCATTGCCGACATCTCGAACGACGACAACCGGGCGAAGAATTTCGGTCTGCTCGGCATCGCCTTCGGCGTCGGCTTCGTCATTGGGCCGGTGCTGGGCGGGCTGCTCGGCACGTTCGGGCCGCGAGTGCCGTTTTACTTTGCCGCCGGGCTTGCCTTCGTGAACTTCCTCATCGCCATGTTCTTCCTGCCTGAAACGCTCGATGAAAAGCACCGCCGCCGCTTCGAGTGGAAACGCGCCAACCCGGTCGGCACGCTGCTGCAGATGCGCCAATATCAGGGCATCGGCTGGATCGGGCTCGCCTTCTTCCTGATGACGCTCGGCCACATGATGTATCCTGCGGTGTGGTCGTTCGTGTCCAACTACCGCTATGGCTGGAGCGAGCAGCAGATCGGCTTCTCGCTCGGCGCCTTCGGCCTGTGTGGGGCGATCGTCATGGCGACGGTGCTGCCGCGCGTGATCCCCAAACTTGGCGAATGGAGGACGGCGGTGATCGGCCTGACATTTACTGCGGCCAGCGCCTTCGGCTACGCCTTCGCCTCGCAAGGCTGGATGATCTATGCGGTGATCGTCGTCGGCTGCCTCGAAGCACTGGCCGATCCGCCGCTGAGAAGCCTTGCCGCCGCCAAGGTGCCGCCATCGGCGCAAGGCGAATTGCAGGGTGCGATGACGTCGATCTTCTCGATCACCTCGATCATCACGCCGCTGCTCTACACCGCGATCTTTTCCTGGTTCACCGGACCGAATGCGCCCGTAGTGTTCGGCGGCGCCCCCTATCTGGTTGGCGCGTGCTTCCTGACGCTTGCCGTCATTGTCTTTGTGACGAAAGTTGCGAGGCCGACGGCGGTGAGAAGCGTTGCCACCGGCGCTGCGGAAGATGGAGCCCAGATATGAGCCATGACAGCCGCATAGAGCTAACCAAGGACGGAGTGTCGCTGTCGCGGCTGGTGTTCGGCGCCTGGCGCCTGCTCGACAACGCCGCGCGCCCGGACGCCGACCAGATCGCGCGGCTGATCGGCACTGCGGTCGATCTCGGCCTGACCAGCTTCGACCACGCCGATATTTACGGGCATTACCAGGTGGAAGCTGCCTTTGGCGCCGGCTTGTCGCGCTGGAAGGGCAAGCGCGACAGCATCGAGCTGATCTCGAAATGCGACATCATTCTGGCATCGGCCAACCGGCCTCAGAACCGGCTGAAGCATTACGACACCAGTGCGGCCCACATTGCCGCCTCGGTCGACCGTTCGCTCGCCAATCTCGGCACCGACTATCTCGACCTGTTGCTGCTGCACCGACCGGATCCGCTGATGGATGCCGACGAGACGGCGGCGGCCCTTGCCGGGCTGGTCAAGTCGGGCAAGGTGAGAGCGGTCGGGGTCTCCAATTTCACGCCGTCGCAGTTCGACCTTCTGGCTTCGCGGCTGCCGTTTGCCTTGGCCACCAACCAGATCGAGATGTCGGTGCTGAAAACCAATGCGCTGGTGGATGGCAGCCTCGATCACGCGCAACGCCTCGGCTATGCGCCGATGATCTGGTCGCCGCTCGGCGGCGGCTTGCTGTTCACCGGCAAGGAAGGGCGCGAGGCGCGGGTCAGGGCGGCAATCGCGGCGGTGGCTGCCGAGATCGGCGCCGGCGATCTCGCCGCCGTCGCCATCGCCTGGCTGCTGCGTCATCCGGCGCGGCTGGCGCCGGTGCTCGGCACGATGAAGCCCGAGCGGCTGGCCGTCATGGTCAAGGCGCTGGAGATCGACCTCGACCGCCAGCAATGGTTTGCCATACTGGAGGCCAGCGAAGGCCGGCCGGTGGCGTAAGGTTAGATACTAGGCTTCGATCCATTCGCTGGGCACGTCCAATGCCTTCGACAGCATGGTGCTGGTTTGCGCCGATGGCTTGCGGCGATTGGATTCAAGGTCCGACAGGAAGCCCTGGCTGACACCGATGGCATCAGCGAACTCGCCCTGCGTCAGCTTGCGCCAGTTGCGCAGCGCCTTGAGCCCGGCTGGAACCTCGCAAAATATCCATGGTCACCTCGGCGGGCAGAGGCTTTTCCGTTTTGAACTCGGCCTTCCGCTCATCGTAGATCGCCACATCCGCAGCGTCTTCTCTGGCTTCTTCGGCGGCATGCAGCAATGCCTCGTAGTCAGCCTTCGGGATGACGACCAGTTCTTCCCCGGTTGAAGTCCTTATGATTTGCGGAGCGTTCATGATGTGCTGTCCTATGGCCGGCTGTAGGTCGTCGTTTCGCGCTTGCCGATGTAGATCGCGAGGATTGTCGTGCGATCTTCATCAATATAACGCGGTAGCAACCGATCCGAAGTCTGTAACCGTCTCGGCCGGCAAGACGTTCTACATCCCCACGCCCGCTGATGGCATAAGTGTTCAAACCCTCAGAGACCTGCTCGCGGACATCGGCCGGCAGGTTGTCGAGATCGCGAGCTGCCGACACCGAGAGGATGATCGTCTTCACTCGCGCAATACCGCAGATTTATCGCTCGAGGCTAAGCGATATTATCGCTGCTACACAGAGGGCTCAGGCCCGTTCGGCCAGCAGTTCCTCGCCGCGCTTTTCGCGGATCAGGTTGACGAAGCGGCGGAACAGATAGTGCGAGTCCTGCGGGCCGGGCGAGGCCTCGGGGTGGTGCTGGACCGAGAACACCGGACGTCCGGTCAGCGCGATGCCGCAGTTCGAGCCATCGAACAGCGAGACATGGGTTTCCTCGACGCCCTCGGGCAAGGAGTCGGCATCGACGGCAAAGCCGTGGTTCATCGAGACGATCTCGACCTTGCCGGTGGTATGATCCTTGACCGGGTGGTTGGCGCCGTGATGGCCCTGGTGCATCTTGGCGGTCTTGCCGCCCAGCGCCAGGGCCAGCATCTGGTGGCCGAGGCAGATGCCGAACACCGGAATATCGGTCTTGAGCAGATCCTGGATGACCGGCACGGCGTAGTCGCCGGTGGCTTCCGGGTCGCCGGGCCCGTTGGAGAGGAAGATGCCGTCGGGCTGCATGGCCAGGATCTCTTCCGAGCCGGTGCCGGCCGGAACCACGGTGACCTTGGCGCCGAGGCCGGAAAGCAGGCGAAGGATGTTACGCTTGACGCCGTAGTCGATGGCGACGACGTGCATCGACGGCTCGGCCTGTTCGCCAAAGCCTTCGTTCCACACCCAGGGCGTTTCACGCCAGACCGAGGACTGGCCCGAGGTGACTTCCTTGGCGAGGTCAAGCCCGATCAGGCCCGACCAGGCGGCGGCGCGCCGCTTCAAATCGTCGATGTCGAAGATGCCGTCGGGCGCGTGCGCAATGACGGCGTTGGGCATGCCCTTTTCGCGGATCAGCGCGGTGAGCGCGCGGGTGTCGATGCCCGACAGCGCGACGATGCCGCGCTTCTTCAGCCACTGGTCCAGCCCGGCTCCGGCGCGGTAGTTGGACGGGTTGGTGACATCGGCCTTGAACACCGCACCGACGGCGCCGGCGCGGGCGACCGGGTTGAGGTCCTCGATGTCCTCGTCATTGGTGCCGATGTTGCCGATATGCGGGAAAGTGAAGGTGACGATCTGGCCGGCATAGGACGGGTCGGTGAGAATTTCCTGGTAGCCGGTGAGCGCGGTGTTGAAGCAGACTTCGGCAACGGCGGAACCGGTGGCGCCGAGGCCGCGACCCTCGATGACGGTGCCGTCGGCCAGCACCAGGACGGCGGTCGGCTTTTCGGTTGCCCAAGGCGGGGTCAGTTCGGGGGTCATCTCGGCCATGGCGACGCTCCTGTCACGCTGCGCGCTTCGATGGCGGGCCATCTGCGCAGCAAACGGCGCGGCCGATCTCTCGAGCCTGCGCGCATCAATTCTTTGTCTTGTGCAAGGCCGAGTACATAGGGGAAGGCGCCAGAGCGGTCAATGATGCCCGTGCCAAAAACGGCGAGCATTTGTTTCGTCGAACGATATCAGGGCTTTGGCGCGTTTGCTTTGCGGATGGGCCGCGGTTATTGTCCGCGCCGTTCGAAGGAGAAAGCATCATGCGCGCAAAAATCGCCGAATCCCTGAAAAGCGCGATGAAGGCGCAGGACAAGCACCGGCTGCCGACGCTGCGGCTCATCCAGGCCGCCATTCACGACCGCGACATCGCCAATCGCGGCTCGGCCAAGGACCCCGCCAGCGACGAGGAGATCCTGCAGATCCTGGCCAAAATGGTGAAGCAGCGCGAGGAATCGGCCAAGGCGTTCGAGGACGGCAAGCGCCCGGAACTGGCGGCGCAGGAGCGTGGCGAGATGGAGATCATCCGCGGCTTCCTGCCGACGCAGTTGGACGAGGCGGCGGTGACTGCAGCAGCGCGCGAAGCGATCACTGCTACCGGTGCGACCAGCCAGAAGGACATGGGCAAGGTGATCGCTGTGCTGAAGCAGAAATATGCCGGCCAGATGGATTTCGGCAAGGCCAGCGGCATCGTCAAAGGCCTGCTGCAGTAGGAGCCGACACCACTTCAATGGCGAAGGAGAGCAGGGGGCGGGACATCACCTCTGGGCAAGAAACGGTCCGCACCGGCTTAAGCGAGCCAAGCCTTGACCTGCCGGAGAGCCCCACCATAATCGAAATCGTCAAACCCACGCTCGAACATCTGCCCTCCTACAAGGCGGCGCTCGAGCGTGGCTGGTCGCCGGACAATGTCCGGCTGATGGAAGCGACGCGCGAGCAACTTGCGGCGATCGACGAGGATCCCGCGGCGTTCCTTGCCAGCCTCGACGATCCCGAGGCCAAAGGAGGCCCGATTACCTTGCCGGACGGCACGACCGTGCCGCGGCTGCCGGGCTTCCGGCGCTGGATCTGGGACGGCGAGGCCGCTGGCTCGATCGGCTTTCGCTGGCAGCCGGGTACGGCCGCACTGCCGTCGCATGTGCTCGGCCATATCGGCTATGCCGTGGTGCCGTGGAAGCGCGGACGAGGCTATGCGACCGAGGCGCTGCGGCTGATGCTGGACGAGGCGAGGGCTGTTGGTTTGCCATATGTCGAGCTCACCACCGACCTCGACAATCCGGCCTCGCAGAAGGTGGTGCTGGCCAATGGCGGCCGTGTGGTCGGTCCGTTCATCAAGGACGCCGCGTATGGCGGCGCCGAGAGTTTGTTGTTCCGGATCGATTTGTAGTCCGACGCTATTCGGCCGCTGCTGGCAGCGGTGGCGCTGCCCGGCTGCGCCCCTCCCAGATGTAGGAGGCAAGTGCCACCACCACCGCCACCAGCATGGCGGCAGCGCCCACAACCGGCAGGCTGCGAAAGCCGTAGCCGGCATTGAGCATGGCAGCGCCCAGCGACGCGGCGAGCGCGATGCCGACATTGAAGCCGGAGGGGATGAGCGAGGAGGCGAGGTTGGAGGCGTCCGCCGTCCAGGCCAGGATGCGGGTCTGGATCGGCGTGCCTATGGCGAAGTTGAGGCCACCCCAGACAACGATGGCGATGACCATCGGCACGGGGTAGGGGCTGACGGCATAGATCACGCCCAACATCACCGCCTGCAGCGCAAGCATGGTGATCAGCGACGGCATCAGCTTCCAATCGGAAAGCTTGCCGCCGAGAAAGACGCCGACCGTGGCGCCGACGCCGTTGAGCAGCAGCACCCAGGGGATCAGGCTCTCGTCGAGATGGCTCACCTCAAGCAGTGTCGGGGTGATGTAGGTGAACAGGCCGAACTGGCCGATCATCAACATCAGCATCAGGATCAGCGAGGTCCAGACTTGCTGGCGCGCCAGCACGCGAACCTCGCTGCCAAGGCTGGTGGATGGGCTCGATGCGCCCGTTTTGCGCGGCAGGAGGGCGGCCATGGCGGCAAACGCCACCACGCCCAGCGCGCACATCACCCAGAAGGTGGCGCGCCAGCCCCAGAGATTGCCGATTGCGGTGCCGGCCGGCACGCCGATGACATTGGATACGGTGAGGCCGGAGAGGATCACAGCCACGGCCATGCCGCGCTTGTCCTCGGGCACGAGGCCGACAGCCACCACCATGGCGACGCCGAAATAGGCGCCGTGTGCGACGGCGACCGCAATGCGCAAGACCAGCATCGAGGTAAAATCGGGCGCCAGCGCGCAAGCGGCCTGGCCGATGGTGAAGGCGACGGTCAGGCAAAGCAGCAGCGTCTTGCGGGAAATGCCCTTGGTGGCGAGCGCCAGCAATGGCCCGCCAATCGCGATGCCGCCGGCATAGCCTGAGACGAGATAGCCGGAGGTCGGGATCGAAACGCCAAGGCCGTCGGCCACTTGCGGCAGCACGCCGGCAATGACGAATTCGGTGGTGCCGAAAGCGAAGGCGGCGATGAACAGGGCAATGAGCGGAAGCATGGCGCGGAAGCGATCCTTGAATGAGTTGGCCTCAAATCATGGATGGCGCTTGCCGGCAATGCAGAAATTTTTGCGGCCGGTTTAGGTTTTCTTGATCAGCTCGCCTTCAACCTGGAGCCGCCGAGCAACCCGCGCTCTTCCAGCACCGGATAGGCCATCGACGCCAGCAGCGAGTTGATCTGCTTCAGGTCGCGGATGGTGTCGAGGTGGATGGAACTTGTCTCGACGCTCTTGGCGGTGCCGTCGCGCAGGCGCACGAAATGGCTGGCGCTGGTTTCCTTTTCGCGGTCGCGCAGCCGGTCCTTTTCCAGCACCAGCTGGCGGGCAGTCTCAGGGTCGCGCGACACCAGCACGTTGAAGGCAAGCCTGGCATTGGCCAGCACCGAGGTGTGAAAGGCGAGCAGCTCGCTCCAGCCCTCGGGCGTGAACTCCAGCCCGCGCTCGAACTTCTTCTTCACATGCACCAGCATGTTGCGCACGATGATGTCGCCGACCTGCTCGAGCTTGACGCAGGCGCCTATCAGCTCCTGGCAGCGCAGCGCCTCGTCCTCTGTGAGCGAGTTCCTGGTCAATTTGGCCAGATAGAGCTTGATCGCCGCGTGCTTCCTGTCGACGCGGTCGTCAAGGGCGGCCAGCGCCTTGATCTTGTCGCCGTCGGCGCTTTCATACAGCTCGATGATACGCTTGAGCATGATCTCGACCGTCTCGCAGACGCGGACCACCTCGCGGGTGGCGTTGGCCAGCGCCTGGCTCGGAACGTCGAGCGCGCCGTCGTTGAGGGCGGAGAGTTCGACCACATCGAGCTCTGTAGCCAGCGCCGGCTTGGTGCCCATTGCGACGATCTTCTCGGAAGCACGATAGATCAGGCTGGCAAGCGGCAGGCCGGCGAGCAGGATCAGCACATTGAACAGGATGTGGGCGTTGACGATCTGGTCGGGCACGGTGGCGCCGAGGAAGGCGACCGGTGGCTTCAGCGTCATGAACAGGATCAGCATCACCAGCGAGCCCATGCCGCGCATCAACAGATTGCCGATCGGCACGACGCGCACGCCAGGTTCGGCACTTCGGGTGAGCAGCGGCGCGATGATCGACGAGCCGAGATTGACGCCGAGCACCAGCACGATGCCGAGTTCGGGCGGGATGAAGCCGCGGCCGGCCAGCGTCACCATCAAAAGCACGGCGGCGATCGAGGAGTGGAAGAGCCAGGTAACGAGCGCGGCGAGCAGATAGGCGGTGACGTAGTCGCTGGAGAAATATTCGATGATGAGCGGCATCAGCGTGCTCTGGCGCAGCGGCTCCGAGGCCTGGCCGATCATCTCCAGCGACAGTACCAAAAGGCCGATGCCGACCAGGATGCGGCCGAACTGGCGCCAGTCGCGCCGCTCGGTGGCCATGAACATGACCGTGCCGGCGACGAGGCAGATCGGCACCAGCAGCGTCAGATCGAAGGTCAAGAGCTTGACCACCAGCGCCGAGCCGATCTCGGCGCCGCGCACAGCCAATTGGCCCGACATGCCCGAGACGATGCCGGCGCCGGCGAAGGAGCCGACGAGAAGCGTGACGGCGGTCGAGCTCTGCAGCGCGATGGACAGGCCGCAGCCGGCCAGCACCGCCATGATCGGATTGCGCATGGTGGAGCGCAGCCGGTGACGCAGCACGTCGCCATAGGCGCGCTCGACGCCTGTCTTGACCATGCGGGTGGCAAACAGCATCAGCGCCACCGAGCCCGCCAGATGCAGCAGGACGACGGAGCCGCTCATTTCGAAACCCGCACGCAGACAGCTACCGCGACGCGGAGGGCGCGCAGTGCAGGGATGAAAACGGGGCTGCGAATCATGGTCATGACAGTCTTGAACAATATCCGGAATATTTTAGCCGGGTAATAAAATCTTGTCGATTTCAAGAGCCGTCGCGGCGCGACAGGGCGTGTCGGAAAATGGACGGATGCGCAAATGGTTGCATGGCGGATCCCTGGTGATGGCAGCGGATCGTCCCGGTTTGCCGGACTCCCGGCAATCGCCTTTGCGATGATGTTCAAATATCCAGGATAAGCGCCGGATTTCATTGCGTAAATGTAATGCTAGTGTTCAGTTTCGGTTCATCCTTCGGGCGCTATTCCCTAGGCATCGACACCAAGGAGCCCCGCTATGAAACGTATTGTTCTTTCCGCCCTCGCTTTCTCGATGCTGGCCGCCACTTCGCTTACCGGCCAGGCCGCACCGGTGAACGCACCGGTCGCACCGCAGTCGAATTACACGCAGGTCGACTGGCAGAGGCCCGGCAAGCATGTCGATATCAGGAAGCGCGTCGTGAAGAAGACGGTGGTCGTCAAGCGCAGCCATTGGCGCAATGGCCGGAAATATTCCAGCTGGAAGCGGCACCAGCCGATCCGCGATTATGGCCGCTATGGCCTGCATCGCCCCGGCCGCGGCCAGGAATGGATCCGCGTCGGCAACGACTATGTGCTGGTCAGCGTCCTGTCCGGCATCATCTTCGGCGCCATTGCCGCGCATTAAGCCCGGCCTCGCCGGCGCAATGCAGAGACTTGAAAGGAGGCGGCCCGAAAGGGCCGCCTTTCTTTTGGCTGTAGAAACCGGGCTTTTTGGCTGTGGAAACCGGGTATGGTCCGCAATAAGGGTCGTCGGATTCCGCGAGCATGATTATATGAGGGACAAACGAGTTCCCCAATGCGCTTTCCGCCCGCCTTTCTCGATGAGATACGCGACCGTGTGCCGATTTCATCGGTCATCGGCCAGCGCGTCGCATGGGACAGGAAGAAGACCAACGCCTCGCGCGGCGACTATTGGGCCTGTTGTCCGTTCCATGGCGAAAAGAGCCCCTCCTTCCACTGCGAGGACAAGAAGGGCCGCTATCACTGTTTCGGCTGTTCGGTGTCGGGCGATCATTTCAAGTTCCTGACCGAGCTCGACGGATTAAGCTTTCCCGAAGCGGTCGAGAAGATCGCCGACATGGCCGGCGTGCCGATGCCGGTGCGCGACGAGCGGGAAGAACAGCGTGAGAAGGAACGCGCCAGCCTGACCGATGTCATGGAGATGGCGACTGCCTTCTTCCAGGAGCGGCTGCAAGGACCGGAGGGTGCAAAAGCCCGCGCCTATCTCAGGGATCGCGGGCTGACGCCGGCGACGCAGCAATCGTTCCGGCTGGGCTTTGCGCCCGACAGCCGCAATGCGCTGAAGGAACATCTTGCCGCCAAGGGTGTGCCCAAGGCCGACATCGAGGCCTGCGGGCTGGTGCGTCATGGCGACGACATCCCGGTCTCCTATGACTGGTTCCGCGATCGCATCATGTTCCCGATCCCGGATTCGCGCGGCAAGATCATCGCCTTTGGCGGCCGCGCACTGGCGCCCGATGCGCTGGCCAAATACATGAATTCGCCCGACACAGAGCTCTTCCACAAGGGCAACGTGCTCTACAATTTCGCCCGAGCCCGCAAAGCGCTGGCGAAAGGCGGCACGGTGATTGCCGTCGAAGGCTATATGGACGTGATTGCGCTGGCGCAGGCCGGCTTCGAGAATGCCGTGGCGCCGCTCGGCACCGCGCTCACCGAAAACCAGCTCGAACTTCTGTGGCGCATGGCGCCTGAGCCGATGCTGTGCTTCGACGGCGACCAGGCCGGGCTGAAGGCGGCGTGGCGGGCCGCGGATCTCGCGCTGCCGTCGGTGCAGGCCGGGCGGTCGGTGCGCTTTGCACTGTTGCCGGAGGGCAAGGATCCCGACGATCTGGTCAAGGCAGAAGGGCCGGACGCGTTTCGTGCCGTGCTGGCGGAAGCGCGGCCTCTCGCTGATTTGTTGTGGATGCGTGAGACATCCGGTGGCGTCTTCGACACGCCGGAGCGGCGGGCGGGGCTGACAAAGACGCTGCGCGAACTGACCAGCCGCATCCGCGATGAGAGCCAGCGCTACCACTACCAGCAGTGGATGCGCGAGCGGGAGCTGACCTTCTTCAGCGCCCAGCGCGAAGTGCGGCAAGGTCGCCAGGACTGGAAACCTGGGCAGGGCAAAACGCCCGCACCCGGCGGACAGTTCGCCAAAGGCAGCGGGGCAGGCGCGCGCGCCGCGATCACCGAAAGCCTCGGCCGCTCCGCCATGGTCAAACGCGGTGGCGAGATGATGTCGGTGCGCGAGGCGACGATCATCGTAGCCCTCGTCAACCATCCGGCGCTGATCGACGAGAACTTCGCCCATGTCGAGTTCCTCGATCTCGCCAACACCGATCTGCAGCGGCTGCACGCCGCCATCCTCGATGCGATGGCGCACGACATGGCCAATGACCGTAGCGCGGTGATCGCCACCATCGAACGTGCCGGCTGCAGCGATATCTGGGGGCGCGCCGTGGCGCTCATCCAACGGGCCAGGCAATGGCCCGCGCTGGAAACCGCAGCGCTTGACGATGCCCGCGACGCCTTCAACCAGGCGCTGCACTTGCAGCGCAGCGCGCGCACCTTACATAAGGAGCTGAAACAGGCGGAAGCAGCGCTCGCCAGCGATCCCACTGACGAAAACTACCGGCACCTCATCGAGATTCAGGCGCAATTCCGTGATGTACAAGCAACGGAAGCGCTGATCGAAGGGTTCGGTGTATCCTCGGGCAGGGGTGGGCGCGTCTAGGTCGAAACCTGCGCAAGAATGAATGTTGTACGTGCTGCGCGTCGAATCGACGCCTCTAAGTCGGGTAATTGATTCGCTTTTTTGATGCGAATCATGCGAGAGGCGCTTGACCTTCTGGCAGAATGACGGAATCAGGACGATTCGAAACCTTAGCCCGCGCCGGCGTCGATGGAAATGCACTGACGCGAGGTGCTGATCACTGGACAGGCTGTCAGCCTGCCACAGATATCAGGGTTAATCTGGACTTAATGCATATCGCCCAAAAGTGAAAACCGGTTTTGGGGGCACGATATGAACAAACAAAAGAGTTGATTCGGTTACCGGCCCGGTTAAGCGCCACCAGCGCATGTAGTTTGACCGGTGCGGCAGCTACGCGGCTTCGATGCTCGGCCGCTAGGAGAAGATAAAGACTATGGCGACAAAGGAAAAGGAAGAGGTCGAGACCGAACGTGAAGGCGCCACCGATGGGCCTCTGCTCGACCTTTCCGATGATGCTGTCAAGAAGATGATCAAGGCCGCGAAGAAGCGCGGCTATGTGACTCTCGACGAGCTGAACGCGGTGCTGCCGTCGGAAGAGACCGATCCGGACCGCATCGAAGATATCAATGCGATGCTGTCCGACATGGGCATCAACGTGGTCGAGGACGACGATCAGAGCGAGGAGCCCGAGGCCGCCGACAGCAATGCCGACGCCGAGGAAGACGCCAACGAGCTGGCCGAGCAGACCGGCACCGCCGTCGCCGCCACGACCACCAAGAAAGAGCCGACCGACCGCACCGATGACCCGGTGCGCATGTATCTGCGCGAGATGGGCTCGGTCGAGCTCCTGTCGCGCGAGGGCGAAATCGCGATCGCCAAGCGCATCGAGGCCGGCCGCGAGACGATGATTGCGGGCCTCTGCGAAAGCCCGCTGACCTTCCAGGCCATCATCATCTGGCGTGACGAGCTCAACGAATCCAAGATCCTGCTGCGCGAGATCATCGACCTCGAAGCCACCTATGCCGGCCCCGAAGCCAAGCAGGCGCCGGTGGTCGAGCGCATCGAGGAGGCGCCCAAGGCCGAGGACAAGCCGAGGCGTGGACGCGACGAGGAAGACGACATCACCAATGTCGGCGCCGACACGCGCGGCCTGGTCGATGACGACGAGGAAGACGAGGACGAGGCGAGCCTGTCGCTGGCGGCGATGGAAGCGGAACTGCGCCCGCAGGTGATGGAGACGCTCGACGTCATCGCCGACACCTACAAGAAGCTGCGCAAGCTGCAGGACCAGCAGGTCGAGAACCGTCTGGCCGCGACCGGCACGCTGTCGCCAAGCCAGGACCGCCGCCTGAAGGAGCTGAAGGACCAACTGATCAAGGCGGTGAAGTCGCTGTCACTCAACACGGCGCGCATCGAGGCGCTGGTCGAGCAGCTCTACGACATCAACAAGCGGCTGGTGCAGAACGAAGGCAAGCTGCTGCGCCTGGCCGAAAGCTATGGCGTGCGCCGCGAGGAGTTCCTCAAGGAATATCAGGGCTCCGAGCTCGACCCGAACTGGACGCGCTCGATCGGCAACCTGACCTCGCGCGGTTGGAAGGAATTCACCAAGAACGAGAAAGACGCGATCAAGGATCTGCGTTCGGAAATCCAGAACCTCGCAACCGAGACGGCGATCTCAATCCTGGAATTCCGCAAGATCGTCAACCAGGTGCAGAAGGGCGAGCGCGAAGCCGCGATCGCCAAGAAGGAAATGGTCGAGGCCAATCTGCGCCTCGTCATCTCCATCGCCAAGAAATATACCAATCGCGGCCTGCAGTTCCTCGACCTGATCCAGGAAGGCAATATCGGCTTGATGAAGGCGGTCGACAAATTCGAATACCGCCGCGGCTACAAGTTCTCGACCTACGCGACATGGTGGATCCGGCAGGCGATCACGCGTTCGATCGCCGACCAGGCGCGCACCATCCGCATCCCGGTGCACATGATCGAAACGATCAACAAGATCGTGCGCACGTCGCGCCAGATGCTGCATGAAATCGGCCGCGAGCCGACGCCGGAGGAACTGGCAGAAAAGCTCGCAATGCCGCTCGAAAAAGTGCGCAAGGTGTTGAAGATCGCCAAGGAGCCGATCTCGCTCGAAACCCCTGTGGGTGACGAAGAGGATTCGCATCTGGGCGATTTCATCGAGGACAAGATGGCGATCCTGCCGATCGATGCGGCGATCCAAGCCAATCTGCGCGAGACCACCACGCGGGTGCTCGCCTCGCTGACGCCGCGCGAGGAGCGGGTGCTGCGCATGCGCTTCGGCATCGGCATGAACACCGACCACACGCTGGAAGAAGTCGGCCAGCAGTTCTCGGTGACGCGCGAGCGTATCCGCCAGATCGAAGCCAAGGCGCTGCGCAAGCTCAAGCACCCGAGCCGGAGCCGCAAGCTGAGGAGCTTCCTCGACAGCTGATACCGGCAACAGACCAGCATTCGAAAAGGGCGCCGATGGCGCCCTTTTTGTTGCCGGGTGAAGGCTCTTGTCGCCCATCTCCGTCGGGAGGATACTTGCCTGGTCGGATGCATGTTCTGGGCGAAAAACCGGATGTCCGCCCCGGCTGATGTCCTCAGCCGTGCTCCGTGGCGCCGGAGGGAGGTGTGTGATGACAACCTACATCCTGCTGATGAACTGGACGGAACAGGGCGCCAGAAATATCCGAGAGTCGCCGAAGCGGCTCGATGCCGCCAAGAAGCAACTGGCCGACATGGGCGGCTCGTTCAAGGCGTTTTACCTGACTATGGGCGAATATGACATGGTGGCGATTATCGAGGCGCCCGACGATGCTGTGCTTGCTCGTTTCGCCCTGATGCTGGCAACGGGTGGCAGCGTCAAGACGCGAACGCTCAAGGCTTTCCCGGAATTTGCCTATCGCGAGATCGTCACTTCGCTTGGATAGCGCTGGGCGCGGGTCCGTGCGGCTCGGCGTCATATTGCGGGGCCGTGCCGTCAGGGTGATAGTCGCGCCATGTCCAAGCCTGCGCTGACCGTCTGGTACAACACACGCTGCCCGGTTTGCGATGGCGGCATCACCCGGCAGAAACGGCGGCTGATCGAGGCGATCAAGGCCGGGCGGATCGAATTCCGCGACATCAACCTCGAACCGGCGGCGCTCTCTGGCTACAGCGCCTCGCTGGAGGACATACGCCGCCGGCTGCATGCCACCGATGCCGAAGGCAGGCTGCTGGTCGGCGCCGATGTCGCGGTTGCCGTCTGGCGGGCGACGCCGGGCGAGGGCTGGCTGGCGACGCTCTTCGGCAATCCGGTCGCGCTGCCGCTGACGCGCTTGGCCTATGATCGTTTCGCCGATCTTCTCTATGCCTGGAACCGGCGCAAGGGCCGCTGGTAGCGAGGCAAGGCCCGAAGATAACTGCGGGCCTTACCGTCATGGGCGTTACCGGGACGCCGGCTCGCAAAGCCAGCCGACAATGCGGCGCACCGCCGGCAGCACCATCAGCAACGTTGGGAACGCTACCAGCCAGGACAGGCCCCAGGCAGTGAGCCAGACAGCCGGCAAATCAGGTTGCAGTCCAAGGCTTTTCAGCGTCGATATGAACGAGACGATGAAGGTCATCAGCAGCGACAGCACCAGCGGGCTGACGATCGCGGCATAGCGCGCCGGCAGCTTGCCGCGCTTACGGGTCGTGGTCATTTTTGGATTTTCCTGAACATCCGGTCCGTCGCATTTGGCATCCATTGCGCCGGGTTTCCGGCGGAACTGCCCGGAAAGACCGGGGTGGATGCGTTGCTTGACGTCAGACGCTTACGGAGAGGTTTTGGCCCTCACGCGCTTTCTAGCTGCCGGCGGCGGCGAAATCAACCTTCTGGCGCCGTCTTTAGATACATCGTAAGATATATCTTGACTCATCGGCGGGGCAAACCTAATTAAGATGTATCGTAAGATATAACTCAAGGAGCAATTCATGCACAGACATCATCCCTTTGGCGAGCGCGCCGAGCGCGCTTTCCTGCATATGGCCGGCAAATTTGGTGGCAGAGGGGGCGGCTTTGGTCCGTTCGGCCACGGCGGACGCGGCGGTGGACGCGGCGGCCCGGGCGACATGTTTCGTGCCGGGCGCATGCTGGCCGACGGCGATCTCAAGCTGATCACGCTGTCGCTGCTGGCCGAGGCGCCGCGCCACGGCTACGACATCATCAAGGCGCTGGAAGAGCGCACCAGCGGCATCTACAGCCCGAGCCCGGGCGTCGTCTATCCGACGCTGACCTTCCTGGAAGAGGCCGGCTATGCGGCTTCAGCCGCCGACGGCAACAAGAAGGTGTTTTCGATCACCGAGGCGGGCCAGGCGCATCTCAACGAAAATCGCGAAATGATCGACGGCGTGCTGGAGCATCTCGAGCGCTTCGGCCGCAAGATGGCCAAAGCGCGGGACTGGTTCGGCTGGAACGACGACGGCGAGGAAGGCGCACGGCGTGGTGGTCGCTCGGAAGCCCGCGACGAGTTCCGCGCCGTGCGCCACCGGCTGCGTGCCGCTCTCGGCGATCTCGTCGACGCGCCGGCTAAAAAGCAGGCTGAGGCGATTGCAGTCCTGGAAGCCGCCGCTGAAGCCCTGGAAGCGCTATCGCACGGTTGACCCCTGGCGAGAACGCTTGCCCGTTCGACTGAGGAACGGTACTGAAAATCATCCTGCACCGCGAGACGTGGTGCAGGATGATTGCCGTTGGAGGAAGCCCCATGTCTTTTCTGAAGCGTCTTTTCGGTGGTGGCGGTGAGGGGGGCGAGCCCAAGAGCGCAGCACCGGCAAAGCAGGTTGAGCACAAGGGATTTTTGATCAGCGCCACGCCCTACAAGGCGGAGGGGGGCCAATACCAGACCTGCGGCGTGGTTTCGAAGGAAGTCGACGGCGTGATGAAGGAACACAAATTCATCCGCGCCGATCGCTTTGCCGGACTGGACGACGCCGTCGACATCTCGATCAAGAAGGGCATGCAGTTGGTCGACGAGCAAGGCGAGAGGATGTTCGGGTAAGGGCCGAACTGGTCGAGGCGCCGAACATAGGTTTTGCGCCGGTCATCCGTCGCCAGAATCTCGAATAACGGCAGTGGGCGGCAAGCAGAAAGTATCGACAATTGAGCGTAGCGTTTGCCAAGGAGGAAAGCGCCGAGGCAGCATCGGAAACCATCCTGCCGGCTCGCCCTGTCTCCGATCGGGTCAACCTTGTCACGGAAGCGGGCCTCAAGACGCTGCAGGTTGAATTGACTCGCGCCCAGCAAGCTCTCGAGGCCGCTAGCGTGCTGGAAGATGTCAATGAGCGGCGACGCCAGTCAGCGGTTCCGGTTCGAGATATGCGTTACTATGCCGAGCGCGTCCGTACGGCACAGCTTATGCCGGTGCCCACCTCTAATGAGGTGATCGCCTTCGGGCACACCGTTACCTTCAAACGTGATGATGGCCGCACTCAGACCTTCCGCATCGTCGGAGAGGATGAGGCCAACCCGTCTGAAGCTTCCATATCGCATGGTTCGCCGGTTGCCATCGCGCTGACCGGAAAAACCGTTGGCGACTTTGTCCAGCTAGGGCCGCGCGAACTTGAGATTCTGTCCATTTCCTAGGACGCAGGTATGATGCGCGACCGAGGCCGGTGCACCTTGAGACGTGATCAGATGCCCGCAATTGCCAAAAGCCAAGCCAGGATGTCGAGCAGCAGAAAAACCAGCGCAATCTGCAACGCCAGCCGGAGCCGCTGGATAATTCGCCAGTTGCCGGCCATGTCCGCCTTGATCCGAAGGGCAAGCGCGCGGCGCATGGCCGACATTGTCGTCGGCCTGTCGCCGTCGACATATTGATCAAGCAGATCTTCCGGATCGAAGCGGAATGTATATTGGTGATAGGGCCAAAGCATGAAGACGATCAGCCCGCCGATGCCGAACAACAGGGCCACTGCGGTCCAATCCCAAAGCCCAAGCCCGTTGGAAAGCGCCGCACCGCCGAGTAGCGAGTTGGCAAATGCGATGGCAAAGACAAGGCTGCCGGCGCGGGTGCTCATGTTCTCCACAAGCGTCTGCTGTTGAGTGAGACCTCTCACCGCCTCCTGATAGATGAACGCGAGACGCGGATCATCGTCGGCAACAGCGCTTGCGACAATTCCGTTGTTCTCTCCTCCACTCGGACATTCGGCCATAAGTTGCCTCTCTGTTTTGACAGGGTTGCACGAGTTTAGCCCGATCCGTCGGTGCAAAAACAGATTGGCCGTGGACCAACGGCAAATCCGATGGCGATGCCGGGGGCTCCAAGCCTATGAGGGCCAGCTGATGAACGGGCAAGAATAGTTGGCAGCCATCGAAAACCCCGCCACGAACACCACGCCATCTGCCGGTGGACCCTGCTCTCGGCCCCGGACAGCAAGAAGGCAGGCGCCGAAGCGCCCGCCTTTTCAATGCGAATGACGGGGTGTGCTTACGCGGCGATTTGCGCGCTCGCGGTCTTGGCCACCACGGCATCGACCTTGGCGGTCGCCTTGGCAAGTGCGGCGGTGACGGCATCAGGGCCCATGCCGACGCCTTCGATGCGGATGACGTCGACATCGGTCATGCCGAGAAAGCCGAGCACGCCGCGCAGATAGGGGATGGCGTGATCGAACTGCACGGCCGCACCTTCGGAATAGATGCCGCCCGAGGCGAGTACGATATAGACCTTCTTGCCG
This sequence comes from Mesorhizobium sp. M0139, assembly GCF_040322455.1. Lineage (NCBI taxonomy): Bacteria > Pseudomonadati > Pseudomonadota > Alphaproteobacteria > Hyphomicrobiales > Phyllobacteriaceae > Mesorhizobium > Mesorhizobium sp. M0139. Next base: position 25,578 of record NZ_JAMYTN010000032.1, read on the forward strand.
GTGACGAGGCCCTTGGGACCACCCTCGCCATAAGAGAAGCTCTTGCCGGAGCGGGAGATGTGATCGACCCAGGACTTCAGGGTTGAGGAGATGTTGAAGTTGATGAAGCCGGTGGCCAGGATCACGGTGTCGGCTGCGAACAGTTCGTCAAGCACGATGTCGGAGACGCCGACGACTTCGGCCTGGCGCGGCGTGCGGGCTTCAACGGGGGTGTAGATGCCGGTCGCATAATCGGTGTCGATGTGCGGCAGCGGGTTGGCCACGAGGTCGCGTACGACGAGCGTATTCGACGGGTCGGCGGCGACGAGCTTTTCAGCGAATTCGGTAGCGATACGGGTCGAGTGCGAGGCAGCGCCGCGCGGGCTCGAGGTTACAAGCAGGATAGACATAGCGGTTCTCTCCAGTGGGAATTGATTTCTCCCGCCTGATATGGGCCTACCGACCCATTCAAAAAACTGGTATATTTTCTATACGATCCATCCATAAAGTAGGTATGCCGTGCAACCCAATCCGACGCTCGACCAATTGCAGATCCTGGTTGCGGTCGCCGACACCGGCAGCTTCTCAGCCGCCGGCCGCAAGCTTAACCGCGCGCAGTCCGTCATCAGCTACGGCATCGCCAATCTTGAAGCGCAGCTTGGCCTGAAACTGTTCGAGCGCGAGGGCACGCGCGAGCCGCAGCTGACCGAAATCGGCCGGGCGATGCTGGAGGACGCCCGGCGCATGGTCGGCGTGCTGCAGCGCATCCGTTCGCGTGCCGACGGTCACCATCAGGGGCTGGAGGCTGAAGTTGCGCTATCGGTTGACGCGGCGCTGCCCTCGCCGGTGCTGGTGCGGGTGCTGAAGGCGTTCGAGGCGCAGTTCCCGACCGTGATGATGCGACTGCATATCGGCACGCTCGGTCTGATCCCCGACCATGTCGTCAGCGGACAGTCGGATCTTGGCATCGGTGGCTTGCTGGGCGAGGTCGACGTGCATCTCGTGCGCATCGGCTTCATGTCGATCGTGCTGGCTGCCGCCCCCACCCACCCTCTGGCACTGCTGCCGAAACCGGTGGCGCTCGAGGATGCGCGAGAGCACACCCAGCTGGTTGTCAGCGACCAGTCGGAACGCACCAAGGGACGCGACTTCGGCGTCTTTGCCTATCGTACATGGCGGCTGACAGATGTGCGTATCAAGCATACGTTGATGCGCGAGGGGCTGGGCTGGGGCGGGTTGCCGCGCTGGCTGATCGCGGACGATTTGGCCAGCGGCAGGCTGGTCGAACTCGACCTTGAACCCTTTAGCGAGGTGCGCTCATCGCTCTATGCCATGCACCGCGCCGACCGCAGCCCGAAACCGGCGGCGGCCTGGCTGATCGACCAGTTCAAACGCCAGCTCGGCTGCTTCAACGAGTTCGACCCGGACGACCTGCCTGAGGATGAGCCGGAGACAGCCCATCGATCAGAGCCATGAGCACGGCGCGATAGTCTTCGGCCGAGGCGCCGGCCTCGACGGCAAGTGCTGCGCGGTCGAAGGCAGCGGCGAGCAAAGCGGTCAGCGCATCGGCCGGCAGTCTGGTCATCGACTGTTCGCGCATTGCCGCAACCAGGCCTTCGCGCAGCGACCGGTTGCCGTGGCGATTGTCGATCGCATCCATGGCGGCGCGGCCAAGCACGGCCGGCCCGTCGAGCAGCAAAAGCCGCGTGCGGCCGGGCGCGCGCATGGCGGCGAGATAGGCGTCCGAGCCGGCAATCAGCGCATTGCGGGCAAACAAAGAAGGCGGCGAGGCGCGCTCGATCTCTTGCGCCACCGCCGCCGCCTCCTGCTCGACCACGGCGGCAAACAGCGCCTGCTTGTCGGCAAAGTGGTGATAGAGCGCGCCGCGGGTGACGCCGGCGGCCGCAACGATCTCCGGCGTGCCGGTCTCGGCATAGGACTTTTCGATGAACAGTTTGCGCGCCGCAGCGATCAGGTCGGCGCGCGTCGCTTCGGTGCGGTCGCGGTTGGAGCGGCGCGGGGTTTCTCGTTGCATACATGCAGCCTGTATGTTATTTCGAATTACATGCAAACTGTATGTTGGCTAACGGGAGAAAGAAAGATGAAGACGACGAGCTATTATCCGGTGCTGATGACGGGCGACGTAGCCGGCACAAAAGCCTTCTATATCAATCACTTCCGCTTCAAGCCGCTGTTTGCGAGCAACTGGTATGTGCATCTGCAGTCTGCCGAGGATCGCCGGGTCAATCTCGGTATCGTCCAGGGCGACCACGAGACGATCCCCGAGGGGGGGCGCGGCCGCACATCGGGGCTGCTGCTCAATTTCGAGGTGAGGGATCCTGATGCTGTCTATGAACGGATCGTTGCGGCCGGCCTGCCGATCCTGTGCCCGCTGCGCGACGAACCCTTCGGCCAGCGCCATTTCATCACCAGGGATCCCAATGGCGTGCTGATCGACGTCATCAAGCCGATCCCGCTCAGCCCGGAATTTCAGGCGCAATTCGCGGCGGGCGCGGCGGGCGCCTGAACAATGGCAGCAAATGTCGGCAGCGGCTCCGGCCGCTGTGGCCGGACCCGCACCATGCGGTCTATGTTGGTGATGTTGAAGCTGGGCCTGCCGCATGCGTGACATCTGCCTTGTTCGTGCGCCATCCAATCTCGGCCTTCGGCCCTTGGAGCCGGGCCATGTGCCCGGCACCTGGCGTGCGCCGCAGGCGCTGAGCGAAGCTGGTTTGATCGAGTCGCTGGCGCCGGGGCGGGTGGTCGATCTCGACAGACCCGCCTACAGTACCGAACCGCAACCGGGCACTAGGCTGCGTAATGGTCCGGCGATCCGCCGCTTCAACCTCGATCTTGCCGAGATCGTCACCCGTGCGCTTGGGCAAGGCGAGTTCCCGCTGATCATCGGCGGCGACTGCTCGATCCTGCTTGGCGCACTGGTCGCCGCGCGGCGCTCGGGCGCAGTCGCCCTGATCCATTTCGATGGCCACAGCGATTTCCGCCATCCTGGCAACTACGATGTCAATGCCTCACTCGGCTCGGTTGCCGGCATGGATCTGGCACTTGCCACCGGACGCGGCGAGGCTTTGCTGGCGCAATGGCCAGGTGTTGTCGGTCCGCTCGTCGCCGACGAGGCGGTGGTTCAGATCGGCGAACGCGAGAGCCGCGATGCCGATTTTGCCTGGCCCGACATCAATGCGACCGCCGTGACGCGCATCGACGTCTTTGCCGCGCAGGAACTCGGCGCGGCTGGAGTGTTGCAAAAGACAAGAGCGACGCTGGCGCGCGCCGGCTGTCCCTACTGGCTGCATCTCGATGTCGATGTGCTCGACCAGACGGTGATGCCGGCGGTGGATTCGCCCGGCAGCCCCGGCATCGACCCCGATGAACTCGTTGCCATTCTGTCGGCGCTGGCAGCGGACCAGCGCTGCACCGGCTTGGACATGACGATCTACGATCCCGACCTCGACCCGACCGGTGACCTTGCGCGACTGCTGGTGTCGCTGCTCGGGCGGGTGCTCAAGCCTCGATAAAGGCTTAGCTCGCCCTTGCTACCGGCGTCACCGTCACCTGGCTGACGCCGGTGCGGCGCACCACTGTGCATAGCGTCTCGCGGCCGATGCGTTCGGCGTCGAGCATGCGCACGAGGTCGTCGACGCCGGTGACCGGGCGACCGTCTATCGCCGCGATGATGTCGCCTTCCCTGAGGCCGGCCTTCGCCGCGGGTCCGTCTTTCTCGACGCTGCGCAGCCGCACCGCAGTACTGGTGGTCACCTGCGACAGGAGCGCTGCGCGGCGCGGCAAACTGGTGGTGTCGGCCGAGATGCCGATGAAGGCGCGCCGCACGCGGCCGAAGCGGATGATCTCCGAAATGACGAAGTTGGCGGTGTTGGAAGCGACCGCGAAGGCGATGCCTTGCGCGCCGTGGATCATGGCGGTGTTGACGCCGATGACTTCGCCTGCCGACGACACCAGCGGTCCGCCGGAATTGCCGGGATTGAGCGCGGCATCGGTCTGGACGACATCGTCGATCAGCCGCCCGGTCGAGGCGCGCATCGAACGGCCAAGTGCGGAGACCACGCCTGACGTTACGGTCCATTCGAAGCCGAGCGGATTGCCGATGGCAATGGCGATCTGGCCGCGCCGCAGCCGCTTGGAATCGCCGAGCGGCGCGACTTCGGTGAAGCTGCCATCGGCGCGCACCAGCGCGATGTCGGTGTCAGGGTCGCGGCCTAGCACGCGGCCTTCGCTGGAGGCGCCGTCGGGCATAGAGACGCGCACCGTTTTGGCATCGCCAACGACATGGAAATTGGTAACGACCAGCCCGTCCGGCGCGATGACGAAGCCGGAGCCATGGCCACCTTGGCCACCGACGCGCTCGATGCGGCAGACGGCTGGGCCGATGCGGTCGACGGCGTCGGCGACTGTCGTCGAATAGGCGTCGAGCAGTGTGTCGTCGGTTTCGAATTTGTGGGCGGCGAGGGCCATTGGCGGGGCTCCGTGTTTTCAGGCGCTATGATGACTATATGTGCGGAGCGGCTCGAACTGCCGCGACCTGACCAGATGGCCAGTCAAACCAGTAACTAGCCGTCAGACGAGTACCTCCGGGCGCACTGCCGAGCGATATCTGGGGCATGAGAAAACCCAGGAGATCATCATGAGTGACTTCAACCTTAATGCATTTTCCGAGGCCATCGCCGATCTCGCCGCCAAGGCTGCGCCGGCAACGGCAAGTTTCACCACCCATCACCATCGCACCGCCAGCGCCTTCCACTGGCGTGACGGCTATTTCGTCACCGCCGAGGAAGCGGTCGAGGCCGGTGAGGAGATCGAATTGACATTGGCTTCGGGCGAAGCGGTGAAGGCCGAACTGGTCGGTCGCGATCCGTCGACCGGCGTAGCGCTTCTGAAGCCGGCCGGCGCGGTCGCGGCGCCTGCGCTCGCCAAGGCTGACGCGGTACGGCCCGGCAATCTTGCCATCGCCATCGGCAGCAGTCAGGGTTCGGCGCTGGCCGTCTCGGGTTCGGTCGGCGAGGTCGGCCCCGCCTGGCGCTCGATGCGCGGCGGCAGCATCGATCGGCGCATCAATCTCGCCGTCAATGCCGGCGGCCGTTTCGAGGGCGGGCCGGTGCTTGACGCCAAGGGCGCGCTGATCGGCATGCTGCTGTTCGGGCCGCGTGGTCGTGCGCTGGTCATGCCTTATGAGACGGTCGAGCGGGCCGTGGCGACGCTGCGTGAAAAGGGCCATGTCGCGCGCGGCTATCTCGGCGCCGGCCTGCACCCGATCCGTGACGGCGCGGCGCGCGGCGCCATGGTCATGAGCCTCGACGACAATGGTCCGGCCAAGGCCGCCGGCCTTGCGCTGGGCGACATCATCGTGGCGTGGAATGGCGAGGCCGTGCACGGCCCGCGCGAACTGATCCGAAAGCTCGGGCCGGATAGCGCGGGTGCCGCGGTGACGCTCGGCGTGGTGCGCGGCGGCGAGCAGCGCGATGTCGCGCTGACCGTCGGTGAAAAGCCGCTGAGCTGAGAGGGCCGATGGAAAGCGACACGCTGACAAGGCCGGAGGCGGGTGGGCCGGAGGTGGGTGGGCCGGAGGTGGCGGGCGGCGGACGCCAGCTCGTGGTGCTGATCGCGCTGCACGATGCCGCGCGTGCCGAGCGCCTGTCGGCTTCGCTTGCCATGGCGGACGATCTGCTTCCGGTCGTGGCCGGCAGCGGGATTGCCGACGTCGCTGTCGTCGATGACGCTGTTGCGAACAGTGCGGCCTGGCTCGATCGGGCCGATGGTGGCAACAGCGCAATCCCACGGGTGCTGCTATCCGCGAGCGCTGGCCGGCCAGAAAACCGGGTGCTTGCCGTGCTGCCTTTGGCGTCGGATGCGAATCTGATCGCGGCTGCCGTCAGACTAGCGGCGGCCGGCTACCGGGTGTCCAGGGATGGGCGTTCGACGCCCGCTCGCCACGACGATTTCGATGGCGCCGCCAACGGCGGAAGCCATAGCGGGCTGTTCGGCGAGGAGCTGTTGGACGATGGCGCTACCGCCCGTCCGGCGCTGTCGCCGCGCGAGGCCGAAGTGCTGGCGCTGCTGGCCGAAGGCGCGCCCAACAAGGTGATCGCGCGGCGGCTGAACATCTCCGTGCATACGGCAAAGTTCCACGTCGCCGCGATCCTGATCAAGCTGGGTGCTGCGAACCGCACGGATGCCATCGCGATCGCGATGCGGCAGGGCCTGGTGCTGGTCTAACCCCCTTTTCCGTTTGAGCCTACGTTGCGTAACCCGTTGCAGGCTGCCGAGGCCTTGCGCAGTGCATTGCCGCCGCGCAATGGTTCGCGTCAGTGATGTAGCAAGGGAGGTGCCAAGACATGTCGCTCAAGGGAAAGACGCTGTTCATCTCCGGCGGGTCGCGCGGCATCGGTCTTTCGATCGCGCTGCGCGCTGCGCGCGACGGGGCCAATGTGACGATCGCGGCCAAGACCGCCGAGCCGCACCCGAAGCTGCCGGGCACGATCTACTCGGCAGCTGAGGAGATTGAGCAGGCCGGCGGCAAGGCGCTGCCTGTTTTGTGCGACATCCGCGAGGAGGCGCAGGTGGCTGAGGCGGTTGCCAAGACCGTCGAAAAGTTCGGCGGCATCGATATTTGCGTCAACAATGCTAGCGCCATCCAGCTCACCGGCACGCTGGAGACGGACATGAAGCGCTACGATCTGATGCACCAGATCAACACGCGCGGCACCTTCCTGGTGTCGAAAATGTGCATTCCGCACCTGAAGTTGGCAAGCAATCCTCACATCTTGAATCTGGCGCCGCCGCTCGACATGAAGGCCAAATGGTTCAAGAACCATGTCGCCTACACCATGGCCAAGTTCGGCATGTCGATGTGCACGCTGGGGATGAGCGCCGAGTTTGCCAAGGACGGCATCGCGGTCAATTCGCTGTGGCCGATCTCGACCATCGACACGGCTGCGGTGCGCAATCTGCTCGGCGGCGCGACGGTGGCGGCGATGAGCCGCTTACCCGACATCATGGCCGATGCCGCACACGCCATCTTCATGCGCTCATCGCGCGAGACATCAGGCAATTTCTACATCGATGAAGAGGTGCTGCGGGCCGAGGGCGTGACCGATTTCGCGGTCTATGCGCCGGGCGCGACCGGGCCGCTGGCCGGCGACTTTTTCGTGCCGGACGCGGTATTTGCCAATTCGCCGACGAACGTCAAAAGCATCTACTGACGGAAATCACGGGCCGACGGCGCTGCTTCCTCATCCACCTGCCGGCGTTTTTCGAAAAACCAAGCAATTGGCTTTTCGCCCGCTGTGCGGACCAGCCTCACCTCCCCATGAACGGGGAGAAAGGGGCTCATCACTCCTCGCCCTTCTTGCCTTTGCTCAGTCCCATCAGCCGGTCGATATAGGCCAGCATCAGCGCCGAGACGACGAAAGCGAGGTGGATGATGGTCAGCCACATCAGCTGGTCGATCGTATAGGAAGACGAATTCAGGAACACCTGCAACAGGTGGATCGAGGAAATAGCGACGATGGTCGAGGCGACCTTGACCTTCAGCGAACCGACATCGATCGTACCCAGCCAGTGCACACCGCCATCCTGGTCGTCGAAGCGGCTGACGAAATTCTCGTAGCCGGAGATGATCACCATCACCACCAGCGAGGCGACAAGTGCGGCGTCGATGAGGCCGAGCATCTTCAGGATGGTGTCGGTGTCGTCGAGTGTGAAGGCGACCATGACGAACTCGTAGAGTTTTTTGCCGAAGGACAGCGCATAGACGGCGAGCGCCAGGGCCAGCCCGATGTAGAAAACCACCAGCAACCAGCGTGAGGCGAGGATGATCGATTCGATGGCGAGTTCGAGACGTTTCATGCAGCGGTTCCGGTCAGCTTTCTGAGGTCGACTGGGGTATTTCGATCAGCTTGCCGCAGTTTGCAAGGCAAATTGCGACGCAAAAAAACCCCGCCGGGAGGGCCGGCGGGGTTCGATGCATCCCGCTGGAGTCGGGACGGGGCAGGGAACGCCCAGGGTTGAATCTGGGGAGGGCGGCCGCTCTATTCAATGAGCCGGTTCTAATACCAGTACAATTCTTGCTGAACCGGGATTGCTGTCCGCAGCTCGACCCATCCCGATCTGCCGGGATGGGTCCTTGTTGTCGATCTGATTCCAGAAAGCTGCTCAAGCCATTGGAAAGCAGATCAATTGTTACTCGCCACCGGTGCCACCAGCGAGGTGATGCGACGGATGCCGACACGGCGGTTCTCGCGGTTGGGCGCCGTGGTGTTGACCTTCAGGTATTCCTCGCCATAGCCCTGAGTGGTCAGGTTTTCCGGCGGGATCCCGAAGGCATTGGTCAGCGCTTCGGCGACAGACTCAGCGCGCCGGTCGGACAGAGCAAGGTTTGCTTCCGGCGTGCCAACCGCATCGGTGTGGCCTTCGATCAGGAAGGTTTCGGCCGGGTTCTTCTTCAACAGTTTCTCCATGGCCGTGGCGACGCCTTCCAGTTTCTGCACTTCGGTGTCGGATATCGAGGCCGAGCCGAACTCGAAGTTCAATGTATCGAGGTCGACGCGACGGGCAATGTCGCGCACGCGCGCCGAACGCTTCACTTCGTCGATGGAATAGAGGCGCTGGACCTTCTCCACCGGCGGTTGTTCGAGGAACTCGTAATAATCGTCCGGGCTTTCGACATCTTCCGAATCGAGGATGTACTCGCGGCGCGGGATGGTGAGCCGCATCGGCGGCAGGTCGTCACCGGGATCGCGCCAGTCATTGTCGTCGTCATAGCTGCGCTCGTCGACATAGCTCAGCACATATTCGTGCCCATCCGGCGTGATGCGCGATCGCCTGATGACGTCGCCATTGCGGTTGCGGATGGTGACGATCTGGATGCCATTGTCGCGCTCGACGATTTCCCGAGAGCGATCGCCCGACAGTTCCTCATAGTAAACATTCCTGGCGCCGCGGTGCATGCGCGGAGCGTCATTGCTTTCCACGATCGTCTGGTTGTTGAACTGCAGGATGACGCGGTCGCCGAGTTCCTTGACGACGTCGACGCCTTTCGGACGCCGGCGGTCGCGGACGTTCTCATCGGGTGCACGCTCGACGCGTTTGCCTTTTTCCTCCGTCACCGGGGCGATCTTTTCTGGCTGAATTGCCTGCTGAGCTGACTTGTCGTCGGTGGGCGGCGGTCCCTGGTCGACCGGAGCCGGCTTCGGGGCTTGCGCCTCGGTGCCGCCCTGCGCGGGCTGCTCGCCCGTCTGGCCGCCAGCATTCTGGCCGTTCCCATTTTGGCCGTCGCCATTCTGGCTGTTGCCGCCCTGGTCCTTGCGGTGCTTGCGCCTGGCATCCTTCTGGCTGTCCAGGATGGGTGCTTCGTCGGGGTTGGCCGTGGCTTCGCCTTGCGTCGGCGTCTCACGTTGCGCGGGCTGCTCGGCATTGGCCGGTTGCTCCGCAGGCTGTGGTTCACCGGTCGCAGGCTGCTGTTCGCCCGTCACCGGCTGTTCGCCGACAGTTTTTTTGCCGTGCTTTTTCGCCTGATCCTTCGGCTGTTCACCTTCGGCGGGAGCCGCTTGCTGATCGGCCGGGGGCTGAATCGGCTCGGCCTGCGGCGCGGGCTCTCCGGCAGGCGCAACTTTGACGTCTGGCGCTTTGTCGGCAGGCGCGGCCTCAATCTGCTGATCCTGCTTGCGCTTTTTCTTGCCCGACTTGTTGTCGTTTGCCGGCGCCACCTGTTCGGTGGGCGCTGCCTGCTCGGCAGGCTGCTGGGCCGGCTGTTCAGCGGGCGCCGCTTCGATCTGCTGTTGGTCGCGCTTCTTCTTGCGTGGCTTTAGCGGCTGTTCTTCATTTGCCGGAGCTACCTGTTCGGCCGGTTGTTCAGCCGGTGCTGCCTCGATCTGCTGCTGGTCACGCTTCTTCTTGCGTGGCTTGAGCGGCTGCTCATCGGTCGCCGGCGCTGCCTGGGCGCCGCCCTCATCCGCAGGCGCCGCCTCGATCTGCTGCTGTTGATTGCGCTTCTTTTTGCGCGGCTGCTGTTCCTCGGCGGCAGGTGCGGCCTGTTCGGCCGGGGCCTGCTCGGTCTGCTGCTGATCCCGCTTCTTCCTGCGCGGCTGTTGTTCCTCGGCGGCAGGGGCGGGTTGCTCTGCAGCCGGTGCAGGCTGCTCGGCGGCCGGCGCTGCCTGTTCGGCCTGCTGGCGTTTCTTTTTGCGCGGCAGTTCCTGGTCGGTCTGCTGACCATCTGCAGCAGGGTCGTCCTGGACCAGGATCAGTGGCGCGGCCGTGTGCTGCAAGGGGCCGAAAACGGCGTTGCCCTGCAACGGGGATGCGCCCAACGGCGCGGATGCCATAAGCAGGCCAAGTGCCGTACCTGCCAGTACCCGTGGTTGGCGTTTCATCTTAAATTCTCCTTGTGGGGTCCCATCCCTGCCCAAACTGTCCTTGACCGGATTGGTTCCGGTTTGCAGGCATTACCCGCACCCAAGGACGATTGACCGGCGTTTTGAAGGCAACTTCATGTTTTTCCTATGGTGCGGCCGGAACTTGAAGTCACACAACAGCTTGACCTTGCCGCATGCGGAGGCCACATCTCGACCCATAATGGAAACGCCGTTCTGGAAGACCAAGACGCTGGAAGCGATGACGCCCACCGAGTGGGAATCGCTGTGCGACGGCTGCGGAAAATGCTGCCTGTCTAAACTCGAGGACGAGGATACCGGCGAGATCTACTGGACATCAGTCGGCTGCCGGCTGTTCGATGGGCAAAGCTGCCGCTGTTCGGACTATGCCAACCGGCTGGCGCGCGTGCCGGACTGTGTCGGGCTGACGCCGCAGAATGTGCGCACCATCACGTGGCTGCCGAAAACCTGTGCCTACCGGCTGGTTGCCGAGGGGCACGACCTCTATTGGTGGCACAGGCTGGTGTCGGGAAGTGCCGAGACCGTTCATGATGCCGGCATCTCCATGCGCGGCCGCGTCCGCGCCAGTGAGACCGATCTGGCCGAGCCGGACGACTATTTCGACTATATGCTCGATGACGAGCCCTGAGCATTCTGGAACGGACGCTGCCATAGGGCGTTCTGCGCCATTGGACGTTTTTGACGATCAGGATCGTTTGCAGCGGTGGAAGGGGCGGTTGCTTTCAACCTGTCGGGCAGATTAACCGAAAATGAACGGCCGGTTCGCGAACAGTTCAGATTGCAAGGAGCATTCTCCCCCCATCGGTTCGACCAAGACGGGCGCAAGCCCTCAACAAGGAGAGAAGACAATGTTCAACTCATTCAAGACGGCAGCCCTTTCGGGTCTCGTAGCTCTCGGCACCCTTGCCGCAGTGCCCGCTCAGGCGGACTCGATCTATCTCGGCTTCGGCAACAACCATGACCGCCGCGTCGGCGTCTACACCGGCGACGATGAGGACGGCTTTCGCCGTGACCGCAATTGGCGCCGCTGCTCGCCGGACCGCGCCCTCGACAAGGCCGAGCGCATGGGCCTGCACCGCGTCCGCATCGTCGATGTCAATCGCCGCGTGGTGAAGGTCGCCGGCCGCCAGTATGGCGATCGCGTAGTGGTCGTGTTCGCCAATGAGCGCGGCTGCCCGGTTATCTATCGCTAAGAGAACCAGACTGATCTTCTGCGAAGATCAGTCTGGGATACGACCTTCTGCGAAGGTCGATCCGGAGGCATGTTCCTCTGCGAGGATCAGCCTGGAGTAGCGGCATGACCCTTCTAGGGTCAGCCAGGAGCCCCTTTCCCTCCGCGGAAAGGTGCGGCTCGAAAAAACCCCGGAGGCCAGTCCTCCGGGGTTTTTCATGTCGGAAATCTGCGGTTCCGGCCGACGGGTTCAGCAGAACCGCGCCCGGCCCGGCGGCCTGCTACTTAAGCTCGAATGTCACTGTTACCTGCACGGCGTAGGCATTCTCGCCGGCCTGCACGGGAACCGCGGCGCCTGCCGCATCGAAGGCCTTGGCATTGATCGGCATCGGCGCCGGCGCAACGTTCTGGTCGGTGATTTCCAGCACCCGGCCTATGCTGACGCCGGCGGCTTCGGCCAGCGTCTTGGCCTTGGCCATGGCATCGGCGACCGCCTTCTTGCGGGCTTCGGTGACGGCAGCTTTCGGGTCTTCGTTGGAGAACGAAATGCCGCCGCCCTGGTTGACGCCGAGCGACACAGCCTTGTCGAGAATCTCACCTGTCTTGTCGATGTCGCGGATGCGCACCGAGAGTGTGTTGGTCACCTGGTAGGCTACAAGCTCGGCTTCCTGGCTGCCGTCCGGTTTGTTGGTGTAGTTGTAACGCGGGTTGATCTGGATGCCGGCGGTCTGCAGGTCGCGGTCCTTGATCCCTGCCGACTTCATTGCCGCGATCACGGCGGCCATGGCGTCGTTGTTGGCGTCGAGTGCCGCGCGTGCGGTGTTGGCCTCGCGCATGACGCTGAGCGTCAGCAGCGCCAGGTCAGGCGCCACGGTCGACTGGCCTTCACCCGACACGATGATGCGGGGCGGGGGCAGCGAATCGGCAGCGCTTGCCATCGCCGGAAAAGCGATCGCGGCGGCAAGTGCGAGCGGCAAAATATGTCTGGTCATGAAAATCTCCTCGGTGTGCGATCCAGTCGCGCCTGTCGACTAGGGCGCGAATATGGGCTGATTTGGGCGATCTCGGCCAGCCCGTCCGGAAAGCCTTGTGCCGCGCAAGGAAAAACACTAATCCAGCGCGCGTGGGGCCTGTAGCTCAATGGTTAGAGCCGGCGGCTCATAACCGCTTGGTTGGGGGTTCGAGTCCCTCCGGGCCCACCATAACCATTGATTTCATTATTAAAGATATGCCTCGGCCCAAAACGTTTTGGGCCCATTATGGGCCCGAAGAAAAGGGCACCCGATATGGGACCCTGCTCATGGTCGGTTGATTTCACTTACTTGACGACGCGCAGGGCCGCTCGGTGCTTCATCGCATCGTTTGGCCTCGCGCTCGTTGATGGCGCGGGCTATGTCGACGGCCATTCGCTTCTTGTTAGCCTCCCGGACATATTCGTCCGTCACCGTCATGGAAGAATGCCCCATCGCCTCCATGATGGCACGCGATTGGATGTTGCATTCGGCGAGATACGTGCCGAAGGTGCGGCGTAGCCCGTGGAGAGTGTAGCCCTCCGGAATGCCGGCCTGCTTGTTCCAATGTGCCATCATGCCGGTGAGGCTCTTTTCCGCGAATGGACGCCCATAGGCATTCTTCAGTACCGTTCCGCCTTTCGAACGGTCGAGCGGCGCCAAGGCTTGCGCCAGCTTGTCGAGGATGGGGATAAACATCTCGCGACCGCCGTGACGGTTGCGGTTCTTCTTCTGCCGGAAATCGAAGGCTTCGATCACCCCTAGGGAGCCATCGAACAGTTCGATCTCCTCGAAAACCAAATCGTCCCATTGCAACGAGGCGATATCGCCTCGTCGGTTGCCGAGCCAAAAGGCGAGCGCGTAACAGGTGCGCGGCGGGGAGCCGATCGGATGGCGCGCCTCGAACTTTTCACGAATGGGGACCGGCCACGCGGGATTGGTGGTGGATTTAGGAATGCGGACGCGGATCGACAGTGAGGGATTGTTCTGCGGTTTGATCCATTTCTCAACTTCGATCCCCACCCACAGGAGCTTCTTGATTGCGACCAGCAGGTGCTTGGCAACCGTCCGGTTGGCGGCAAAGGCGCTTTCGACAATCGCACGCAGATGGTCGGCGTCGAGATGTTCTACTGGCGTATCGCGCCAAGTCAGCGGGTAGGCAGGTTCGACCTGCTCCGAAGGAAGCGTTCAATCAGCCTGGCATTCTTCCGCTGCGTTGCTTCGTCCAGCCATTCCATAGTCCCTTCAAGTCGCCGCGCTGCATGACCGAACGTCTTTGGCAACGCCCGACCGGGTAGGTCGATAATAATTGCCTTTAGGCCCTGGCTCTGGGTCGCCCTTTGTAGGCAGCCTCGAATTCCGGATCACCGGGCTGGCCGGGGAGGCGGATTTCAGGCATTCCCTCTGCACGATAGCGATAGACTGTCTTTCCATTTTTGAGGCGCGACGAAACGCCGGGGAAAGTGTCATCTTTGAATGGCCGGGCGATTAGGCCTCCTTCCAGTCCTCTACCGCCGCTTTTTCACATGCGGAGAGACCTCTATCATCGCTTCAAGCGAAAGGTTTTTGCTTTCGAGGGCAACGCGTAGGAGTTTCGGGTACGGGAAACCTCGACCTTGCTCGATGCCCTCGTATGTGCGTTTCGGTATTCCCAACACCTTCGCTGCACTCTCAGCAGTGAAACCTCCCTTCGAACGCCAGGCTTTCACATCTCGCGCAAGCTTGTCATTCTCGTTCACGTCATCATTCCACTCGGAGGATAATGGTACTACGCCCACAGCGTATACGCAATGCGCGTAGCTTCCTATCTTGTTGCCGCCTTCTGCTTACTCCGATCTAACAGTTCTTGGAGGCCGTTATCTTTGTCTGGCAGGGAGGAGAAAGCGATATCGAGGGTGACACGATCCCAAATCGTGCGACTGTTGATGAGCTTAGGCCTCGGCATGCGGCTATCGGCAACCATTGGTTGTGTGCGTCAAGTTCTGCAAAATGGGGCAGCCATGATGCTGGTCATGCGGCTTGGCGCAGAGCGAGCTTCTTGTGCTCGCGCAGGTCGTCCATGTTGATGTATCGGTTGGCCTCCATCCAGTTTGCGTTGGTCTCGACGGCCAAGGCCCTGACCAGGCGCAGGCAGCTTTCGGTGTTGGGGAAGATGCGCACGACATAGGTGCGCCGGCGGATTTCCTCGTTGAGCCGCTCCAGCATGTTGGTGGATTTGAGATGCTTGTGGTGCTGTCTCGGCAGCCTGAAGAAGGTCAGGGTTTGTTCGATGGCATCCTCGGCCCAGCCTGTCAGGCGCGGATAGCGTGCCGACCATTTGGCAAGCCATGCGGCAAGATCAGCCCTGGC
>NZ_JAMYTN010000033.1:0-31737 GCF_040322455.1 Mesorhizobium sp. M0139
ACACGCGGGCGTGGGTCGGCGGCGAGCGTGTTCGGGTGCACCTGTTTGTAGCAACGCTGGGTTACTCGCGTCGGCTGCATATCCGTCCCTCGCTTCGGGAGCGCCAGGCGGACTGGTTCGAGGGGATGGAAGGAGCCTTCCTTCGCTTCGGCGGGTTCCAACGGAAGTACTGTTCGACAATCCGAAGGCGCTGGTGGAACATCACGATGCGACGACGCGGGAGGTGCGGTTCAATGTGAGGCTGCACACCTTTGCCCGCTACTGGGGATTTACGCCGCGGGCTTGTGCGCCCTACCGGGCGCGTACGAAGGGGAAGGACGAACGCGGGGTCGGCTATGTCAAGCGCAATGCGATTGCCGGCCGCCGGTTCGAGAACTGGGCGGCGTTCGAGGCGCATCTGCACCGGTGGACACGCGAGATTGCTGATCAGCGTGTGCATGGCACGACCGGCGTGGCTCCTGCGGAGCGCTTTGCCGGAAGAAGCCATGGCGCTTCGCCCTCTGGGCGAACGGGCACCGTTTGGGCAGCTGCGCGATCTCAAAAAATGGACTCTTACAGGCCGGCCAAAAGTAAAGCATGCTCAGCGCCCTGTTTTGGTTTGTTTTGGCGGACATGCCACAGGTTTTTTAGGCAAGTCACGATAATACTCAACGCTCTGCCGGTACCCGAGCCAAGAAGCAGGCCTCGAGGGCGGGGTTTTGGTGAGTTTATTAACCGCTCAGGTTGAGGTACTTGCTTGGGCAGCCTCCGATGTTAGCCTTCGTGAGGACATAAACGAGGAATGCCATGGCTAAGAGGCGAGTTCTAACGGGTGGTATTGCTCAGGAGTCTCACAGTTTCAACCCTATCGTCACACGTCGCGAACGCTTCACGATTGTTGAAGGGCAAGGTGCTGTCGAGCATAATCGCGGAGCAAATTCCGCGTTCGGCGGGGTTATAGACTCCGCCCATAACGCTGGCGTTGAGCTGATTGTCCCCGCCCTGTTTCGGGCGCAAGCTGGTGGACCGGTGGACGACGCAGTCTTCGCCGAGGTGAGTGCCATCATGGTTGAAGCGGCGAAGCGTGGCGACTTCGACGCTATCGTGCTTCCTCTGCACGGCGGTATGCTTACCGAGACTCTGTCGGACCCGGAGGGTCTCTTGGCTGAGCGACTCCGTGCCATCGTCGGCAATGAGGTCCCGATCACGGCGGCATTCGACCTCCATGCTCACGTGAAAGAAAGCACGCTGGCGCCCCTCGATTTCCTTTCGAGTTATTTGACAAACCCGCACGAGGACCAGGCGGCCACCGCAAAGCGGGCTTTCCGAGCGGCGATGGAAATTCTCGACGGCACATTCGATCCGGTTCTCGCCGCCACTTTCCTTCCGATGTTGACATTGGGCAATGACACTACGCTCTCCGGCCCGCTCGTCGAGATACATGCCTACGCGCGCAATGCAGTGGAGCAGGGCCGAGCATGGGATGTATCCATTTTTAACTCCCAGCAATTCCTGGACATCCCCTCGATAGGGCAGACCGTATTGGCCTATGGAAACGGCGAAATTGATGAGGCACGAAAGCTCGCGAATGAGGTCATGAAAATGATCTGGGACTACCGGGACGATCTGATCACGAAGTACACCACCCTTGAACAGCAGCTGAAGGATATCGGACAGTTAGCTCGTCCGATTATTCTAGGTGATCAGGGAGATCGGGTGGCTGCAGGCAGCCCAGGCGATAGCACTTACATTCTGAATTACCTTTTGGAAAACAAGATCAACGTCCACACGTACTTTCCGATCTACGATCCCGACGCCGTGGCAACATGTGATCGTGCCGGCGTCGGAGGCGAGATCTGCCTAAATTTCGGGGGAAAATACTCCAGCGCGAGCCCGAGCGTGACCGCCAAAGGCAAGGTTGTCAGTCTGGGCGCGAATGTGCCGGTCCTGTACGACGGTCCGTCGGACCGCGGCACGAAAACGTACATCGAAAAATACGCGGTCTTTAAGGTTGGGAACATCAGCGTACTACTCACAAACCAGCCGTACTCCTATATGGACCCCGATTATTTCAGAGCCGTGGGTCTCGATCCTGAAAAGGTCAAAATCATTGTCTCTCGCTCTGGCTATCACTTTCAGCTGAATTTCGCCAAAATTGGCCACGTGGTTACGGTAGATACGCCAGGCATAAGCTCGTACTACGTTGACCAGTTGCCTTGGCAGCACGCGCGGCCATTCTATCCTCTCGACAAGATCGAGTATGAGCCACGCCAATATACTCGCCGTCGGCTCTAACGGCCGAGTGGTGGATGTCGAAGTATTCCGGTCAGAGATGGAGACGGCCGCTTCCTGTTCGACCGGGGGTCACGGCGGCCGACCACCTTAGAACCTGATCAGCTGGTGACTATATTGAAGGCGTACTCGCTCGGCAATTGTCTGACCGCTGTTGTTGCACGAGCTCACATCCCACCATCGCACAAAACAAGGAGGTTTTCATGACGTCGCGTCTCGAAGCGCTGAAAGGCAGATTTACCCAGATTAAGCAGCCCTCTCGGGACGCTATCTCAGACACAGCCCCCGTCGAGAAAACCGTAAAGCAGATTATTGCGAACTTGGCCACCGCGTCATTCCTATAGAAATCGTCGGCTGCTATGTACCTGGCGGTCGCTATCCACTCCTGTCGGCTCCGGTGATGACCATCGTTCCGGCCAAGGTCGCTGGCTGCGACCAGGTAATCGCCTGCCTTCCACCGAAGGCCCATCCGGCCATGATCGCTGGCTGCCATCTTGCCGGTGCAGATCGCATTTTCCGTGTTGGGGGAGCCCAGGCGATTGCGGCAATGGCATACGGCACCGAGACGATTCCGGCAGTCGACAAGATGCGTTGGTCCGGGCAACGCCTTCGTAAACGAGGCAAAGCGCCAGGTTTTTGGTCAGGTCGGGATCGACCAGCTGGCCGGCCCGAGCGAGATCTTCGTCATCGCCGACGAAACCGGCAATGCAGCAACCATCGCATCCGATCTGTTGGCGCAGGCCGAGCATGACGTGCGCACCCGTGTTGGGCTCGTGACGACTGACGGCAAGCTTGCTGAAGACGTTCTCAAGGAAGTCGAAAGACAACTCGATGATCTGCCAACGGCTCCAGTAGCAGGCGCTGCATGGAAGGGTTACGGCGAAATCACCACCGTGGAAGACGAAGACACGATGATTGCCTGTTCGGACTACATCGCGACGGAGCATCTGCAGGTCCACACCCGCGATCCGCAAGCAACCGCCAAGAAGCTTCGTAACTACGGCTCGCTCTTCATCGGTGAACTCGCAAGCGTCGTCTATTCAGACAATGCTGTGGTACGAATCACACCCTGCCGACGATGGCCGCAGCTCGCTACACCGGTGGTCTTTGGGTCGGCTCCTACGTTAAGATCGCCACCCACCAATGCTGGACGAGCGAGGCGTCGCCGCAGTGGCTCCGGCTGCCGTGCGTCAGAGCGCGACCGAAAAACTGGAGGGCCATCGCCGCGCTGCTGCGCTGCGGCTTAACCCAAAGCAACTGGCCTCAATTGCTTGAGTCATGACAGCGTCGGTTTGGTACATTAGGCTTAAGCTAACCCGGAGACAGTGATCATTCCTGCCTCGTCTCAAGAGGAGGCATGCTGTGAATGGCGCACTGAAGCTTTCAAAAAAACCATACGAGATGCCCCAAGCGGCGGGAATGCGTCCCGACCTGTTCTGGTCCCGTGCCCTTGATCTTGGATGCGGACCAAGATGAGTGGGTTCCCAGGCTGACGGCGCTGGTTCAAACCGCTTCTGCTTTCCGCCAGCGAGGGTTGCGTTAATCTACTTCGTGTCACCAAGTCCGGAGTCCTTTTCTCGGCACCGCCCCCGGTGGTCCAGTTCAGGCGGATTAATCTGGAACACGATTGGAGGCGTTATCGACTTGCGTTCAGAGATTTGCGGCATAGACCAGATGGCAGGAACACCGCGACCGTCAGCTACAAGCGCCCTCGTTTTCCGCCGCAGATCTCGCCAATGCAGATTAGAGCGCGTCCTGTTTAATCCGGTTCATATCCTGCGGCTTTGAAGTAGTTGGCACATTCGGCTGGGGTGAAGAGGTCGACCACCGCGCCGACCGCGTCTGACGTTGCCCCCAGTTTCTATCCAGTTTTGAGTTCGTTTCCGGCGTGGGTTGTGCCCTGCTGGGCGGGTGGTGCGACGGGCGCTGGCGCGGAGCCTTTGGCACAGCGCAGCGCAAGCGCCCGTGCAGATTGAAGGTGGTGGCGAACTCGGCCGGTGTCTGCCAGGCGATTTGGGAATGCGGCCGCGCGGTGTTGTAGTCGGCGCGCCACAGGGCGATGGCGACGCGTGCCTGACCCAGCGAAGTAAACAGCGTCTCGTTGAGCAGTTCATCGCGCAGTCGGCCGTTGGAGCTCTCGATGAAGCCATTATCCGGCATGATGTTCTTGGAGCCATCGTTTGTTCGGTCGTCAGGTTCGTTAAGCTTGGCGCGTCCTTGCCCACAGGCGCGCTCAGCGCTTCCTGAAATCGCCCGTCGAACCGCCGCGCAGGTAGAGAACGGGAAGCAGCGAAGCCACACTTTCGCATCCGACGCGCCCTTCGCAGGACCCATGAGGCGAACCGGACCCGATCAACCTCGCCATTCGCGCTGCGATCCAGATCTTCACCCGGCTGACTGGCACCGGCCTGATGCCCGTCTGCATGCTCCGCTCCGCTTCCAGAAATCGCGTTCTCTTCATCAGCCATGCTTCAACCAAGGCCCGGACGCTAATCCCGAATCGGTAAAACTCTTGGTGGCAGGTCATTCCGATGATTGTTTCGTCGGTTGTCGGGTCCGAGACACGGGTAACGTTCCGATGGCGTCCTGCCACACTCTCATTGAAGCCGTTGAATCGTATGCAAGATAGTTCTGCTGCGGCTCTACTAGTTGCGGAGCTGGCGCGACTTTTGCTGCGCCCTGGTCGCGAGGCGGGAGATACCACCCATATGACGTCGCTCAAGGGACTAACAAAAACCAAAATGTCAGGTCTGCAAGAGATCCGCCATCTAGGGAGGGGGGGTGATCGGTAGGTTCAGCAACTCCAGATATGCTCGCCACCTCCTCGGCCTCAAGCATTACCTCATCATCGGGTGCGGCCCGAAACCGACCCAACAGCCTGCTCCTGAAGGAAGAGGCGAAGGACACACACTGCATCCACCAGCAAATGAGGGTTGGTGAAAAGACCTCAAAAAATGCGCTCCTTACGCGAATTAATTTCGAAATTAACAAGGGATGAAGCTATGAGTAGACACATCGGCCTTTATGTTGATCACGAAATGACTTCGCCATTTGCAATGGCTCAACATTTTGCGAAGGTAAAAGCACTTGCGCAAGAAATATCCAGAAGAGGAGTCCTGCTTGTTTCTACATGCCTACGAGCGAGGTATACATCTGCGACGGTCATACAAATATTGACAGAACGGTATTTCCTAAACTGGGCTATAAGCAGATTGAAGGGACAGCAGACATGACTCAACGTCTTGCAGAGATCGCATGTGGTGCTCATTCCCAGATCCTCGGCGAGAATTATATTGGCGATCAGCTCGCGAAAGCTGTCGACCTTCTCGATCCAAATCTCCCGATATCTCAGATCGGACGGTTGGCAATTGATATAGGACGCGCATCGCGCGAGCGACAGGGGTTCATCGCGTCGTTCAACTACGACCAGATTGTCAGAGACATCATAGCTGATCGATTTCAGAATGGAGAGCTACCCGACCGTCTTTACATATCGGGGCGGGTATGCTGGGTTGCGAGTTGATCAGGAGTGGTCTGGGAGAGCGATTTCGTTCGACGGTAGTGGTTACGCGGAACCCCAAAAAACTTCGCAGACGTCTGCGCCCTTGGACCGACATAGAAGTTTCGCTCATCCGCCCGGCGGAGATGGGGGCTGTACGTGAACCTCGGTCGAGGGTTGTGATCGCTACGGCCGATGTCAATAATGAGTACGAAGCAATTCTTCGACATGCGCTTCTTCAATCCCGCTGTTATCTTGCGAGGTTACAAGGAGTCTTGATTATGTAACGATGTATGATGAAGAATTTCTGCGATTTGTCGCTAATATAACAGACGTATCGCTCCAAAGCTGCCGATGATTCGTTCAGACATACAGAGGTCAATCAGTCATAAGTTGATAAACGTTCCGTAAGATGGTAGTGGTTTGCCAAGATAAGCGTCAGTTACACAACATGTTTCTTCGGGCGAGAGGAGAGTATCGTTGGGTATATCCGGATTATGATGCTTTAGCGCTTGAGCGTCTTGACAATGTTGGATATCTTCCGATCGCTTGGCAGACTGTTTCGACGCTGCGTTTTGCGTAAGCTTAGCGAAGAGCTATTCGATAAGATTGATGCTGCGCCAGCACTTCTCGAAAGGCACAGACCTGAGCATCCACGGCACCGACGAGATCACCGACGTGGCTGCAGCCCTCAATTCCCAACTCCTCAACGTCCGGTTCGTCGTAACAAACCTTGACCCGTGCAGCGCCGAGTAGAGAAGATAGCCCCAGCAGTTTTCCTACCGCAGCCAGCGTGCGAGAGCGGATCGAGACGACCGGCACACGCCTCTTCTCCCTACCGAAATACTCGACCGATCTAGCCCGTTGGTGCCACGCTGCCATGGGCTTTGCGGGTCATAGAAGTAGCCTTGGACACCCGCATCGATCTTAAGACGATTGTGTTGGGGCGATATGTCGGCTCTCTTCCCGAGCCACGCTTTTCAATGAAAGGTTACCGCCCGGAGGGTGGCTTTGGCCCAGAATCTGAACATCGCTGGTGGCTTTCCCCTGCGCGGCGACACTCCGGCTTAGAATGCAGCGTCCTCGCGGCTCAGCCTATGCTGAGGGAATGCTTGAGACCGGGGAACGGCGAGACAGCGGCCAGACCGACCTGCGGGCTCGGCTCGATCAGATCCTCAACATGGATAATGCGCCGGTGAATTGCGGCGACGATCGCTTGGCGCTTTCTCGAAGAGCGGCTTGGCGAGGTCTATGACGACGACCCTGGCCGGCCGCTGCTGCCGACCCGCCACCGCACGTCGCTGACGCGCTGGCGCCTGCGCATGGGCGAGGAACGGCTCATGGCGCTGGTGCAGGAGAGCCTCGCGGCGGCGACCCGGCTGCGGGAGACCAACGGCTGACTTCCGCGCGGTGATCGTCGACACCACCGCGTTTGGCACCCTCGGCTACCCAAGGAGCGTCCCATGTTACCATCCTTTGATGCTAGCAAATCCCTTAACCGCCCTTGTTCAGAACAGCACGTTGGTCGCAGTGATTGAGATGAGTCAGACAAGGTGGCTCATTGCTACGACGGTCCGTGGTTTTGAACGTAACCCTCTCAAGAGGCGACGGCTTTTGGTTGGCGCGCTGGCTCCATGCGCGCACTCTCGAAGCGTATGCCAAACATCCATCGAGCGTCGCGGCTTCCCGTGAACCTCGGCTGCCAAGACTGATGGCTTGGATACGGAACTGCTGATGCGCGCCTTTCTTAGCTGGCTGCGGGACGAGAAGCGCCCCTGCAGCATGGCAGCCATCCCAACCATCGATGAGGAGGAGGTCCGCCGTCCGCGTGAACGAGACAATCTCGTCCGCGAACGTACGCGGATCGTCAACCGGGTCAAGGCAATCCTCGCTCGCCTCGGCATTTCCACCTTCAAATCCAATCTGCGTAAAGCTGCCGAGAAACTGGAGGCTCTGCATACGGCGGGAAGGTATGCCCCTACCGAAAAGAAGCCGAGCCGAGTTGCGCCGTAATCTCGGAGGGCAGGTGACCGTCTCCGGCGACTCGGTCAAAGCCGAATGGCTGAGCTACTCGACCACCATCGGGCTGTGCCGGAACACCGTTCGCAAATACCTGGCTCCGAATTCGGGACGTGCCAAAGTGCCGGAGCGGCCGAGCAAGCTGATAACCATGCCGAGCGGCGGCAGGACGCTTCCGAAGGTGACGAGCGGATACGTCAACTACCAGATCGCGTAGTATACGTGCCGAACCGGGAGCTGTAGAAACTTAGCACGCCTGAATGAAAAGATTATACAGATTGCACTTAGAATAGCGCACCGACCGCACGGAAGGTCAATAGCCGATGCCAAGAAGAGCTCTCATCCTGCTCGAAGGTCATAGGGGCAATGGGCTTCTATACGTTCAAGCGGCCCAGCGTCTAGGACTTCATCCAATCACGCTGGCGGCTGATCCAAATCAATACGAATATATTGCGGCGGAAAGCATTGAGGCCATGCGGGTCGATACGGAAAATTTCGACTCGCTAATGCAGGTATGCTCTCGGCTGCGTGCGGCCTATGATATTGTTGGGATCACTGGTTTTGCGGGCCGAGATGAATCACTTACCGTGACAGTTGCCAAGCTCTGCCAGTATTTCGATCTACCGGGCCCCAGCTCCGCATCGGTTGAACGATGTAGCGATAAATTTACTCAACGTCAACTCCTCTCGCAGGCAGGTGTATCTGTACCTGCTTACCGATTGGCAGCAAGTGCGATCGAAGCAAGAAGCTCCGCCGCGGACATAGGCTACCCGGTGATTCTTAAACCAGCTGAAGGCAGTGGCAGCAGGGGCGTCAGATTGTGCCGCGATGTTGACGAGTTAGCTGAGCATACAACATATCTATTGGGGGGCGCGCACACTTGGCGGTCCCCGCCGAAAATACTGGTAGAAGAATTCGCACAAGGCGGTTTCTATGACGTTGTTACTATGGGAAACGCGGTCATTGCAGTGGGTACCGCCCGCTTCGACCGGTCACCGTATTTCGTCCCTTGCGAGAGCGTGTTTCCAGCCGCGCTAACTGATGAGGAGCATGAGCGTATCACCGATGTATCTCGGAGTTGCTTGCAAGCTCTCGATCTTGGCTGGGGGCCAGCGAACATTGAATTCCGATGGACGAACCGGGGTCCAGTCGTAGTGGAAGTCAATGCGCGTCTTCCGGGTTGGACTACTCCTCTGCTGGTTCAACTGGCTTACGGTATTGATATGATCAACGAGCACATCAAGCTTATCATCGGTGACAAATGTGATCTGCGCGCAAGCCATTTACACACTTCGGCCGCGCGGTTCTTACTTCCGGATCGCGACGGCATCCTCGATTGTATCGAGGGCGCCAGTCGGGCGGCGGCTGTGCCGGGAGTCGTCGACGTCAGGTTTTATGTTGAACCCAAGGCCTCGATCGTCCGCAAGGGCGATTACCGAGACATGATGGGGCATGTCATCGCTGCTTCGCCCGACTGTACTCGCACCGAGGCGATACTTCAGCGTGCCGTCGACCTACTCGATTGGCCAATCATACCACTTCCGCCCTCTGGCGAACAGGAATAGCCTCAGATTGCTTGCCGCGCGTCTTACCCGCGCCGCCGTGACCATCGGCGGTGCGCGCCGTAAACCATTGGGCAAGAGCGCTGTCCTTTGGTATTGTAGAAAGCGGCACGCCAGCAGGATCATGCCGTAGCGAACGCGCGCATTGCCGGCCTGAGCGATCCCTTTCTCGCGACGGCGTTTGCCGTTCCGTCGGGCACGCCGAGCCGGTGCAAGCGCTCGCGTTCGATCTCGCGGATCTGTTCGTGGCAGCCGCTTTCGGCAAAGTTGCGGCTCAGTTCGGCGCGTGTTCTCTGGCAAAGTGCCTTCCACGGTGCGCACAGACTCCAGCTGCTTGGCATTGCGCAAATTGGGGTTGAAGGCGCGAATGCTGACTCGGGCGAGGATAGCCTTGATGCGGTTCACATCGGCGTGCGCTCGCGCAGGCGGAAGGCGGCGAGGGACCGGGTCGCGCTCAAATGCTTGCGAGATCGGGGCGCTCCTTTTGGTTGGTTCGACAGCGCCCAAGGATGCCACATCCTCGCCGCTCCCCATAGCATCTACAGCTCCTAATGACTATCACGATTGAATGTGCACAAAGGGGTTCGAAAGCAGAATGTCTTTGACGGCAGCGCTGGTCGATTTACCTTCTGTCTTGGTCATGGTGGCGTTCCTTCCAGGGAATCGGTGACGTTGAACATCACCAGCCTGCCATGACCGCCCTCTTCAGCGAATTTGCAGAACTCTCAGCACACTACCGGATTTCCCGCTTGCCTGAAGGGAGGCGCTGGCAGTTGAGTTCGGACGCTTTGTCGACCAAGCTGATGATTTGGTCGACTCGGAACGGCTATTCTATTTGTTGGCTGATTTTGCTTCAAATTTTGGCTGCCGTTGGATCGCCTACATTGTCTCACACCCAACCGAGAATCTCTGAGGGCAGTTTCGCGCGATCCGGCGGCCTTCCTGAATTTCCCTCCGCTCACGAAGATCGTTTGAAAGCGCTCGCGTCATACCTCCAATCCAGCCAGCATCTTGAATCACAAACCAGCCTCTATGCAAATTTGGAGGATTCTGTGAGGTCCGCATGCTCGACAGAGCGGGCGGACTGCTTGTCGGACCTCATTGCAAGCCGGATTGAACGAAGCCGCTGGACGATCTGGCGCTATGCGGATTGTAGCCTGGAGGAGCGGTCGGGATCGTCTTCGCCATGCTGATGAAGAGCGTTCACGGTGCGGCCATAGCGAAGGATTGCACGGCGGAAGGCGGAACTGTGGTGGTGCGAGCCGTCTGATAGGCTGCAGTGCCTTCTATCGCCGGGCTGTCTGCTTGCGGCTTTGTGTGGCGGGACAAGGATCGGGGTGCCGGCGCGCATGGCGACGGGTACCGTACCGGGTGATATGGACGCACCCGGCGTGGTCATGAGGTGTCGCTCCAGAAGGGGCGCGGCGGCGCCTGGCCGCACCGCCAGATGGCGAGCGTGATCATTGGCTCTCCGCAGCTTGGGCAGCGATGCGCCATAGCAAGGCGCTCGGCGGCGACAGCGGCGCTTTCGGCATCCGGTTCGAGCTCGTTCTGCTTCGAACCGGCCAGCAGCCTGTGGCACAGGTCGAGCTTGGCGGGCGATTACCGTTGGCGAGGAAGCCGTAGTGGCGGATGCGATGGAAACCGTCGGGCCCTGTGTGCGGGAGAAAGCGACGGATGAACTCGTGCGCGTCGAGCGTCATGATCTTCGTCTTGCCGCGATGGCGATAGTCCCGCCAGCGGAACGCGACCCGATCGTCGGCCGTGCTGATCAGTCGGGAATTGGCGATGGCGACGCGATGGGTGTAGCGGCCGAGATACGCCAGCACCTGCTTCGGCCCGCCGAAGGGTGGCTTGGCGTAGACGACCCACGGCGACGGGCCTCGGCGAGCAAGCAGACAAAGGCATCAGGCTTTGCCAGGTAGGCGAGATCGCCGAAGAAGCCCAGCCGACCCTCATCATAGGCTGCTCGGAGTTCCTCTAGAAAGAGACGGCGGAACAGGCGCGACAGCACGCGCACGGGCAGGAAGAACCCCGGCCGGCAGGCGACCCAACGCCCTCCATCGAGGGAGATGCCGCCGCCCGGCACGATGCAATGGAGGTGGGGATGATGGGTGAGGTTCTGGCCCCAGCTGTGCAGCACCGCGATGAGACCGATCCCGGCGCCGAGATGTCTGGGATCTGCGGCGATCATGCGCAGCGTCTCGGCGGCCGCCTTGAACAGGACCGCGTACATCGTAGCCTTGTTCTGGAAGGCGATTGCGGCGATCTCGGCCGGCAGCGTGAACACCACGTGGAAGTAGGGAACCGGCAGAAGCTCGTCCTGCCGCGCGGCGAGCCATTCCCGGCAGGTCTTTCTTTGGTCCTTTGGGCAATGCCGGTTGCGACAGGAATTGTAGGCCACGCGGATCGTCCCGCAGGACCGGCAGCCCTCGACATGGCCGCCCAGTTCGGCGGTCCGGCACAGTTCGATGGCGCTCATCGTGCGGCGCTCGACGGGTCCGAGATGACCGTCATGAGCCTGCCGATACGCCTCGCCATGGCGGCGGAAGATATCCGCCACCTCCAGTCTCGCCGACATGGGCGGAACCGATCAGCCCGACTGCACGACTTCGATGTTCAACCGGTCGAGCGGGCTTGTCGTGCGCCGGATGAGGCCGTTCGAGACCTTGGTGTAGCGCGCCGTCGAGGACAGATCGTTGTGACCAAGCAGCACCTGGATGATGCGGATGTCGGTGCCGTTCTCCAGCAAATGCGTGGCGAAGCTGTGCCTGAGCGTGTGGACCGTCACGCGCTTGTCGATGCCGGCGGCCGCACGCGCCGAGCGGCAGGCCGAGTACAATACCTGAACGTCGATGGGTCGATTTGCATCCCGGCCCGGAAACAGCCAGCCCTGTGGCTTCGCCAGCCGCCAGTAGACGCGCAGGATGCGCAGAAGCTGCACCGACAGCATCACGGTGCGGTCCTTGCCGCCCTTGCCGTGCTCGACCCGGATGACACCGCGTTCACTATCGATGTCGCTGACCTTCAGCCCGACGGTCTCCGAAGCGCGAAGGCCGGCGGCATAGGCCGTCGTCAAGGCGGTGCGCGTCTTCAGGCTAGGGCACCGCCTCGAGAAAGCGGACAACCTCGTCGGCGCTGAGAACCACCGGCAGCGTGCGTGGAGCGCGGGCATAGGCGATAGCCGGTCCGGGGATCGGCCACAGTAGCGGGAGAACTTCGCTACCGCGTGCACGTAGGATCGTTGCGTGGCCGGCGACAGATTGCGGATCGTCATGTCTTCGATCATGCGCCGGCGAAGCGGGCTCAACTCGGCCCATCTCATTGCTCCTGTTCTCAAGGTTGCGCTTCAACAGCAGCAATCCTTCAAAACAGAAGCGTCATCCGCAAAATCGGTGCACCAAAATTCGCGTCAGCGGCTTCGTTGTGTGCCCAGCATGTTCAACCGCTTGGGGGGTGAAAGTCCCTTAGCCAACCTGATGGAGGTGAAGGCTTAGCAAAGCGCAAGGGCACTGCCGTGAGGTGGTGTCTGAAGGAAGCGTGGAGCGAAACCGCGACCTGACGAACAGAAACCGGATACGAGGCATCCCTGGCCGGACGAGCGGGCAACGAGTCGCGAAGTCCATATCCATCAAGGGCAGGGCTGTAGATCCGGCAGGTGCGCGGGGAAGGCGATTGAACTTACCTGGGGAGGCCTGCGTCATGTTCCGACTTCGGAACTGAGGGAACCGCAAGGTGACCTGACCGTGATGCAGGAGTCAGCAGAGGGCGTAGTAGGTGATGCTGTCGGCAAGGCTAGTGAGGCACTCCAAGGCCGAAAGGCGGAGCAAACGGATAGGCCGAGCCGGAAACGATGACCGAAGGCCCGAACGATTGGAAGTGGCAAGTAGGACCGGCAACTCATGAGTGGAAAGCGGCAGAAGACCCAGTATTCACTGGCCCTGGAACCGAGGGACCGGGGTGAAGCCCCTGTCAGCGGTCACCAAGGGGCCGAACCACGCGTGGCGAAGTCGGCACCCGAAAGCCCGGCTTGGACAGAACAGCTAATGGAGACGGTATGTAGCCGAGAGAATCTGGAAACAGCGTGGAAACGCGTTCGAAGCAACAAGGGCGGTCCAGGCGTGGATGGGATGACCATCGACGACGCCAAGGGCTACCTGCGTGAGCACTGGCCAAGCATTCGGTCTCGATTGCTCGAGGGAACCGATCAGCCGCAGCCGGTCAAGCGGGTCGAAATCCCCAAGCCGGACGGCGGGGTCAGAAAACTCGGCGTACCTTGCGTCGTCGACAGACTGATCCAGCAAGCCCTGCTGCAGGTCCTCCAAGAACAACCACGTAGCTGTAACCCTCGGCAATGTAGCATTGCGCTTGGGCTACTGCCTGATGGGCGGAGCGTCCCGGGCGGAAGCCGTAGCTGTGCTCCGAGAACGTCGGGTCCCACTGCTACCTCGACCTCGAAAGATTCTTCGACCGGGTTAATCATGATAGCCTGATGGCGCGCGTTGCCGCAAGGGTGTCCAAGAAGCGTGTGCTCAAACTCATCCGGGCATTCCTCAATGCCGGGGTGATGGAGGACGGCTTGGTTCGTCCGGTGGACGAAGGGACCCCGCAAGGCGGTCCGCTCTCGCCCATTCTCAGCAACCTCCTGCTCGACGACCTCGACAAGGAGCTGCCCGACGGGGTCTCTGCTTTTGCGCTACGCCGACGACTGCAACATCTATGCTCGCAGCCGCCGCGCCGGCGAACGGGTCATGGCTTCCGTCAGCCGGTTCCTGACCAAGAAGCTGCGGCTGAAGGTCAACGAGGCGAAGAGTGCGGTGGCGCGACCGGAGGAGCGGAAGTTACTGGGCTTCAGCATCTCGAATGATGGGAGCGAGCGGCGCATCGCGCCAAAAGCTCTCGACAAGTCCAAGACGCTGATCCGGGATATGACACGCCGGACGCGTGGGATCAGTCTGCCGCAGTTGATCAACGAGCTGAAGCCATACCTCATCGGATGGCGCGGTTACTTCCGCTTCTGCCAGACCCCACGGGTGCTTACGAACTTGGAAGCGTGGATCCGCCGAAGACTACGTTTGTATCATTGGCGGCAATGGGGAAACGGGCACAACCGCTTCAAGGAACTGCGTCGCCATGGCGTTCCAAAGTTCGGAGCCGCGGTTGCCGCCGGTTCGCCGACGGGATTCTGGCGCATGTCAGGACGCCCGGCGGTCCAACAGGCCCTGCGCACCATTACTTCGAGTCGCTCGGTCTCCCTCGACTTCATGTCTCTGCCTGAGCTTAATCCGATCGAACCGCCGTGGTACGGACCCGTATGCCCGGTGGTGTGGGAGGGGCGGCGTCGCGAGGCGTCCCCCTATCCCGATCAATCCCTACGATTCTCTCAAAAAAGGAAACTAGCCTAGATCATCCGGCGTATCCTGGTGATATTCGCTCCACGCCCTGTTCGATAATCGGCCCGTCATCGAGGTCCGGGGCACGTAGTGGGCCGTCGCGCCAATCAGTCTTACCCCGCACACATAGGCTTGATGATAGGGCTTCGCGCCCTTAAAGCCCAGCAGGAACGAGTGGCGGATATTGATGCACCGCCCAGCCAATCTGGCTGCGAAACCGTCTGACAATATCTGCATGTAACGAGCGAGAACAGAGATCGGGGGCCGTGCGCTCGATGAGCTCGACAACTTTCGCCTCCTGCTGCGCCTTGTTATCCCCACTGACAGGAACGTGGAAGAAGGGCAGATCCTTGAGCTCGGTGGAGGCCCAGGTGTTCCTGGCCGTGATTGGATACTACCGGCGACCACGTCCATCAGAAACTCGCCGATGCGCCAGCGATTAAGAAGCTCGGCAAGACAATGATCGAACTTCGAGACCAGCAGCATCACTCGCTTGCGAAGCGACAGGGGCCGCAGGGTGTATGTCATAGCGAGGCGACCGGCGAGTTCTGCAATCGCACCGGCCGGTTCGTTATCTCACGTGTGCGAAGACCACCCGCATGAAAAACAGTCCCGTTTCGGGGTCGCTGTACTGCTGGGCCTCAAGAACGTTGCATCCTGCTGCGTAAAGCAGGCCAGCAACGGCAGACGCGATGCCCGGCTGATCCCAGCATGAGAGCGAAAGGACCATAGACTAGACTGATCTGATGACATTGGCGAAAAGTCCAAATGCTGTTTTACTGAGGCATGGACAAGGCTCAGACCTTGATCAGTTCGGGCGCGATCAACTGCACTGCGTCGCGCCACTCACCTTTCACGCGCCTGCGTCCGGCGTCAAAGAACGGCCGCAGCGAAGCGATGGCAGAATAGCGCTCTCCTGCGATCTCGATCTCGAATTCCCCTGCCGCCAGCCAGTCCGCTGTCACCCCGGTATCTGAGTTGAGGTATCCCATGCCGATACCGCAGCCAACAGTGTGGCCAAATCCGGCGGAGCGCAGGTATCCAACAAGTGCTCCATTACGCCAAACGGGCTCGGTGCCGAACATCAAAGACTTGGCCTTGGGCGCAGCAAGCTGAACGAGCCGCCTATGCAGGGGCTTGCCGCTCTGGGCCTCCAGGGCCGCTCGTCCGATAAAATCGTCAGGCTTATCCCAGGCAACCGTGAAAGCCAGTCCCGATTCCAGAGGGGTGTCTTCGTCGCCGACATCCGAACCCCAGTCACGGTAGCCTGCTTCCAGACGTAGGGTGTTGAGGGCAAGGTATCCGGCGTGGCACACGCCGAGATCGGTACCGGCGGCCATCAAGGCGTCATAGACACCAAGTGTCTGCTCGGTCGGGATGTGCAGTTCCCAGCCCAGCTCACCGACAAAGGTCATCCGGAATGCAAGTGCGAGGCTGTATCCGACCTCAATTTCGCGAGCGGTTGCAAAGGGGAATCCTTCATTGGAGAAGTCTGCGGGACTGACCCTTGCCAGCAATTCGCGGGAGCGCGGACCCATGACGGAGAGAGTGGCGTATCCGGATGAGACGTCGGCGACCGAGACGTGGCCGGCTCCCTTGGCGTGCAAGCGCAACCACGCGAGATCGCGGGTTCGTTGCACGGCCGCTGTGACGACGAGAAACTCCTCGTGGCCGGTGCGCGCGATCGTGACGTCGGACTCCATACCGCCACGCTCGTTCAGCCATGGCGTATACACGATGCGCCCGACCGCCACGTCAACGTCGTTGGTGGACAGGCGCTGTAGCAGGGCGAGGGCGTCCGGCCCCTGGACCAGTATGTGCGCGAACGAGGTCTGGTCAAACAAGGTGACGCCAGACCGTGTGGCCGTATGTTCGGCGCCACTGCGCTCGAACCATTCGTCACGACCGAACGTCGCATGGTTTTCATTCGGCGATCCGGGGTTCCCAAACCATTGAACGCGTTCCCAACCAGCACTTTCACCAAAGTTCGCGCCGGCAGTGGCCAGGCGGTCGTGCAGGGGCGATACGCGGACGTTGCGGGCCGTCTTGGGTGACTTGTGAGGCAAGTGAAGTGTCCAGAGGCTGCCGACTGCCTCCACTGTACGGTCGCACAGATAGCGCTTGTTCCTCTGGAAGGGCATAGAGCGCCGGACGTCCATTTCCCAGCAGTCGCCGGCCGGCAAGCCCGTCGACATCCATTCTGCCATAACCTTGCCTGCACCACCCGAGGACTCGATGCCGCAGGAATTGAAACCAGAAGCGACATAAAGACCCTGAATTTCAGGTGATGGCCCAAGGTGGAACCGGTTGTCCGGCGTGAAGCTCTCAGGGCCGTTGAAATTAAGTTGCAGACCGACATTTGCCAGGACCGGCATTCGCTCGATGGCCGCGGAGAGATAAGGTTCGATGTGGTCGAAATCCTCGGGCAATGAATCGAAACTGAAATCGTGGGGTATGCCGTTCATGCCCCAAGGCTTGCCGTCAGGTTCGAAGAAGCCCACGAGCAGTTTCCCAGCATCGGCCTTTGCATAGACGCGTGCGTCCATGTCACGGATCGTTGGCAGATCGATGGGGAGGTCGGGAATAGCCTCGGTGACAACATAGAAATGCTCGGCAGCTTGCAACGGCACCGACCAGTTGAGATCAGCTGCCACGTCCCGCGTCCACAGGCCGGTGCTGATGACAGCGTTTTCAGCACGGACTGTGCCCTGACTGGTTTCCACACCGACGAAGCGGCCCTTCTCGACGAGGATGCGCGTTACGGGGGTCCGTTCAACGATCATTGCTCCACCCTGGCGAGCCCCGGCCGCGAAGGCGCGGGCTGTATCGATAGGGTTGGTCATCCCGTCGGAAGCGATCCACGCTGCCCCGAGAACATCACTGACGTCGAGCAACGGAACGCGGCGCCGGGCTTCAGCCGCGCTAATCATCTCCACGTCCAAACCAAACGAGCGGCCCATCGAGGAGCCGCGCTTCAGCTCTTCAAGCCGGTCCTGGGTCGCGGCCACGGTGATGGAGCCGGTTTGACGAAAACCGGTGGCTTGACCAGTCAGAATTTCAAGATCCCTGAACAACTCAGCCGAGTATTGAGCGAGCTTGGCCATGGTTTCATTGGCGCGCAGCTGCGTCACGAGGCCCGCAGCATGCCATGTGGTGCCGCAAGTCAGCTGGTCCCGCTCAAGCAGCAGCACGTCCTTGTGACCCAGCCGGGTAAGGTGATAGGCTATAGAGAGACCGATAATGCCACCTCCGATGACAACGTACTTTGCATGGGACGGTAATTTGCTGGCCATTTGAAACCCCATTGTAGCCTGGTCACGACAGCGCGGGCCAAGGCGGGTCGGTTGTGGCCGATAAACTACTGTCAGACGTGCTACGATTTCCGGCAATCTGCAGGCCAGGACAGCAGTATTTCTGCGCCATGCAGTGCTCTGATGCAGCGTTACTCCAGCGGAATGCCCTGACGCGATTTCCACGGTCACTACCGGCGCAACTGGCAACATGTTGCATTGCCGATAACATAGCCTCTATAACCGCTGAAATTCAGCCTTCGGCAGTGGTATCCCGCACACGAGGTTGCAGAGACATCCACAGCCGAGATCACCGTACATGAAATACGACCGGATCGATGCCCGCATCCTGGAATTGGTTCAACGGAACAACCGCTTAACTTCCGACGTCATTGGCGACAAAGTCGGACTTTCCGCAACGGCGTGCCAGCGCCGCCTCAAAAGACTGCGGGCAGAAGGGATTATCGAAGCGGACGTCTCGATTATTTCGGCTAAGGCTGTCGGCCGACCCATCCAGATGATCGTCATGGTGACCTTGGAGCGGGAGCGCGCCGATATCATCGACAAGTTCAAGCGGGATATCAAATCCTCACCGGAGATTGCGACAGGGTTCTACATAACCGGCGAGGCGGACTTCGTGCTCTATATTACCGCCCGCAGCATGGAGGATTACGAACAATTCACGCGGAAGTTCTTTTATCAAAATGGGCACATCAAGAGCCTGAAGACGATGGTGATCGTCGACCGGGTCAAGGCAACGTTCGGTGTCCCTATTGAGAATCCGGACGACCCTTAAACGGCCCTGCGCCTTTTCAACACGAATCTGCCGGTCCCTTGCGGTAGCCGTAAGGCGACATTCCGGACCGCTGTTTTCCTGCGTTACTCCTAGTGAAAGGAGATGGGCGAAAAGCAGAAATTATATTGGGTCGCATGCGGCCTTGTTGGATATATCAGCGAGGGCTGGCCTACAGCAGTGGATCCAAGCGTCGATTTCCCTAAGAAACAAATCGCTTCAGCAGCGTAAGAGCTGTTTGTAAAGCGCTGTGCGGGCCAATCTTGAGGATGGCCTCATCGCCGTGGTGATAGGCAAGAGTGTTCTGGGCCCATCCTAAAGCAATTCGGCATGGCCAACGCCTGTGACTTCGTCCATCTCGTCGCAGCCGTTCCAGGTAAAGAAGACCATTGTGGGCCGTAACTGAGATCAAGGCCGGCTTGCAGACCGCCAAAGGCAATCTCGCCGTCGCTGTTGTCGCCGATGGTGATCGTGGCCGGACCACAGAGGTTGAAACAGCCGCGATCCCACAGATCGACCTCGATGATGCGTCAGCTTCACGAACGGTTTCGCGTAGATTGGCCGGAATAGGCGCACCCATGTCCAAGCCTCTCGATTTCGCGACCCCAGCCATGGGCCATCGCACAAAGCCTCCAGGGAGAACGACGAGTTCGGCTGCTGGGCAAGAACGTGAACACCTGCCCAAGGCAGGTTCGTGCGAATACGACCGACCCGTCGCAGCGCGCGCTCTGCAGTTTGAAAACCGCTTTGCTAGGACAACCGCGACAATGGTGACTCCCGACATGCATGCTCCCTCCCCTATGATGGCCTCACACTCATACATTGGCACAATAGGATGCCGTAGGTAGGGGCCATCGACGCCAGTCATTGCCGGTTTAATCGGACAGCTTATGTCTTTGGTTTTAATGCATCTGCTTCCCAGATGGCCGACATCTGGAATCTATGTTTGCCGCTCTCGCTTTTTCAGTAAACTTTGACGGCTAGACGAACCTGAGGCGAAGCCAAATGTCGAATGCCGTCATAATCGATTAGCCAGCATGTACTGATGTTCGGTTAAACTCCAGAATTGACGGAGTCTCAGAAAAGTGGGCAGGGAGAAGAATATGAACAACTGGAAAGTCAGCCGTCGTGCGGCGTTGAAGACATTGCTGTTGGGATCGGCAGCACCTCTGGTGCTGCGCTCAGCTGCGTTTGCGGCCTCGTGTGACGGCATCGTGCGCTACGGCACGACGATTGCTCCCGACTCCATGAATCCGTTCGCCACCTGGAGTTCGTTCTGGCCGCTGGCTTTTACCTATGATTTCCTGGTCGGCGTGGACGCCCAGCGTCATGTTGACCGGAAGGGGTTCGCCAAGGAGTGGTCGGTTGCCGACGACCAGCTTACGTGGACGTTCAAGATTTGGCCCGACATGAAGTGGTCGGACGGCCAGCCCGCCACCGCCAGAGACGCGGCGTTCACTTATAACTATCTGCTAGGTTCCGTGGGCAAGCCAGACGAGCTGAATATCGCCCAAAACAACACCGGCGGCATGGACCAAATTGCATCCATCACGGTCGTCGATGACGAGACGTTGCAGATCGTAACCAAGTTGCCGTCGCGCTGGCCAACTGACAACACCACATGGATTGTGCCCGAGCACATCTGGAAGGGCGTCAGCTATGCGGATGCGCGCAGCACTTTCCGAAACGACCCCCCGCTGGTGGGAACTGGTCCTATGATTGTTGCTGAGTTCAAACAAGGCCAGTTTGTGCGCCTCACGCCAAATCCGTTTTTCCGCACCGGGCAGCCGAAAGCGGCTGGCATGATTATACAGCTCTTCAGCACGCAAGATCCAATTGCCCAAGGTGTGAAGAGTGGCAGTCTCGATCGTGGCGGACTGACAGTCGCACAATGGCACGATCTCTCGAAGGACCCCAACATTACGGTCTTCGAGACGCGGACCGAGCAGCGTGATTATCTAGCGTTCAACACCGCTTCCGGGAAAGGGGCGGGCAGCACAAAGGCGCTGCAGGATCCGGCGTTTCGTGACGCAATCGGCTATGCGATCGACCAGAAGGCGCTCGTCGATCGCGCCTACCGTGGTCACGCCGACCCTGGCGTCGGACTAGTCATGCCATTAGCGAGCGATTACTACTCGGATCTGAGTGACATCAGGCGTCACTTCGATCTAAAGGAGGCGGCTCGTAGGCTCGACGCGGCGGGCTACCGTGATACAGATGGTGACGGCGTCCGGAAGGACAAGGAAGGCAAGCAGTTCCAGCTCGAGCTGATAACCGGGGGGTTTTCCGGTAATGGCCAGCAGCCCCCGAACGCAACAGTGCAGCTTATCGCCGGCTGGCTGCAACAAATTGGCATTTCCGCCTCGGTAACCCAGCTCGAATCTGGTGTGCTCACCGCCCGCACGGCGGCGCCGGCGAAGGGCGGCGGAGGCTGGGACCTGCTAGTCGCAAACGCTTGGCTAACAACCACGCCTTCCGACCTGCTCGTCCTCGGGAGCAGCAAGGCCATCGGCATAGGAAACCCGTCATACTGGACGAACGAGAAATTCGAGAAATACCTTTCGGAAGTGAATGCTACTATCGATCTCAAGAAGAGCCAGGAGCTGGTCGATCAGGCCGTGCGCCTCATTTATACTGAAGCGCCCTACATCATGCTAGCTTATCCCGTTTCGCTCAGTTCCTATCGCAAGGATTGCTTCAAAGGGTGGGGAACAGACTTGTCTGATTGGAGCTACTACCCGCTTGATCGCCTGGCGCCGGTCTGACGGCTGACTGGCTCTGCACGGATCGGAACGGAAAGGTACGGACAGCCAATGGGCCGACGCATCAGACGCATTCTCATCAGGGCGTTGGTGACTCTTCTGATGGTGATGTCGCTCAACTTCATCCTGTTCAGAGTGGTCCCGGGGGACCCCGCCCAGCTCTTGCTGGCCGGGGCGCGCTCGAGCGTGACGGAGCAGCAGATCTATGGGCTGCGCAAGCAGTGGGGGCTCGACAAGCCGCTGCCGGAGCAGGCGGTTGACTATTTGTGGTCAACCCTTCACGGTAACCTGGGCTACAGCTTCAAGTTCAGGGGTGAGCGCGTGGCCGACCTGCTCCTGGCGCGGCTGCCGGCCACTCTTGCCCTGGTCGGGGTGGCCCAGCTCTTCGCGATCATCATCGGGGTGATGGTCGGGCTCTATGCCGGCTGGCGACGAGGCGGGACCATCGATAGCCTGGCCACGGGAACCTCTCTGGCGCTTTATTCCACGCCGGCGTTCTGGCTCGGCATGCTAATGGTGCTGGTGTTCAGCACGACGCTGGGCTGGTTTCCAGGTTATGGAGCGTATTCACCGACGGGTGTCGCAGGCAGCTCGCTGAATTGGTTGGCCGACCGGCTCCGGCACCTCGTGCTGCCGGCGGCCACCTTGGCCCTAGGATTGGGCGGGCAATATGTCCTGGTCGCCCGGGCTGCGATGAGCGACGTTGTGACCGAGGACTACATGGTTACCGCCCGGGCCAAGGGGCTGACCGGTCGCCAGATGCTGATTCGTCACGCCTTCCGGAATGCCATGCTGCCGGTCGTGACCTTGATAGCGCTCAACCTCGGCTATGTCGTGGCGGGAGCCATCACGGTCGAAGCGGTATTCAACTGGCCGGGGATTGGCGGGCTGACGGTCGAAGCGCTCAACGCGCGAGACTATCCCGTCCTGCAGGGAATCTTTCTCTTGCTTGGCGCGTCAATCGTGGTCGCCAACATCGTCGCCGATCTGACCTACGGCCTTCTTGACCCCCGTGTGACACAATGAGCCAAGCTGTGCCAGACCTCGGCG
This sequence comes from Mesorhizobium sp. M0139, assembly GCF_040322455.1. Classification (NCBI taxonomy): domain Bacteria; kingdom Pseudomonadati; phylum Pseudomonadota; class Alphaproteobacteria; order Hyphomicrobiales; family Phyllobacteriaceae; genus Mesorhizobium; species Mesorhizobium sp. M0139. The sequence continues at coordinate 22,640 of NZ_JAMYTN010000033.1, forward strand.
CGCCTGTTCAGTTGCGCGAAACCCGAACCGTTCTCCGCAAGTTCATCGGTTATGTTGGCGCGCGGATCGGCCTCTCGATCCTTGCCTTCGTTCTCGTGCTGGCAGCGGTGCCAAGCCTCCTCGTCGGCCCGCTGCAGACAGCGGCCAATGCAACGGGAGATTTCCTCGCATCGCCGAATGCCCAGAATATCCTTGGGACCGATGAGGTCGGGCGTGATGTGCTCAATCTCGTCGTCCATGGCGCTCGGGTCTCGCTGACGATCGCGCTCGTGGCGACCGTGATCAGCCTCATCGTCGGCACCGCGATCGGAATGATGTCTGGGTATTATCGGGGCAGGATCGACGTCTGGTTGATGCGCGTGACCGATTTCTTCTTCATCGTCCCCACCTTCATGCTGGCGCTGGTCATCACGCCGGTGTTTCTCGAAGTTTTGGGGCGCGGGGGTACGATCCTCGGCTTCCGACCCTCACTCTTTGTGGTCATCCTGGTCATCGGCCTGACAAGCTGGGGATTTGTCGCGCGGATCGTTCGTAGCCAGACGCTGACGCTGCGGGAACGTCAGTTCGTTGATCGGGCCCGAGTGGTCGGCAGCAGCGATCTTGGCATCATGTTGCGACATATCCTGCCAAACCTCGTGCCTCAGATCGCTGCCAATGGCGCTCTGGTCGTCGCCGGCGCGATCTATACCGAGACGGCGCTCTCATTCCTCGGGCTCGGAGATCCCTTGCAGCCCTCTTGGGGCACGATGCTCAATCTGGCGCAACGCGCCGGAGCTGCAAGCGTGGGCGCCTGGTGGTATCTCGGCGCGCCGGGGGTCTGCGTGCTTGCGGTCTCGCTCGGCTTCGTCCTGGTCGGGAATGCGCTCGATGACACCTTCAATCCTCGTCGGCGGGCGATCCCATGACAGACCTTGCTCCAAAGAATGGTGCGCCGCTTCTTTCGGTCGACGGCTTGTCTGTGGATTATCGGTTGAAGGGCACGTCATTGCCCGCGATCAGCGATGTGAGTTTCGAGCTCAAGGCCGGAGAGGCCGTGGCACTTGTCGGTGAATCCGGTAGTGGGAAGACCACTACCGCTATGGCGATTGCAGGCCTGCTGCCGCCCAATGCAGCGGTCAGCGCGGGCGCGGTCCGCTATCGCGGAGAGCGGCTTCCGATCGAGGACGATGCGGCGATGCGGCCGCATCGATGGAGCGAGACCTCGGTCGTTTTTCAGGGGGCGATGAATGCGCTCAACCCGGTGCATCGGGTCGTCCGGCAGATTGCCGAGCCATGCATGCTGAAGCTCGGCTTATCGCGCGACAAGGCGAGAGCGAAGGCAATGGAATTGCTCGAGCTCGTCGGCATCCCGGGGGACCGGGGTGCAGCCTATCCGCATGAGCTCTCTGGCGGTATGCGCCAGAGAGTGATGATCGCCATGGCGCTCTCCTGCAACCCGTCGATCGTCATTGGCGACGAGCCGACCACCGCGCTTGATGTCATCACTCAGGCGCAAATCCTCAAGCTATTGGGAGAGTTGCGAGTGCGGCTCAACCTCGGTCTCATCCTGATAACCCACGACCTCTCGGTCGTGGCTGAGGCATGCAATCGAGTGATGATCATGTATGCCGGCCGCATCGTCGAGGAGGGCAGCGTTGCCGATATCTTTGCGGCACCCCGGCATCCCTATACCCAGCTGCTGATCGCATCGATCGCGGATCCGGCGAGCGGTAACCGGGCTATTCAATCGATCCCGGGCGACCCTCCCAATCTCCAGACCCGCCCGTCGGGCTGTGCCTTCCACCCCCGATGTCCATCCGTCATGGATATCTGCGCGGCTGCAATTCCCGACTTCGAGAGGACGGAGAGGGGATGCGTGGCCTGTCACCTGCACTCCCATGTGCAGCCTTTAGCGAAGGTCTCGGCCCATGCGCGACGGTACTGAAGTCCTGCGTCTCGAGGACCTGCAAGTCCATTACCCGATACAGGGCCGTGTGTTCGACGGCATGCTGGGGAGGCAGAGCGGCCGAGTGCGCGCGGTGGATGGGATCGACCTCACTGTCGGTCGCGGCGAGATCGTCGCTGTCGTCGGAGAGTCTGGCTCCGGCAAGACCACGCTCGGCCGTGTCGTCACCAAGCTGGTCCAGCCGACCGGCGGAAGGCTGCTGTTCGAGGGCAGTGACATGACCTCGGCGCAAGGCTTCAAGGCGTTGCGCCCGTATCGGCGTCGCGTGCAGATGATCTTCCAAGACGCCTATCAGGCGCTCAATCCCCGGCACACCGTGTTCGATGTCGTGGCCGAGCCACTGCGCTCGCTCGGGCTGGTCGAGAACAGCCATCAGCTCACCGCGAGGGTGAGCGAGGCCTTGGCGGCGGCCGGGCTCAGTTCTCCGGTCCAGTTCTTTGGGCGCTTTCCGCACGAACTCTCGGGCGGACAGCGCCAGAGGGTCGTAATCGCCGGAGCGCTCGCGGTGAAACCGGAACTCATCGTCGCCGACGAACCGGTGTCGATGCTCGATGTCTCGATCCGCGCGCAGATCCTCCAGGTCCTCATGGAACTCCGCGCGCAGCATAACCTGGCGCTTCTCTTCATCACCCACGATCTGCCAGTCGCCTGGCTGATCGCCGACCGGATCGCGGTAATGTATCTCGGACGGTTCCTCGAGATCGGCACGGCCGACGAGATCACGCTGAACCCGCGCCATCCCTATACGATCGCGCTGCGCGACGCCACGCCCAAGGTCCGACCCCATGCGCAACGCGGTGAGTTGCCCGCCCTTCAGGGCGAGGTCCCGAGTGCGGCCCGCATCCCGAACGGCTGCCGCTTCCATCCCCGATGTCCGCTCGCCTTCGATCGCTGCCGGCAAGAGGAACCGCCCGTCGTCGAAGTAGGGCCGAAGCATATGGCCGCCTGCTGGCGCGTGGGGTGAGGGAATCGGCGAGTTGTGACGGCCGACTGGGGCCAAGGAGGACTGGCGGCGGACTCGGTGAGCCTCTCTCATCTGTCGGAAAGGCCGCCATGCCCGCTGTGACCGCCGTGTTGCAACCGGATACGACAAACTGCTCGTCAATTTCATGGGCTTGGTTAAACCCGCGGCTATTGCCATCTGGCTCAAACAGTTAAATCGTCACCAGGGAGCCAGCTGCCTCTGCTTTGCCGCCCCAAGCGCCGAGCGAGCCCAGAAGTAGTCCTGCTCCTTTGTTAGAGATGTCAGATCGACACGGCGAGCTAGCTGTGAGCTAGCGGGCGAGCGCCACGGCTACGACCTGATGGCTTGTTGCGGATGCGCAGGAAGAAAGCCCTGAGGGGTCCGGGCGCCTTCGCCGCCCCAGGCGGCCTCGACCAGCATGGCGCGGGCGCGAACGCCCATGTTTGCTGATCCGGCCATATTGCGCCAAGCCAAGGCCAGATTGACGCACAGGCGGATTGAGGCCGAAGTAGCTCACCAGCTTCTGCGGTTCGCCAACCGAGGATGTTGCCAACGGCGGCGATGATACCGCTCGCGACGATGGCGTTGACGCCGGTGATCGTTTGGAGCCGCCGGACTTGCACATCATCAACCGCTTCCCAGGCGATCTCCCGATCAAGGTCCCAGACAGATCGTAAGCGATGTCGCGACGGCACCTTTCGGTGATCGGCGTGAAGGACGATGGTCGGAGCCTTTGAGGGCTTCGACACATGACGTTTTCAGAGCTTACGCTTAAATCCAGCGATCACGAGCCCGCGCGCCGGTTCGAGGTGTTCACGGGCTCCGGTCGGCGGCGCGAATGGCTGCCGGAGGAGAAGGCGCGGATCGTGGCGGAAAGCTACGAAGCCGGCGCGACCGTGAGCGCGGTGGCGCGGCGATACGCTTTGTCCCCGCAGCAGCTGTTCGCCTGGCGTCGGGCCGCTCGTCAGCCGTTGGCGGAAGCGCCGGCACCGGAATAGTTGTTTGTTCCGGCGGTGATTGCAGCGCCGAGGCCTGAACCGGCGGCAAGGCGGCGGCGGAAGCAGAAAGCCGCCCGAGACGGTGTGATCGAGCTGGAGATAGACGGCGTCGCTATGCGGGTCGGCCGTGGCGCCGACACCAGGACGGTGGCCGCTGTAATCCGAGCGCTGAAGGCGACGACGTGATCGGGCCGACGGGTGCGGTCAAGGTCATGGTGGCGACGAAGCCGGTGGACTTCCGCAAGGGTGCGGAGGGCCTCGCGGCGCTTGTGCGCGAGACGATGGGTGCCGATCCGTTCTTATGTGTCGGGCGAGATTATGTGGCGGAGCTGCGGAGATGCCCGCCAAGCCTGCCAAGCCTGGAATCCTACACTACATAATATTTCATGCCTCTCTAACGGACGCGGGATCCCCCTGCGCCGCAATGCTGGAGGGGCAGGATGCTCGACTTCTATTTTTCTTATCGTGGGGTGCTCAAGCGTCTGCGTAGCGGTGCGCTCGGTGGCGAGATGGATCGCATCGCGAAGCATTTTTTTACGCTTGGTTATAAGCGAGCGTCCGCCAAGATTTACCTGAGCCACATAGCGCGCTTTAGCCAGTTTGCCGGGCCGCGCAGTGGTCCGATGCCGATCCATCAAGATGTCATCGATAGCTATTTATGCACGTTTACTACGGATACTCCGCGCATTGGGGCAGGATCGGCGCTGGGACACGCACGGCGAGTGGCTCCTGAGCGTTTCATTGTTTCCGTTCCAAGTGTAGCGGATGATCCGGTTGCCCCACTTCTGGCTTCCTTTTCGGACTATCTGCGCAAGGTGCGGGGCCTGGGGCCGAAGACCCGCGAAGGCGTTCTTCTGGGCGGCCGCCGCTTTCTGGATTGGTTCCGGCCATCACCATCCCGGCCAAGACATCGAGGCGTTGACGGCTGAGCATGTCCTCGCTGCTATCGAGTATCGGCTGTCGCTATCGGCGACCTCCGGCACCCGCACGGCGGGCGATTTCTCACATCCGAACATTTCTTCGCTTTTTATGTTGGGCTGGCCACCGTGAACAGGATCTCGCCCGCGTCGTCCCAAGGACGCCCCATTGGCGTTTGGCGCATTTGCCGCGGCGCGTTGCCACCCCCATCTGCGGCGGGTGGAAATGGTCGTCGACATCGAGGACCATGCCTGTCCGGGCTGCCGCAATGGCTTGCATCGGATCGGTGAGGACGTGAGCGAGCGGCTCGACATCGTTCCGGCGCAGCTGCGTGTGATCGTCGTGCGCCGGCCCAAATATGCCTGCCGCGCCTGCGAGGATGTGGTCGTTCAGGCTGCGGCGCTCTGATCGAGAGCGGTTTGCCAACCGAGGCGACGGTCGCTCAGGTGCTGGTGTCCAAATATGCTGACCACCTGCCGCTCTATCGTCAGGCGCAGATCTATGCCCGGCAGGGTATCAATCTCGACCGGTCCACGCTCGCCGACTGGGTCGGCCGCGCCGCATTGCACCTTCGTCCGGTGCATGAGCGACTGCTTGGCAAGCTGAAGACTTCACCGAAGCTCTTTGCTGACGAAACCACGGCGCCGGTGCTCGATCCGGGCCGCGGCAAGACGAAGACTGGGCAGCTGTGGGCCTATGCCCGCGATGACCGCCCATGGAATGGAAGCGACCCGCAGGGCGTCGCTTATGTCTATGCGCCGGACCGAAAGGCCGAGCGTCCGATCGCTCATCTCGCAGGCTTCACCGGAATCCTTCAGGTCGACGGCTATGGCGGCTATCGCGTGCTGGCCGAGAAAAGCGGCGTGACGCTCGCCTTCTGCTGGGCACACGTGCGCCGGCGCTTCTATGAACTGGCGGCAGCCGGTCCCGCGCCGATTGGCAGCGAGGCGCTGAGACGGATCGCCGAGCTCTACAAGATCGAAGACGTCATCCGCGGACGGCTGACGAACGCCGCGCGATGCGTCAGGAAAATAGCCGCGCTATCATTGCCGATCTCGAACCTTGGCTGCGCGAAAAGCTCGGCCTGATTAGCCAGAAGACCAAGCTCGCCGAGGCAATCCGCTACACGCTCTCGCGCTGGGAAGGCCTGACCCGCTTCCTCGACGACGGCCGCATCGAGATCGACTCCAATACAGTCGAGCGCTCCATCGCCCTCTTTGCAGGCTCCGATGGCGGCGCCGAACACTGGGCAGTCGTCGCCTCGCTGATCGAAACCTGCAAACTCAACGGCGTCGAGCCCCTCGGCTATCTCGCCGATGTCCTCACCAGGATCGTCAATGGCCACCTGAACAGCCACATCGACGACCTGCTGCCCTGGGCCTACATCCCGGCTCCCGAACTCAGGGCCGTGGCCTGAGAACAGCGCTTACAACAGATCCTCGGCAGGCGGTCGATCTCACGGATCTGGCGAGCGATAGCGGCCCGCTCATCGTCGGGAAGCACCTGCCGCTCGAGCCAGGCGCGACCGCGATTGTTGAACCGATCGGCATGCGGGCACTTCGGCACGAGGTGCGCCTGCAGGATGCAGTGCACCTCGTTCTTACGCGAGTGCGATCCCGACCTACCTGGTTGCGCCGCGCGACGAGGCGGCGAAACCGCTCGGCCCACTCATCGGGAAACCAAACCTCCGGCAGAATCCGCTGGCATGGAGCTGCGCCAGAACTCCGGCATCGATCTCGTCGGTCTTGATCCTGGCATGGGCGATCATGGGGCTACCCTCTCAAGCAGTCCGGAGCCGGCGACGCGACACCTACGGATCCGCGCGCTCTCGTGCAACCGGGCAGGTCGAAGGGGCGTCCAGCTACTAACGCGAGCTCGCAGTTCATCGCATACATCGGCCTGGCCGCACTTGGCGTGCTCCTGGTGCGCTGTCCCGGATGGCCGCACCATACGCCAAAATCGACCATCTCCAGCGGGGATAGATAGCACCGTCATGATCATACCGGTTACGAACATGCTGATGCGGCTGAACCAGGAGATCAAGCGGCGCACCCTGATCGTCCGCATCTTCCCCAACCCGCAGACTTGTCTGCAACTGGTTCGGGCGTTGGCAGTGGAGATCCACAAGAACTGGCTCGAGACGACCCGCTATCTCAACATGGATCATCTGCGCGAGCACAACAAGGAGAGCCTGAGGGCCTTGGCCGCCGAGCACCTTCATGTGTCCGCCGCTCCGCTAAACACGGGGCTGCTCGGCGGACACGCCGACGTCACCGCGATGCCACGCCATTTGCAGGACTTGACGTACACAACTCGGGCGCGAGCGTTCCCTTTGACCTCGCTAGGTCCCGGTCCGGTGACGGCCAAGGTCAAATGCATCAGCACCCCGCACAAGGTCAGCACGTTGGGCTGCCCAGCCTTGTACCGCCAGGCGTCCTGATGAAGCGCACTTTGCCAGGCTGCGCATGCGGCGGCGCGCCTGAGGCGGTGAACGGGCTGCGTAAGACCGATACGTGCGTAGCTGCTCTTGAACTTACCTTTGAGCAGCACCTCTGAGGCGGTAGACGGAGATATGACGTTCGGATCGATCGGTGAACGCACCTCTCGCCCAATCTCCCCATCGCTCCACCAACTCTAAGCCCACGCATTCGGCCATCGTATCGAGTTCTTGAGGATAAACGTAACGAACGCGTTGCGGCAGACGTCTGACCGACGTACCTGAAAACCAAAGGAGGGTTGAAACTAAGTTCTGCTTTATTGAATCGTGGACAGCCACCCTGAGGATCGTATTCTCTTGATCCACTAGCCGCGCCGTTGCGGTTTGCTGGCCGGCGACGTGAGGACACAAGCCGGGTACATCTAATTCTATTACCACGACTCCTTTATCATCTAGTGCCCCCGCCGCAGATCGGAGGCAAGATATTTGCTCTTCGCGGGTGAACAGCAGCGTGAACGTGTAGTAAATGCAGTATACCAGATTGTAGCGTTGCTCTGATACGAACTGGGCAATATCTTCCTGCCGGGCTTTAATTAGGTCGGTGCGCTTGGCGAGAAGTTTCAACATGCTACACGAATTGTCGATGCCTTCTACGTTAACGCCGCGCTCGCTCAATGGCAATGCCACGCGGCCGTCACCTATACCCAGTTCGAGCGCACTGCCGCGGTTGCAATAGCGCTCCAGAAAGGCGACCGTTTCGTCCACCTCCGCGACTTTACCTTGTAGGGCGGTGTATTCTTCATAGATGGGAGCGTAAACTTCGCCGTAAGTTAACTCGTCAGACACGATCGGTTCTCCTGGCACTAGGTTGGCAATTTTCATGAATAGCTTGTCTAGAGAGGCGCTCTCTCGTGAATTTATTAGACCTCATCAATCAGCTCCGTTGCTGGGGCGAATGTCGAAGTCAACGCAAGAGGTGTGCCAAGAAAAAACGTGTGAGTTCAACATATCGCGTCCGTTTCCTACTGATTTGTTTCTCACAAATTTGTCGGGCTTCCAACTATTGACCGTGGGAGGCGTGTTGCGTCTCAGATGATGCTGAATAGCTCGGCGGTGCCCAGATCGACGAGCTCGCGATGATTGAGCGTGGAACACCAGTGCCCGACGACCTCGATGTGATAGCCGGGCGCGACACGGCAACGCATCCACTCAGCACGGCGACTGTGCTCATGCAAAGCGGTTTTATCCCTGATGCTTGTGTTGAGAACACGAGGATCAGCTTTCTTGCGACCGCAATGGTGGCGAGCTTCTTGGAGCCCGACCGGGCTGCGAGAAAGCTTTGAAGCGGTCACAGACCTTTGCCGCGATGGACTTGGGCGAGCGCTGGCGGAGTTCGGGCAGGTGCGCCAGCGGGGTAAGGCGCCGAATTGGAGAACCCCGCACGGAACCCAAAGTGTCGCGGGCAGTGTCCTCGGCTTTACATATGACATTGGCGATCAGGCTCTCGAGCGCCTAGATGCGGTTGTCGTGGCCGGCGATCATGTATTCAAGTCGGCAATGACAATCTTCTCGAAGGCCCCGGCGAGGTGCAATCTTCAGCGTTGTCCGCCAAGTGGTCGCGATGACATGTAAGAGATCGAAGCCGCTCATTCTTCGCTTGTCGCCGGCTCGGCCTCAGGCTGAGGCGGCGCCATAGTCGCTTACCATTCTGACTTCGAGACGACTTGGCGCGCCGTCTAGATGTTTAGTCCCAAGGTTTGATGGGTTGGATCGAGCCTGAATCGTTCGGGCTCTTTTGTCCAGATTTTGCAGATGTATTCAAAGGGCGTGAGGCCC
>NZ_JAMYTN010000034.1:0-30002 GCF_040322455.1 Mesorhizobium sp. M0139
CTCTGTCGTCGTGGCGCTCCCATGAAGAACCTGGCCCATAGCGCATCCTTTGATTCGGACGAAAAGTATGCGCCATCAAAGCCTGGGATCAAACATCTAGTCGATCTCGCATAGCGGTGAGCGTGCGCCGGATTATGCCGCGAGCCGGCCCCTCGGCCAGTCCATGGCGCAGCAGTCGGCTACGTGTCGCCTCCATGACGAGTGGCAGCGAACGCGTCGGCTGGTTGTCGATGCCCGAACCGGAACAGATACGCAGGACCCCGGTTCGAACCGCCGGCCCACCGTACATCGAGAGCGGCAAGCTCAACCGCAGGAGTCCAGCGCGGGCGATCGCGCTCGTGGGGGAAGGGCGGCAACCGAGACCCTCGTCCCTGATTTCGAAAAGAGCGCGTGGCCGGGGTCTCGGCCGAGCACAAAACCGGTTGGTTGCTCCTGTTGAAATGTCAGAACGTGGTCCATGTTGGTTCGATGCTCGACATTGACAACTGTCGGTATGTAGAGTCGGCGACATGGGGTTTATGGGCGATTTTCTTCTACTCTTTTGTTAAGGGGTTGAAAACATCCAAATTTTCTCTCTAGTGCCCTGTTGGCACAATTTTCGCGTCCTTCGTTGTAGGCAGCGGGAGCTAGCGTCGGGCATTCATGTCGCGGGTTGCGATCGCTTGAAGGAACGAAAGCGACATGGCAGGGCAGCACCACGGTCGTCTTAAGCCAAGAAGCGCTCTTTCAGGCCCCGGTCCTGGCCAACCTTAGCCCATTATACTGTGCGGGATTCCGGCAGAGGGTGCCTAGTACAAGCTTCCATTCAAGAAGGATGACAATATGCGGTCCGCTAAACTACTTTCCACCGCCCGAGAAATACTATCAAAGACGCATCTGGTTATTCTTGCGGGTGGCTCATCAACAGAGCGCATAGGCTCTCTTAAAACTAGTGATGCAATATTGCCGCCACTTCAGAAACTTTGCTGTTCAGTTGAAGTTGTAGACTCTAATGATCTAGATTATTTAATACGCGCCGTCCGCCAATGCGACTTCGTGCTAAACGTTTTATATGGAGCAGGAGGCGAAGACGGCACGATGCAGGGGTTCCTTGACATCCTACGCGTTCCCTACTCCGGGCCGTCAACTTTGCCCTCGGCAATCGGGATGAACAAAGAGATCTTTGTCTCATTACTTCGAGATTTAGGCTATCCAGTCCCACACGGCTGCTTAGTAGCAGCCCTGGGAGATCCTGGGTCCTGGCCGCGGGAGCTGCAGCAATCGCTGGTGCTGGTCCTGAAACCGATTAACGAGGGCAACAGTTTTGGAGTCAAGATGCTCGACGGCCAGGCTGCAGCCGCGGAGGCAATTGCCCAAATCGAACCTGCTGACCGCCGCAGATGGCGCCTTGAAGAATTCATCGACGGGCCATTCGGTACCGTAGCCATCTTTCAAGTTGGCTCTGAGCTTATTACAGGCGATGCAGTGCTATTCGACCTTCCAGACGGCTGGCGCTTCTACGATGACCGGCTGAAGTCGAAGTTGACCGATCAACGTGCCACCCCCAGGACACTCCATGGAGGGGGGGCACATCGTATTCGCGACGACGCAGTCAGGCTTTATAGGCAGCTGAACTGCAAAGGGCTTGTGCGCTTCGACTTTATCTACAACGATCGCGCCCCCGTCTATCTGGAGACTAACACCATCCCGGGACTGTATCCTGGCAGCAATGCGGCACTCTCCTTCCAATCGCAGTTCTCGTTCGAAGATCTCCTAACACTGAGCACTGCTGCGCAAATTCCCGGGGAGCTAAAATGGGAACAATGTTAAGAGAGTATCCAACACACTGCAGCAGCGCTCGTCAGCCAAGACACGAAATAGGCCGAAAACGCGGGGCCACTTCAGCCCGGGTGGCGGGAAAGCAGCATCGTGGTTGGGCGGGGAGAAACACAGAAGTTCGACCTCGGGGATCCTAACATGCCGGGGTCGACCACTAACCCGGGTGGCAATTGTCGGCAGCTTATTGCCGCCGGCCGATGGGCGAGGCAGCGATATCGAACTCCATGTTAGTGCCGGCGGTGGTGATGACAGCGCCTCCGAAGGTCTTCCGCGAAGCATCGGCCACAGCCAAGAAAGCGGGGGCTGGCTCGAGACGCTGGTGTGATCGAGCTCGAGATCGACGGCATCGCAGTGCGGGCCGGGTCGTGGGGCGGATTCGAGACGGTTGCAGCGGTTATCCGTGCGCTGAGGCAACGTCGTGATCGGCAAAAGGAGCGGTCAAGGTCATGGTGGCCACGGAAGCGGGTCGACTTCCGCAAGGAGCGCAAGGTCTGGCAGCGCTCGTGCGTGAGGCGATGGTCTACGTGTTCCGGGCCAAGCGGCCCGACCGGGTCAAGCTCGTCTACTTCGATACGGGCGTATGCTTGCTCGCCAAACGGCTGAAACATGGCAAGTTCAGCTGGCCGGCCTTACCTATGGTGTCGTGCAACCTATGGTGTCGTGCAACTGACGGCGGCACAGTTGCAGGCACTCCTGGAAGGCCTCGACTGGCGGCCGGTGCACGAAACGCGGGAGATGCGTGAGCTGACCTCCGCATTATTACCAAATCATCGGAATCCATCCTTGAATCTGCTTCCTGACTGGCGCGACCGCTGCCCTACCCGACGTCCTCATGCGCTTCAGACGATGCTTCTGGCCGCGCGTGCGGAGAATGAGCCGCCAAATCTCAGTTGCAACGTTATCGCTTCGGGCGAAGGACGGAGAGCCTGCCCCAGGACCAGCTTCTTCTGGGCCTGGAGAAGCCGAGCAGGTAGAGGCGGAGGGCTCCGCCAGCGCGGAAGTCGCGGACCCCTCAAAGCGTGTTGCCATGGCTCGCAAGCGTCGCGCCAACCGCGGGTCGTTGCCCGCCTATCTAATCGACATCGCCGACAAGATCTGCCCGTGCTGCCAAGCAAGCCGGATGTTATGGGCAGGACGTCTCCGAGCGTCTCGACATCGTGCCCGCCCAGTTCTGGGTGATTGTCACCCGTCGGCGGGGGTATGCGTGTCGGGCCTGCGAAGAGGTGGTTGTTCAGGCGCCAGCGCCGCACGTCTGGTCGAGGGCGGCATTCCTACAGCGGCCACGGTGGCTTCTGGGGTCGAAGTTTGCCGACCACCTTCCCCTATATCGTCAGGCCCAGGTCTACGCTCGCCAGGGCGTCATCTCGACCGTTCGACACTCGCCGACTGGGTGGGCAAGACAGCTTTTCTGCTTCGCGCTTTGCATGAGCGGCTGTTCGAGCGGCTGAAGGTTTCAGACAAACTCTTCGCGGACGAGACCACTGCGCCTGTGCCTGATCCGGGCCGGGGGCGGACCAAAAACGGGGGCAGTTGTTCGCCTCTGCTCGAGAGGCCGACCCTGGGGCGGAATGGACCTACCCGGCGTCGCCTATCTCTACGCTCCGAACCGCAAGGTGGAACATCCGATCCGGCATCTTCAGGGCTTTCGGAACCCGCACGTCGACGGATACGCGGGTTACAAGGCATTGGTCAAACGCAACGCCGTGAGCTTGGCCTTTTGCTGGTCGCATGTGCAGATCCGCTTTTATCAGCTCGCGCAGTCCGGCGCCGCGCGATCGCGACGGATATCCGCGTTTGTTTCGCCGACAACCCCGCGCGGTCCGGCAGGAGAGAAGCCGTCCCGCCATCAATGCCCTTGAGCCGTGGCTTAGGCAGCAACTCACCCTTCACTCGCTTCTCTGCTCGCGGTCAGCGCTTGGGCTGTCTCATGTTGGAGCTTCGGGGCAGAAGATGGGGCTCACGGCAAACATGCTCGGCCAATCCGGATCACCACTGAGGGATCCCGTAGATTTAGCATAGTAGCAAATCCTTCAAGTAAATTTACAGGATCTTTGCAACCGCGAATCGCCGACGGTAGTACAAGGCCAGGGGCGGATTTATGCTGAAACCGCCGTACGTCAAGCAACGTTAGGAGCACGGCTAATGGCAACAAGAGCGCTCATCCTGGTTGAAGGCAATACATACGGCACCGGTCTGCTATACGTCCAGGCGGCCCAGCGTCTTGGTCTTCATCCAATCACCTTGTCGGCTGATCCATCTCAGTACGATTATCTTGCGGCCGAAAACACTGAGGCAATCCGTGTCGACACAGGTAATCTCGATGCGCTCGTCCGTGAATGTTGCCGGCTGCGCGCGGCCTACGATATTGCTGGGATTACATGCGCCAGAGAGGCGTTCTATGCGACTGTTGGCAAGCTCTGCCGGCATTTCGATCTACCGGGCCCGAACCCCGCATCTATCGAACGATGCTGCGACAAATTCATTCAACGTCAGCTCCTCCAGGAGGCCGGCGTTCCAGTGCCAGCTTATAGCGTAGCGGCGAATGCATTGGAGGTAGAAAGCTCTGCCGCGGAGATCGGTCTGCCGGTGGTTCTTAAGCCCGCGGTAGGCAACGGCAGCTACGGCGTCCGATTGTGCCGCGATGTCGATGAGCTAGCCGAACACACGACCTATCTGTTGGGCGGGAAGCACATATGGCGGTCTTCGCCGAGGATTCTTGTCGAACAATTCGTACAAGGCCCCTATTATTGCGCTCATATGATGGGAAAAGATGTCATTGGCATTGAGTCCGGCGACTTCGGTCCCCCACCCCATTTCGTCTTTGCTGGGACCATCTTTCCAGCCACGCTGACCGACGAAGAGGAGAAACGCATTGCCGATGTTTCGCTGAGCTGTTTGGAAGCTCTCGGCCTTGGCTGGGGGCCAACGAACGCTGAACTGCGATGGACGAAGCGCGGCCCGGTTGTCATTGAAGTCAATCCGCGTCTTACTGGCGGTCCTCAGCCAATTCAGCTGGCTTACGGCATCGATCTAATCGCTGAGCACATCAAACTTGTCATCGGCGACGAATGGAACCTGCGCAGAAGGCGCTCACACGTGGCGGCCTCGCGGTCCCTACTTCCTGATCGCGATGGCGTCCTCGATTGGATTGATGGCGACAGGCGCGCGGCTGCTCTGCAAGGTGTGGCCGAGGTCAAATTGTATGCTCAACCTAAGACGACAATCGTCAGGAAAAACGATTACCGAGATTCATTGGGGTATGTCATCGCCGCTTCGCCCAATCTTGCTCAGACCGAGGCGATCCTTCAGCGTGCCGTCGACTTAATAGAGTGGGCGATGACTCCGTTTCCGAGCCTTGGGGAAAAGGAATAGTCTCGGCACTTATCTGCCCGCAGCGGCATGGCCGAATTGGCCGACGAGAAGCGGTGGCAGCGTCGTGCTTTAATAGTGCGGCAGTGGGCCACTGCTTTATGGTGGGCCTGTCGAAGTTCATTTGAGCGGCGGTAGGGCAGCAGAAGCCGGCACCGTGGACCACATGGGGCACTCCAGCCAAGTAGGCCCATCTCACTTCAAGATGAAGACTATATACAAACCGCATTTGACGAGAGCTGATGAATGATCTTGTATCTTGTAGAGGTAAGGGCCAGTCGGCCCCAAGAAACGTTGGCTTATCCGATGGGCAGCTGGTGGGAAATCGTTTGCCACGTATCCGCGTTCGGCAATAAGTCCAAGGAGTCACTACATGCCAGTAGCGTGACATCGTCATGCCAGTAACGTGACATCGTCGTCTTTGTCGACCGGCCAGTCGCCCACTCACGCGCTCTGTCGCGAGTTGCTACTAAGGGCGCAAATAAGGCTAAGTAAAAGGAGCTTCGTCCATGTCATCGCAGACCTCAAGCTCGCTCGGAATCCTGCAGCTCGAATGTAGGCTGCCGATCGAGGCGTTACCATCGGTAACCGGCGTGACCGGCTCGATCCAACAGCCTACAACCTTCGATTTTCCTGTCGTTATGGAGACGGTTCCCGGAGCTTGGGCCGATGACGTCATCTGTGGCGATCCGGCGCTGGAATCGGGCTGCGTTACAGCCGCCCGCCGGGCAGTCGAGAGAGGCGCCGTCGTAATAACGTCGGATTGCGGCTTCTTTATCCGCCATCAAGAAGCGGTGGCCGCGTCGGTGAATGTACCCGTGGTTATGTCGAGCCTGCTTTTAGTTCCGACATTGCTCCGCCAACTGCCACGGGCCGCCAAACTCGCCGTCGTAACCGCCGACTCGAGGCATTGTACCCATGATCTGCTCGGCCTCGCCGGCCCGGCGGAGCGCTCAAGGGTAGCTATCGGCGGGATTGAGGACGGCGAGTGGTTTCGTAACGTGATGACGTACTGGTCAAGAGACGAGAGGAAGGCTGCCGCTCCGCCGATCAGGGAGTCCGATCTTAAGGCAGATGTCGCCGCCTGCGTGATGCGGATGCGTGCCGCACATCCGGAAATCGCCGCGGTGCTGTTTGAGTGTACGGGGTTTCCGGCGGTAGGGTCGGCCATCCGACGCATTACAGGGTTGCCCACCTACGACGTCGAGACTCTCTACCGGATGACGCTCGCGTCCGTCGCCTGAGGCCATCGCCATGGTAGGAGTACTGTCGTTGTGGCTCGGCAGCTCCTAATACCCCAGACGAGCTGTTGATTATTTCGAGTGCCGGCAAGGCCGAGTCCAGCAAGGGCCTGTCGAAGTTCAATTGAGCGGCGCTAGGGCAGCAGAGCCGGCACCTAGACCACATCGTCATTTCAGCCAAGTAGGCCCATCTCACTTCAAGATGAAGACTATATACAAATCGCATTTGACGAAGGCTGATGAATTATCTTGTATCTTGTAGAGATAAGGGTCAGTCGGCCCCGTTGGTTTATCCGATGGGCAGCTGGTGGGCAAATCGTTAGCCAAGTATCCGCGTTCGGTAGTAAGCCAAGGGAGTCATCATATGCCAGTAGTTAAAGGTCCGCAGGTATTCCCGCGCTGGGAATATCTGCGCAGGCTCGCTGCGGTGAAGGCGAGGATGGCTGAGCGTGAGACCGTCGCAGCCGTCATCACTGACAACGCACATATTACATACCTAACGGGATCGGTCGCTCACTCTTATGACACGCGCGCCGTCGTCGTCCTTGCCTCGCGGGAAGAGCCGGTCTTTATTCTACGCTGGATGGACATTGCCGCGGCTGTGCAGGAGACCTTCATAGATCGTGACAGCATAATTGGATACTCGGAAGAGCTGATGGGCGATCCGGACAACAACGGTTACGACGCGGTGATTGACTTTTTGTTGGAGCAGGGACTGGGGCAGGGTAGCATTGGGCTCGAGCTGTGCAACTTGACGGTTGACTCGGCTGAAAAGTTCAAAGGCCGTTTGCTGCAAGCACGCATCCACGACTTCTCGCACGTGGTGACCCGCATTCGCACCCTCAAGTCCGACCTCGAGATTGCTGTCATGCGTGAGGCAGCCGCGATTTCCGACGCTGGTGTGCTCACCGCGGCGGAAGTCATGCGCCCGGGCATGCGGGAGGCAGACGCCATCGCCGAAATTGTGGGAACGCTCGCCCGGGGAGCGAACGGCAAACCTGGGACTTGGATCGCAACTCCGTTCCTGTGCGCCACATCGCGCATTGGGAACCCGCACACCACCTGGAGCGAGGATACCCTGCGGGAGGGTTCCCAGGTCAATCTTGAGATCGCCGGCGTACGGCATGACTACCACGCCCCGATCTGCCGGACCTATTCCCTTGGCAAACCGTCCGACCGCCTGTTGCGCATCCATGAAGCGCAGCTTGCCGGCCTCGAGGCGGGGCTGAATGTAATCCGTGCGGGCGCGATCAGCGGCGAAGTCGCCAGAATCATTCACAAAACGACAGAAAAGCACGGATTCAAGAAGCAGTCGCGGGCCGGGTACTCCATCGGCATCGATTGGATGGAAAAGACGACCAGTCTTAAGCTGGGCGATACAACGGTCCTCGAGCCGAACATGACCTTCCACCTGCATCTTGGGTCCTGGGTCGAGGAAGATTTCGGCTACGTGCTTAGCGAAAGCATTCGAATCACCGAAACCGGCGTCGAGGTTCTCACAAAGGCGCCGCGGCAACTCTTCATGTTGGACTGAATCTCGTCCCCGGACCGCGAGCGTTGCGCGGCGCACCCTGCTGGAAGGCGAAGTATGGTGGATGGACGTGTCCGACGCCATGTTCTGGAGGATGAGTACGCAAAACTGAAGAAGCTGCTGGCCGACCAGATGCTGGAAGCGACGGCGCTGAAGGAGCTTCTGTCAAAAGAATGTATGGTCCGCCCCGTCCGGGCCAAGGGTTCGCGACGTTGCAAATGGTGACACCAGAGCATAGATGTACGGACCTCTCGCGAGTGGGCTGCCATTGCAACCGGGCCACGATGAGACCCAAGCCCGCTTTTTTGCACCGGCTTACGGCATGCTGATCCACTGTTTCGTCATCACTATTCCCGAGCCTGCAATCGAAACAGGGGCGTCAGGCGATTAAGACCGCTGCGTGGAAGCGCTGCAGGCTTGGTCAGCACAGCCAGACAAAACGCGCCATCCTGGCGGCAAGTGCGACAACGGCCTTGTTCGGGTGCATCCGGCTCTGAAGAGCATCAACTATATCGGCGACCACTCCTGAATTATAGTGCGCACGAGGCGCCTGTTGAGTTTGAACGAAATGCCTTCAATCGAGAACGTAGTGCGGGCGATCCTGCGCGAGGCCGGCGTCAAGCTGGGCTTGCCGTTGCGCAGCCCGTTTGCCGGCCGCGTGCGTGAGTTGACGGGCGCTGACGCCGAGGTGATGGTGACGGTCGAGCCGCTGCTTGCAATCTGTCATGTTGGGAGAGTTCGCCCGCCTGACGAAGCAGGTTCTTGACAACGTGCACAATGAAGAAGTCTGCCGGCGGCCGAAGAGCGCGCCGGGCATCGGCCGATAACCGCGCTCGCCTTCCGCCGCCTGAGCGTTTGATTTGTCGGCGGGCGGTGGGGCGCATCTGGGACTGACGCCGGCGCGCTACCAGTCCGGCGAGGCCGACGTTCAGGGGAAGGCCAGCCGACGCGGCGACGAACTCGCCCGCACCGCCCTCTATGCGGCCGCCACATGCTGCAGGTGCGCTCGAGAAGTGGTCGAGCCTCAGAGCATGGGCATGAACATCGCCAGGCGGCGCGGCGTGGCACGAGGTCGCGTGGCGGTAGCGCGAGCTGGCGGTCATCCTGTATCGCATGTGGGCCGAGGCAAGCGGATTCCGCTGTGTAAAACAGCCTGTTGAACCGAGGCCGATCAAGGAACAAGCAACACGAACAAAGCCTTCGCCCGAAAGGGCGATGCCTGGATCGTTCCGTAGGGCGATGGGCGAGGCGATCTCGTTGAGAGTCCGCCTGCCGGCAAAAACTCGGTCGTGAAACAGATTGGGACGCCGCGCTCTCCTGACCCCATCGTGCGGCGGCCAGAGCGCCGACCGAAAGAGAAGCGAGTGCCCTGCGGGACCAGATTGCAGGAATACCTTGACCTAAACGATCCCAATCAGAGAAGTCTCTTACAGCTTCAAGCGCCATCCTCTACATGAATCCTGGTGTCATCCAAAAGAAAGCAACACTGGCCAAGAATCAACAGCCGGCACTTAGACATTCGTGCTATCTCAATTTCAGATGACTCAAATCATGAAACTGTATTTGACATCGTCTTGGTCTGCAACGATTGTGGGCCTCCTTTAGATGATATCTGCCCTAATCTTTCGCAGAAATGTCAATCGATGACGATTGGAGCCTCGGCCGTTTCTGTTATGTCGTATGGCGCGGGCTGAGCAGCCGTCACAGACAGACAAGGTTGAAAGGATTTAGCTGTATGAGACTAGGCGAATACGTAGAGTGCGATGCAACCGGTTTGGCCTCTCTCGTACACGCGGGCGAAGTTTCGCCCTTGGAATTAACGCGGTTGGCTCGCGAGGCGCACGACAAGGTAAATCCGCATATCAATGCCGTTATCGAATTCTATGAAGATGCTGAGACCGTTCAAGGCGCGAATGGAGGGATTTTCCATGGCGTGCCATTCCTTCGTAAGGATTCTGGAGCTTCTGAAGCGGGCCGCTTACAAGAAAATGGAAGCCGTTTATTCAAAGGCTTGCGTCCCGATATCGACAGTTATTTTTTTCGGCGCGCCCGAGAGGCCGGGCTTCGGACTTTAGGAAGGACAACAACACCCGAGTTCGGGTCCACCATCATGACGGAATCCATTCTCAATGGCATCACCCGGAATCCATGGGATTTGCGGTGCTCTGCGGGAGGCTCCTCCGGAGGAGCCGCAGCGGCGGTGGCTGCAGGCATCACTCCTATTGCCCACGGGAGCGACGGCGGTGGCTCAATTCGCATCCCTGCGTCTTGGTGCGGTCTTGTCGGGCTGAACCCTTCCCGAGGACGTGTTTCCGCAGGGCCGAAGTATCAAGATGGTAATGGCGCTAGCCGCACATTTGTTCTCTGTCGAACAGTCCGCGACATGGCCGCCGCGCTGGACGCTTTTTCCGGTTCTTATCCCGGCGATCCCTTCATCATCGTTCAACCGGACCGTCCCTATACGGCAGAACTCTCACAGCCCACAGGTCGTCTGCGAGTAGGGGTCGCGAGATCGAGTTGGGGCGCTATCAATCTTGATCCGGAAGTGCTGCGCGTAGTCGACGCGACAGCAACGCTCCTGGAGGAGATGGGGCACGCGGTGCAAGACATTGACCCACCATATGAGCCAACAGAGTACCGCAGAACATACTTCGATCCCACAAGCGCGAGCATGCTCGAAGAAGCAGCACGGGCCATGGGGCGCATAATCAGCTCAGAGACCTTGGAACCTGTCACGCTAAAACTGTACGAGTTTAGCCGTAATTTGCCTCTTTCCCGAGCGGCGGACGTACAGGAGGCTTGTCGTAGAATACGTCTGAGGCTGGGTGAGGCGATCCATGGCTTCGACATTTTGCTGACCCCTACAATGCCAATGGTGGCCGTGCCGCACGGAGGCGTCTTTTCTGCAACGGATCCGACAGTATCTGCCGAGGGATATGTGGAAGCGGCTACGGCGAGCTGTCAATACACTGAAGTATTCAATTTTACGGGACAACCTTCGGTGTCCTTGCCGTTGTCACAAAGCGCGACCGGCCTGCCGATCGGAATTCAGGTCGTAAGTCGTTTTGGTGACGAGGGTACGCTGGTGCGGATCGCAAGAGATCTGGAGGAAGCCCTACCGTGGCGGCATCGGAGACCAACGATTTGGGCGGGGGAGGGCGCCGCAACGCTTTCCGACGGTCTAGGAAACTGTGCAAACGACGAATATGAAGGCTCTCGGTGAATCACTTGACCGACGCCACCACTTTCTCGCTGGAGTAATTGCCCACGCGGTCTAGCTCTCTTTCCCGCTTGCGCACGTCGATGATATGCTAGCGGCGCGCGGCGCAATTCCGACGGCGCAAATTTGGGCTTCCCTGTTCAACGCGCCGCTAGCCTCAACCGCCATGGAAGAATGCGCCGATGACGGCTGAAGCCCGAGATCATCGAGCGATTCATTGAAACGATTGATGTCGGGGGCCGGCCGGCCTTCGCTGATCCGTGCCACCTGGGAATGCAAACTTACCTAACCGGACTACAAGGTAGGCGACTGCCGCTGAACGTGAAATGATCGCATCGGACCGACCAAGGCCGCCAGAATTTGGGAGTACCATCACGTTGGCTTACAACACTTCGGACGTCTATCTCGACCCACTCGGGCAGGAACTCTGCCGCATTGCTGAAGCCTCACGTGCTGTTGTGGGCGTTGCGCTCCGTCATATCGAGACCGACCGCAGTCTTTCCATTAATGGTAAAATGCTATTTCCCATGGCCAGCACGGCAAAAATCGGCCTCGCTACGCACATCCTAACTCTCGTCGATCAGGACATCTTGAGCCTAAATCAGCTTATAACGTTGACGGAACAAGACATTTACACTCCCCAAGGCGGGCCGATCGAGATATTTTTCCGGCCAGGCTCCACGTTAACTCTTGGCGATTTGTTAACGATGACGCTAGTGGCAAGTGACAATAATGCGACAGACATATTGTATCGTATAGGAGGGGGATCCGCTGCGGTCAAGGCAACCCTCCGGTCTCTTGGACTGCCCAGCTTACAGCCCGGCATGCCTACATGGATGTCGATCTCTAGTATTTATGGGCATGACACAGTCTCGGAGAGTGACCCTATATCCCCAAACGAGTTCCGCGAATTTTTCGCAGCTAGGGACACCGCCAAAAATGATGGCGAGAATGCTCGGATCAGATCTGCGGAAAACAGCTTGACGCTGCGGGACTCGGCAACTCCGGTGAATATGGCTGACTTAGTAACTAAACTTTGGAGCGGCGAACTTCTAGGTCCTTCGACCACCAAATTTGCCTTGGATCGTATGCTTCTTTGCATCACTGGGCAAAATAGTATCAAAGGAATGCTGCCAGTTGGGACACGCGTCGCGCACAAGACTGGATCACTGGAAATCGCTGTCAATGACGTGGGCGTTGTTGAACTTCCAGGACGAACTGGTCACCTGGTAGTAGCGGTGTTCACAAAGGATTCGTATGAACCGTCTCTAGAAAAAAGAGAGGCTGTGATCGCTCAGATCTCCCGTGCAGCTTACGATTTCTTCCTATTCTCAGCCTCAGCACTCCCAAAGAATGCGACACATCAATGAGTTGTATAATCGCCGGTTACGTCCGGTTTGCACGCTATCGATATTCCTTACGTCCGCAAGTAAGCTAGTCTCGAGCCATGAGATGTTGCAGATGAACATAAGCATGAGCGATTACTTCGGCACTCAAGTGTCAATTCTCCGTGCTGATTTCGGCGTTCTTCGCCGGATCCAATCCGATTGTGTTAACCGCAACATAGACGCCTCCGTTCAAGGGATGATTAACGACGCCGCTTTCGCACAGCGATGCCGTGAGGGGCGTTCACCCGATCAACTATGCGACTCATTAAACTGCGCTGGTGAGGTCATGGCTGGCGCGACGGCCGCACTACCAGTCCACTTCACGCCACATCCTGGATCAACCAGGTCGAACGCTGGTTTGCCGAACTCACTCGAACCATCTGCAAGCCTTTCTCGCTAACTGCGCAACAGGTCCTCTTTGGTGCCCTAGGCATGGCGCGTAGCGCGGTGACTGGCCCTGCTTGGACCGCTTGTGGTTCAGGCGCTTCGGGGGGTGGAAGTCCCCTGCGGGCGGGAACCGCCAGCCGAACATCAAGGTCGTCGCCGCGAGGCGAGGTCTGAAGGAGGTGTTGGCAAAGCTTCGGCCTGACGAACAGGAAGCGCATGAGGCGACGTGACTCGGGCGATCGAGCAAAGACCTGAAGCCTAAAGTGATCCGGACGCGTAGCGGCCTATATGCGACAGGTGGATGACGCGAAGGTGCGGTGTCTTACCCTGGAGGTCGGTCGGCCCTGCCCCGGGTGACGGGTGTGCACGCAACTTCTCTTCCCGGCCGCGCTCCAACGACCGTGCCACCAACGGCGCAAGGGGTCGCCCCTGCCGCGTCTCCCTCGCTGCGCGCCGTCGCCAGCCCGCCCGTCATCAATCCAGCTTGGGCGACGCACTCCAAGGAGCCTCTGGCGTTGAGCGAGTCCGGCCGCCAAGCAGCTTCAAAGCCGGGGCAACACCTGCCTGGCATCTGGCACGCCCTTCCGTTACATGGTCAAAGCGAAGGGCCTGCGGGTCATCATTCGCGACGTGGGCCTCGCATCTTAGCGCTCCAAGGCCAGGTCTGGTTCAAGATTCTGTGGCAGACGGGAGCAACCAGCGAGAATGCCCTCCAGAGGCGGGTCCACACCTAAGGCGACTACATCGATCTTCAGCAAGTGCGGAGCAGACTGATCGAGCTCAACGCCGCGAGCAAATGGACAGGAACACCGCAGCGGCGCTGAACGTGGGAGGCTTTTGCTGCACGCGGCTGCGGGCGAGAATGTCTGGCTTCCGCGAACACCCTTGGGGGCATCCCCACCGTCAAGATCAACGACGAGCGCCGATCTGCGGATTCCGACGATTGATCTCCCTCGAAATGCCGCAAGGATTCGCGAAAAAAACTCGCGATCTAGCTGTTGGTGCCAGACCTTCTGCTCCAGTTCCCTGATTCGGCGCCTAGCCTTGGTCAGTGCCTTTTCCTGAGGTGCCGTCACATCTACTGCATCTGCAGCTGGCCCCATTGATTCCTGCTGTCCTGACCGGCCGGTCGCGCCGACGTTGAGCCTGAGTTGATCACGCCAATCGTAAGGTCGTTGCCGACTGATACCAACTTCATCTGCCAACTTGCTCACGGTTTCGCCCGCTCCATGCGCCGGAGAAACTCCTTGCGGGGGAACTGTCCGCGTTTTTCCTTGTCTCAGTCTGGGGGTGCAATCCAAAGGTCCGGTTTCGTCTCAGAATCACTGTCCGGAATCATTGAATACTCACCGATCTCGATCGATGGCCAGCCGGAACCTACTCGGTTCAGGGACGCGGCCGCCCTGGGCATCAGACCACCACAAACTGTGTTCGACTATCTCGCATGCGCGTCGCTCGAGAGGCGCCAGCTACGAAGGGGAAGCCGTAGCAGACATCGAACTGTCGGATGACCAAATCAACACCTCGCACGACTCGCACGCACCAAGCGATATCCAGGAGCCTGTCCAGATAGTCACTGGTCAACTATTGACGAGTCTGATTCAATCTTGGGCTATGAGCAAGTATTTTCGGCCCTGGAATATCGATCAGACGCTGCTTCTTCCAGCGAGCGTGCATGACTTCGTACCGCCAGGCCATGTCTCGCGGTTCATCGTTGAACTGGTGCGTGAGAGCCTTGATCTCAAGGAGATCACGGGCAGCTATGTGAGCGGGCTTGGGCAGCCGCCGTTCGACCCGCCGATGATGGTGGCGCTTCTGCTGCACGGTTATGCGAGCGGGCTGTATTCGTCGCGGCGGATCGCCAGGGCCTGCCGCGAACGGAATGATTTTGTGATGATCGTGGCGCTCGATCCGCCGGATTTCCGGACGATCAGCGACTTCCGCAAGCGGCATTTGAAGGCGCTCGAGGCGCTGTTCGTGCAGGTTCTGAAGCTGTGTGAGACGGCAGGATTGGTCAAACTCGGCCATGTCGCGCTGGATGGCACGAAGATCAAGGCGAACGCGTCGAAACACAAGGCGATGAGTTATGAGCGCATGAAGAAGCGCGAGCTGGAATTGAAAGCCGAAGTCGCTCGCATGCTGGCGGCGGCCGAGGCCGCGGATGCCGAGGAGGACGTGACTTTCGGCAAGGAGAAGCGCGGCGACGAGATGCCGGATTGGGCCGGCGACAAGCAGAAGCGGCTGGCCAAGATCCAGCAGGCGATGGCGTCGCTGGAAGCCGAGGCCAAGCTGGCGGCGCAAGAAGAGCGCCGGATCGAGGCCGAAAAAGAAGAGCAGCGCCAGGCCGCAGCCACAAGAAGCCTGGCAAACCGGCGGCGGCGCCATCAGAGGAGCCCGATCCCAAGGCGCAACGCAACTTCACTGATGCGGAAAGCCGCATCATGAAGTCGAAGGATGGCTTCGTGCAGGCCTATAATGCCCAGGCTGCCGTGGATGCCCATGGCCAGATCATTGTCGCGCACGACCTGACGCAGTGCGGCAGGAAATCCGCCGGCGCACCTATGTCGTGCGCATCTTCCCGAACGCCGAAAGCTGGTGCTCGCACAGATCATCCATGTTGATATAGCGGTTGGCCTCCATCCAGTTTTCGTTGGTTTCGACGGCCAGCGCCCTGACCAGGCGCAGGCAAAGAAGCTCGCTCTACGCCAAGCCGCATGACCAGTTTCATGATCGCCCATTTTGCAGAACTTGACGCACACAACCGAAAGCAAGTGGTGGAACCAGTGTTCGGACAGATCAAACAGGCACGTGGCTTCCGCCAATTCCTATTGCGGGGCGTTGAAAAAGTGCGTGCCGAATGGGCAATGATCTGCACCGCCCATAACCTCCTCAAGCTGTTCACCCTCGCAAAGCCCGCCTGAGCCGGCTATCGTGCAACAAATGCCCGTAGCAATGACCTATCTGGACGGGCTCCTAGAGACCGGAAAGAAACAGCTTCCGTTTGGAAAACAATCTCATGTTCCCTGTCAAGGTTGAAGGCAAGAAGGCTCGCCTGCTTGGCAGGTTTGCGAAGCAGTCGGATCGGCTGAAGCTGCACAGGGCTGGGGGTGGAGCTCAGAGACGAGGTTGATCAGACTCTCATCCGCGGGTTGGGTGCCGGCCTTCCGTGTCTTCGTCTCGGGGCTGTCCTCGGTCTAGAGGGCGGCAGTGGTTTAAACCGGGCGTCTTTTAGTTCCACAAGCCAGGCGGCCCGCCATCTAAAAATGCGATGGGGCCGGTCCGGACATTATATTGGCAAAGTGAACACAGTATGGCGCATACTTGCACAGCGGCGGGGTCGCATATTAGCGACCCTTGCTGTAAAAACCGGCGCATGCCTCCTGATTACTCGGAATACGTTAACCGATGAACGAAGTACCACACCTCGACTTCGATATAGAGGCCCACGGCATCAGCAGGGGGCATCTTATTGTTCCCAAAGGTGCCGACTGTGACCCTCTTGCGCTGCCGATCTTCAGTCTCAATCAAGGAGAGGGACCGCGCCTGCTTGTCACCGGCGGAAATCATGGCAATGAGTTGGAGGGACCAATTCTCGCGCGACGGCTCATCAAATGGCTCCCAGAAGCGCAAACCTGTGGAAGGGTCATCGTCCTGCCGGTGCTTAATCCATTGGCCGTGCAGGCCTGGAGTCGCAATACTCCTCTCGACGGGTTGAATCTCAATCGCGTGTTTCCGGGTCGCGCCGACGGCTCAGTGACTGAACGCATCGCGGATGCAGTTTCGCGCGTATTGTTGCCAATGGCCGACACAGTATTTGATCTGCACAGCTTCGGACCAACGTGGTATTTCCCACCGGCCGCCGTGACGCACCCCATTGCCAATCCCGATCTCATGGCCAGGACGGTGAGAATGGCGGAAGCTTTCAGACTGCCCGTGACATTGGTCTGGCAACACGACGATACGGCTGGAATGTTTGATGTCACGGCCCAAAATCAGGGCAAGGTATTTGTTTGCACTGAATTCGGCGGGGGCACGGTCGGCGCGGACAATCTAGCGATCTACGAGGCTGGACTACGCAACGCACTCATGGCGCTCGGGCTGGTCGAGGGCAAGGCCGAGTATCCAACGTTCCGACATCGGAGCTTCGGCCAAACACTTGAAACCCATCCATCTGACGAGCTGAAATCGCCTGCATCAGGCATCTTCGAACCTCGCTGCTCGGTGATGGATGAAGTGAAGGAGGGAGATCTCATAGGTATCCTGCATCCGATGGATTCGCTGTCCTCGGAGGACATCGATATTCGAGCGCCTGGAACATCCACCGTCTTGGCCATAAGTTCGGGGGTACATGTTGACGCCAACACAGCGGTAGCGTTCGTTGCACGACCACTGAAAGTTAGGCAGTAGATGCACATCACCAGCCTACATGCCAGTGCCGGAACGAATTTAGTCACCTCAGGATGAATCGAGTGACCCAAGTGCAGATCAAGGATGTCCTGTTAGCGCCTGGCAACGGCGCATTCTTCTATGACGATCAGGCTTCCATTAGATCGGGCGCGACCCAGGACGGCTTCATCTATGTCGGCGAACCGACAACGCCTGGATTCAATTCCATTCGCATTCCAGCATCTTCGCTTGGCATCGGGTTGGTCTTCGCCGACGAAACCGTCGTTTGGGGCGACATGATGAACGTGCAGTACTCTGGTGCTGGCGGTCGCGATCCTGTGTTTGAAACCGCTGAAATATCGAATTTGACGTCGCGCGTTGTGACGCCACGGCTTCTTGATGCTGACGCTTCTTGTTACCTTGATGCCTGCGCGACGGTTCTCGAGCCTTTCGAACAAAAGCGGCTACCTCTTGCGATTGAGTATGGCGTGAGTCAGGCGCTCCTTCGTGCGGCGGCTCATATTCAACGCACGACAATGGCGGAGATCATATGCAGTGAATTTGATCTGCCGCTGCCGACGCGCAGTGTGCCAATTTATTGCCAAAGTGGCGACGCTCGCGAAATCAATGTAGATAAGATGATCCTGAAAGGCGTGGATGTGCTTCCCCACGGCCTGATCAACTCGCGGCAGAAATTCGGCGTCGATGGCCAGACCTTCATGGAGTTCGTGAAGTGGGTTGCAACGCGTACGCGTCAAATCGGCCGCCCGGGGTATCATCCGGTGCTGCACTTCGATGTATACGGCTGGATCGGCCAGGAAATCGGCTTGGAGCCGCAACGCATCGCCGACTTCATCTGCAGAGTTGCAGATACCGTCCCGGATTTCACGCTAAACATCGAGTCCCCGGCGGATTTTGGTTCGACGAAAGCCCAAATCGAAAACTACGCCAAGATCGTATCGATGTTGGACGACCGGGGTTCCAGCGCGCGGATCGTCGTGGATGAGAGATGCAATACGCTTGAAGATATTCGGCTGTTCGTCGAAGCGAAGGCCACGCATCTCGTCCAGATCAAGACGCCCGATGTGGGCTCAATTGCCGACACAGCGCGCGCCGTTCTTTTCTGCAAGGAAAACAAGGTCGGAGCGTATGTCGGGGGAAGCTGTACCGAGACAGATCTCTCCGCCCAAGCTTCCGTCCACGTATCGATGGCAACCCAGGCCGACATGATGCTTGCAAAGCCCGGCATGGGTGTCGACGAGGCATTCTCCATCGTTGGGAACGAACAAAGCCGGTTGCTTGCGATGCTGAACCGTCGTCGAGCTAGAACCGAAAACGTTGTGTCGCATGCAGAACTCTCTTGAGGGGATCACTGTCGTAACCGTGGAGCAGGCCGTCGCCGCGCCTTACGCATCTTCCCGTCTTGCCGACGCCGGCGCCCGTATCATCAAGGTCGAGAGGCCCGAAGGGGATTTTGCCAGAAGCTACGACAAGTTGGTGCGGGGGCAGAGCGCTTACTTCGTCTGGCTCAACCGGGGCAAGGAGTCGGTTTGTCTGGACCTGAGGCTGGAGATGGATCGTGAGGTCCTCGACACGCTCATTGCCAATGCTGACGTCTTTATCCAGAATCTGAAGCCAGGCAGCATCGAAAAACTGGGTTTCGCGTCTGCTGATCTCCGCCGGCGTTTTCCGCGGCTGATCACCTGCGACATCTCTGGTTTCGGGGAGAAAGGGCCGTATTCCCATTTGAAAGCTTATGATCTCATCGTCCAGGCTGAAACAGGTCTATGCGCTATCACCGGCAACCAGCAGGGGCCCGCACGTGTAGGGGTCTCGGTCTGCGATATCGCGGCGGGCATGACAGCGCACAGCGCCATTCTTCAGGCACTGTATCACCGCGAGGTCACCGGACAAGGAACAGGCATCCAGGTGTCACTGTTCGATGCCGTCGCGGACTGGATGAACGTGCCGGTTCTGCAAAATGACTACAGCGGTTACCACACGGTACGCGCGGGTGTGAAACACCCGTCGCTGGCGCCATACGGCGCATATCGTTGCGCCGACGGCAAAGAGGTCATCTTTTCGGTTCAGAATGACCGCGAATGGGTGAATTTTTGCGAGAAGTTTCTGAAGCAGCCGGGGCTTACACGTACACCTGGTTTTGCTGACAATATGGAGCGCCTCGGTCACCGTGCGCAACTTGATCAGGTCATTGAACGGCGGTTTTCTGAACTTTCCTGCCACGAAGCAATGCAGGAGCTTCAGGCGGCCGGCCTGGCATATGGCCGACTCAACGAAGTGTTGGATGTCTCAAGGCATCCACACGTTCGCAGGGTTGAGGTTGGCACACCCGAAGGAACGGTCGAGACAATAGCGCCAGCGGCGATCTTCAACTCGGAGCGCCCCTCGCTACGGCCAGTTCCGGCTCTTGGTGCTCATACCGACGCTGTTCGCGAGGAGGTTCTGGGGCTTATGCGGGACAAAGCAGCCTCAGCGTGAGTGCGCGTCTAGCTAATATGTGTGCGCTCACGATTTACACAGAGCCTGCGGACTTCGATCTCAGAGTTGGATCCATGATCAAAGACAGCGTTCCGGCCGTTGAAAGTGCAATGTCTGCACCCCGCTGGAGATCGCTGCTCTTCGTTCCCGCTCACGTTTCGCGCTTTGTGGAGATGGCCCATGAGCGCGGGGCAGATGGCATCATACTCGACCTTGAGGACTCCGTTCCCCAGGATCAGAAGGGCGAGGCACGGCGGCAGCTTACTGAATCCGTGGCAAAGGTGGTCCGGAAGGGCGCATCTGTTTTGGTCCGCGTTAATCGTGGTTTGCGCGCCTTGGCGGCCGACCTCGATGCAGCGGTGATAGCAGGTGTTAACGCGCTGGTTCTTCCGAAGACGGATTCGGCGGAGTGGGTATCAGAGATCGCGAATGCGGTTTCGGAACTGGAACGAGAAAGAAGTCTTGCGCCAGGAGGCATCCGGTTTGTTGCGCAGATCGAGACCCCTGGCGCCTTACAAAGGCTCGCGGCCATCGCGTCGGCCCATCCAAGGATGGTCGCAATGGCGCTGGGTCCCGAAGACTTCAGCGCTGCTGTCGGCGGCTCCCCGGAATTCGACCTTCTTCTGGCGCCGAACCTTTCTGTCCTGTTTGCCGCCCGTGCAGCCGGGTTGCTCCCGCTGGGCTTCATAGGGAGCATCGGCGAGTTCTCCGACACCAACAAACTTCGTGAAGCGGCGATCCATGCGCGGAGGCTTGGCTTTGCCGGAGCTTTGGCGATCCATCCGACACAGGTGGCCCTATTCAATGAGGCTTTCTCGCCAAACGGGCAGGAGCTCGAGTGGGCACATAGCGTCGTAACAGCGGAACATGATGCCGCCACGCGCGGACTGTCTGCGTTCTCGTTGAATGGCAGGATGATTGATCCGCCGGTGGTGCGACGCGCCTACGAGATACTGGCTCTCGCCAGCAACAAATGAGCCTAGAATCATCGGTCGGACAGGCAGTTTTCGAACTAGTGCGACAGTTTTGTGGCTTGCCTGCCATCTCGTTTCGAGATAGATAGACAATACTGGGGAACGTGCCCCGGTTGGATTTGCTCATCGTGGACATTAGGCAGTTAAGATACTTTGTCGGCGTGGTCGAAGCCGGTAGTTTCACGAAGGCAGCTGCTATCCTCAATGTTGCTCAAAGTGCTCTAAGCCTGCATGTTCGTCAACTTGAGGAAGGCTTCGGCATCCGACTGCTCGTTCGCGACAGGACCGGTGTCAGCGTCACGGCTTCCGGAGACAAGCTGCTTGAGCGCGCGCGCATCATCCTGAAGGAAGTTCAGCTCACAGAAGCCGAACTGACCAACTCGGTGGCAACTCCCTCCGGAGAGGTGACCATCGGCATTCCGTCCGGCGCCGCTCGCGTCCTTAGTGGTCCGCTGCTTGAATCGGTAAGAAGCGAGCTACCGAGAATCTCACTTAAGATGATCGAGGGCATGACGGGACCGCTCGAAGAATGGATGGCTGCTGGCCGCTTCAATCTGGCTGTCCTTTACCGAACTGCCGAGAGTGTAGGGCGAATGACGGTACTGGCACGGGAGGAACTTTGTCTGGTGGTGCCGAGGGGGGAACCGCCTTTCGTAGATTCGATTCCGCTCGCCGATCTGCATGCGTTTCCGCTGGTGGTTCCGATGCGCAACAACAATGTCCGGCGTTCGGTGGCCGATGTCGTTGCGCAGCACGGGTGTGTGCTGGACGTCAGATTCGAAGTCGACTCCCTTTCTACGATCATCAACATGGTCATGGAAGGAAAAGCCTATTCTATCCTTGCCCCATCGGCCATTCAGAGAGAGGCCTCTCAAGGCCAAGTCCGGACGGTTAAGATCATTGATCCGGTCATTACTCGTTCCGTGGTGCTTGCGGTCAACCCGAAAGATGAGCGCTCTCCAGCCGTCTGTGCGGTCAGTAAGCTGATCCCCAAGGTCGTAAAGACTTTGATCGAGAGCGAGCACTGGTCAGCCACGGTTCCAGACCTGGTTTAGCGATGTCCTTAGAACCAAGTTCAACGTGCTACCGCTCCTCCACGACTGCCTGAAGCCGCATCAATCTGTATTCGAGATGGTTTTGGTCGATATTCCATATTTGACCGGGCGTGACCATCGCGATGAAACTGCAGAGAAGCAACCCGTGATCCGGATATCGGCCGGTCTCGCATTGACAAAAATTCAGACAAGCGGAGCATGGGATGTCCAACGCCACCACTTATCAGCTTTTCATCGATGGCAGATGGCGAGCCGGTGGTAGCGGAGCCACTCTGCCGGTAATCAATCCGGCCACGGAGATGGTATTTGCCTCGGTGGCCTCGGCGACGATACCGGATCTGGATGAGGCCCTCGCTTCGGCAGAGCGCAGCCGCAAGGCCTGGTCCTCGCGGCCTGCAAAAGATCGTGGCGAGATTCTCCTGGCGGCCGCCAAAATTCTGGCAGCGAAGATTGAAGCCGCAGCTAGGGACCTGTCAGCCGAACAGGGAAAGACGATTGCCGAGGCCACAGGTGAGTACGCGCGCGCTGTCGAAACGCTGGAGTGGAACGGGACGCACGCCGAAGAGATATCGGCACTTATTCCGATGGGCGCGAACCGGATGATCGTCCCCGAGCCACTTGGCGTCGTTGCTGCCTTTACGCCTTGGAACTATCCCGCCATTCTCATCGCCCGCAAGCTTGCACCCGCTTTGGCAGCAGGCTGTCCGGTGATCCTTAAAGCGGCGGAAGAGACACCGAGCGCCGCAGTTCACATCGTCGAAGCCTTGCGACAAGCGGGCACCCCGGACGGCGTCGTCAATCTCGTCTTTGGCGTGCCGGTGCAAATATCCCGCCATCTCCTCAGCTCTCCGATCGTCAAGGTCCTAACGTTCACTGGCTCAACCGACGTCGGAAAACAGCTCGCCAAGCTCGCCGCGAATAACTTGCAGCGATGCATTCTGGAACTCGGTGGGCACTCACCGGTCGTTGTATGCGAGGATGCCGATCTGGCAAAAGCTATACCGGCGATTTCGGAATACAAGTTCGAGTGCGCGGGTCAAAGCTGCAATGCGCCTAGCAGGATCCTCGTCGCGCGCAACCTCTACGAGGAATTTCTGTCCGGGATGACGGAAGCCGCTCGAAAGATCAAGATCGGCCCCCCGGACGACCCGGCGACGGAGATGGGACCGGTGGCAAACGCGCGGCGGATCGAGGCCATGCAGCGTCTGATCCAGGATGCGGTCGATCGCGGTGCCCGTATTGATACCGGTGGCACCCGCCTCGACCAGCCCGGTTTTTACTGGCCGCCTACCATCCTGACGGGGGTGCCAAAGGATGCGAAAGTGCTTCATGAGGAGCCGTTCGGACCGATCCTCACAGTGGCGCCGTTCGACACGATCGAGGAGGCGATCGAAGAAGCCAACGCGACTGAGTATGGCTTGGCTGCCTACCTCTTCACCGGGGCCGCCAATGCCAAACGGGCGCTGATCGGTGGTTTTTCGGCGGGCGCTGTTAGTGTGAACTTCCTGAAAGGGGTTTCGGCGGATGCCCCCTATGGAGGCATTAAACAGAGCGGCTATGGCTACGAAGGGGGCGAGCAGGGGGTGCGGAGCTTCCAGAGCCTGAAAATGGTCAACGGCCTCGGCTTATTTAGGTGAGATCCGGTGGGCAATGGATTGCGGATTATCGTCGGCGAGGACATCACAAGGAGCGTGGCCGACGCCCTTCAGTATATCTCGTACTACCATCCTCCAGATTATATCCGGTCTCTTTCGCAGGCATATACGCGCGAACAGAGCCCGTCGGCGAAGAACGCCATCGGGCAGATCCTACTGAACTCCCGCATGGCGGCCTTCGGGCGGAGGCCGATCTGCCAGGATACCGGTCTAGTAGTTGTCTTTGCCAAGGTCGGCATGGGCGCCCGCATCAAATCAAAGGCCAGTTTCGCGGACCTCGTCAACGAGGGCGTCCGCCAGGCATATCTCGACCCGGACAATCCCCTTCGACCCTCGATCGTCGCCGATCCGCTTGCCGGGCGGGTGAACACGCGGGACAACACACCGGCAGTCGTCCATGTCGACCTTGTCCAAGGCAACCAGATTGAAATCACCATCGCCGCAAAAGGGGGCGGATCGGAAAACAAGGCGCGTTTCACCACCCTGAATCCCGGTGCGTCGGTTGCCGACTGGGTAGTCGACACCGTTTCGACGTTGGGCAGCGGATGGTGTCCGCCCGGCCTGATCTCGGTTGGCATCGGTGGCAGTGCTGAAAAGGCGATGCTGATGGCCAAGGAGGCCATGAACGAGCCCATTGACATGGCGGAACTGACTGCCAGGGGGCCATCAAGTGCGGAGGAGGCACTGCGGATTGAGCTTTATGAGCGAATTAATGCGCTAGGCATCGGCGCTCAGGGCATAGGCGGCCTAACGACAGTCGTTGATGTCAAGGTTGCAACGTACCCTACGCACGCCGCGTCCAAACCCGTGGCGCTCATTCCCCAATGCGCCGCCAACCGGCACTTGAAGTTCACCTTGGACGGCTCTGGACCCGTCAGGCTTACGCCACCCGACCTTTCCGAATGGCCTGAGATCGGCCATGATGATTTGAACACAACCGGCGTTCGGCGGGTCGATCTCAATGCGCTCACAAAGGAAGAGACGGTATCGTGGCACTGCGGGGAAACCCTTCTTTTGTCCGGAAAGATGCTGACGGGCCGTGACGCCGCGCACCTGCGAATGGTCGGTTTGATCGATGCCGGCAAGCCGCTCCCGGTCGATCTGCGCGGACGCGTGATCTACTACGTCGGACCCGTTCGCGCAGTCGGGGATGAGGTCGTCGGGCCGGCTGGCCCGACAACCGCCAGCCGCATGGACGGTTTTACTGAAAAGATGCTCGCCGAAACCGGGCTATATGCGATGGTCGGCAAAGCGGAGAGGGGCCTGGCCGCCATCGAGTCGATTGTTAGACACAAAACGCCCTATCTCATCGCGGTGGGTGGCGCTGCGTACCTGATTTCGAAATCGATCAAGGCGGCGCGGATCGTTGCCTTTGAAGACCTGGGCATGGAAGCCATCTATGAATTCGAGGTGCAGGACATGCCGGTCATCATGGCCGTCGATGTTGAGGGAAACTCCATTCACAATTCCGGGCCTCTCGAGTGGCGAAAGCGCATGGCGGCCGATAGCATCGCACGCAGCATCGGCGTTTGAGTCCGTCGGCTGCGCTCTCCGACCAGAGTCCCGTCTCGAATTTTGGGTCGTATCGGTGACACCAGCGGCCATTCGTGGTTCAGCTCCTCCGCGAGCCAGACAAGAAAGGCTTTCAAGTCCCTCTCCATGCAAACGCTCAGTGTAGGACTGGATCGACCTGCCGGCCATGCGATCAACGCTCAGGGTGCTGTGTAGGATGCCAATCGGGTCAAGCACCGGAGATACCAAAAAAATGCGTCATTTATTTTCGAGGAGGCCCGCAGCCAACAGGCGATCACTCCTTTCCAAATGCGTCATCGCCCGGTTGAGGGCAGGGGCAATAACCAAATGTTCTAAAGCGTTCTGCTTGAATCGTTCGCAGTCCCGTGAGTTCAACACTTGGAAGTGAAGCTCGCAGGCCGAGGACGAATGACCCCCACCACTCTATTCGTCCGCTTCGATTAATGATGGATGGTTGGCACTAATTGCGCTGTCAACCACGACTTGAGAGCAAATGTCATGAAGTCGAAACCCGACCCAGTGCGATTAGACGCCTGGGATGTCCGGATTCTCTCAGAGATCCAGTCAGATGGCCGGATTTCGAAAAGCGAGCTCGCAAAGCGTGTCCACCTTTCGGCGTCGGCCTGTTCGGAGCGGCTCCGCGTACTCCAAGCCGCAGGGATCATTGAGGGGTTCTACGCGCGGCTGAGCCCAGCCCTCATGGGGGGCATCATCTCTATAATGGTTGAGGTGGTTCTGGATCGCCATCGTCTCGAGGACCAACGGCACTTCGAGACTGCGATCCAACAGATTCCGGAAATCCTGGACTGCTGGGCCATCGGGGGGCGGATCGACTATTTGATGCGCGTTTCATCTCCTTCCATGGCTGCGTATCAGGATTTCATGGAGGAATTGCTGCAAGCAGGCTTGGGTATCGAGCAATACTACAGCCTTGTCGTGACGAAACCCGTGAAATCCAACTCACCGATTCCTCTGTCCACCCTGAGGCAACGGTAAACTCCCGAAGGCTTTGGTTTCCACGGGCATTGGCGCCGATTCCGTGAACTCGTCGGCTAACAGTGTGCATTCCCGTGAAACCCGAGACATGTTTGCCGGTATGCTGGTTTCCAACGGCAGCTGACCGAGTGTTCCCAGCCGAGGAATCGCGAGGAGAGGGACGATGCGTTTGAGCAATCTGGGAACCGAGCAACTGCGGGAGAAGGATCGAAGCTTCGTTTTTCATCCGTCCACGCATTTGGCCAAGCACAGCCGCGGCGAGACGGACCCTGAACCGCCCACCAACTTTTTCAGAGATTTAGGCCGCTGCAGATCAAGATCTACACATTCTCCCAGTGATGCTGCGCATCGTGCTTCCATCACTGGAAACAGCTTCATTTCGCTGTTCAAAGATACGTCCCCTCGCAGCGGCTATCGCAGTGCCGCAGCTGACCTATTACGCGCGAAGGTCAACTTGAGAGCTTCCGCGTGATCGAGACTAGGCAGGCAGGGATATGCATTTCGAGCGTCTTTTCCCTGAGCTCTCTGGCTCCGGCTGCGATCAGGGTTTGGGACACCGATCATCGTCTGGGCCAAGGCCATCAGGATTCGTTCCATCGCAGGCTGATTTAGCAGGCTGTTGAAAAACGCACTCCACCGGACCGCAGCGGTGATTCTGAATGGCACTCACAGGAAACAAGCATGCGCGTCATAGTATTAGGCTCCGGCGTGATCGGGGTGACGACCGCGTTCGCCCTGGCGAAGGCGGGGAACGACGTAGCGGTCATCGAACGCGAAACCGGACCCGCGCTCGGCACGAGCTACGGAAACGCATCGCAAATATCACCGGCGCTCTCGTCACCATGGTCTTCACCGGGGATCGCTCAAAAGGCATTGGGCTGGATGGCGCAGCGCTTCCCCCCGCTTGTGCTCGGGAGCATGCCCGATGCGGCAATGCTGCGTTTTCTTGTCGGAATGCTGAATTGTGCGAACCGCCAAAAGTACGCCAGATCCAAGCATGCGATGGTCGCGCTCGGGGAATACAGCCGTGACCTTATGATCGAACTGAGGGCCCGACACCCCTTCGACTATGCAGGGCGGAGCGCTGGGACGACTATCCTCTTCCGGACGGAGAAGCAGCGCCAAGGATATCGCAGCGAACTGACGATCCTCGAAAAAATGAGTGTGCCGGGCCGCCTGGTCAGCATTGACGAGCTGCGCGGTCTCGAGCCCAATGTCGCTATCTGCAGCGCCGGGATCGTTGGCGCGGCTCACCTGCCGGGAGACGAGACTGGAGATTGCTTCCTGTTCACGAACAGGCTTGCGGAGTTGTCCGCTAGCATAGGTGTGCGGTTCTTCAACGGCGTCGCTGTCAAGGGCTTCATAAAGAAGGGCTCTAAGATCTCCGCCGTTCGGACAACGCAGGGTGACATAGAGGCGGACCTTGTTGTCTCGTGCCTTGGAGCGTGGTCAAGCGGGGTCCTCGGTCAACTTGGTGTACGAATTCCCGTTTATCCTCTAAAAGGATACTCGCTCACGATCAAAGCGGACAGTGATGCCGTCGGTCCTAGGTCCACCGTCGGTGACGAGAAATATAAGATCGGCATCACTAACCTCGTGAACCGGATCCGGGTGGGCGGGACAGCTGAACTCGCCGGGTACGACCTGTCCCGCAAGGAGAAGCGGTACCGCGGACTGTCCTACGTCGCGCGGAACCTTTTTCCGAACATTTCCCAAGAGGCTGTCGCATCTGCAGAACGCTGGAGCGGACTTCGTCCGATGACACCGGATGGCCCTCCGCTTATCGGACGGATCGCCTGCGACAACCTCTTCATCAATGCTGGCCATGGCACACTGGGCTGGACCATGGCTAGCGGAGCAGCGCAGCTAACCGCAGATCTGATCGCCGGACGGTCGACAGCCATCGATCCATCTCCTTTTTCCCCAACCCGTTATCAATGAAGGGTCCTGTCATGATCCAACGGTTGAGCCTGGCGCGACAATGAGCCAGATCTTCACTCATCCTCCCAACAGCCGGTTCGTAGTCATCTCCGGACCGCACGCTCGACGCACCCGGACCATGTGGGTTAGACTTCCTGCTACGTGATTTTAAACACGGAGTGGGCGATACCCCCGTTGTCGTCGAAATGCTCTGTGCCATCGAAACTACCTCGACGCCCGCGATCGTGCCGTCCCGTGAAAGGACCATGTATTCCTGAAGCGGGTATGTTCCCAAGTTTTGCCCAGCTTGCCCGCCGAGCGGGCGATCTCCGACCGCAGGCGTTCGACTCCAGACGCCGTAACCAGCCGTCCCTTCCCTTCCCGAGACCAGCCGTCGTCGGCGCACAACGGACGCGATCACCTCCACATGCTGCTCGTCATAGGAAGTTTCCTAGTGCTACCACCAAGACTCGGACCTTCCGCCTACCTGAGTAAAGCGGCCGTCAGCGATCGAGCGCTTCCTACACCGGGCAGCATCATGGGACTGACAGGCTCAGCCGCTCGATCCTCGGAGTTGGATTAGCACCCACGCCCATGCGAAACGCTGCTTCCTCGGCAACGTCCGGCCCCGTGCGAGGCGCCACTGTGGCCGCCTACCGTCCGCATGCGATAGACAAAACTCAGGGCCACGTAGCGAGCGGGGTGATAATAGAGCACCTGGCCCTTTTCGAGCGCGGCGTTGACGTACGTGGCGGAAGTGGCCGACCGGCACTGAGTAGTACGGGTCGTAGCCGCGGAGTTAGCGATGCTCGTCGGCGATATGGGGACTCCGTACTCCGCCGTTTCAGCTAGAGCGCGTCCTGTGATCGAAGAATTGATCGTGATGTGACGGCTGCGTTTTGTGTGATTCACATCCGCCTTCATGGAGGTGACGATGGAAGAGCATTGAGCGGATCTTCGGTCGCGGGTCTTGAAGGCTTCGGACGAAGGCATGTCAGCGCGGCAAGCCGCGGCGCGGTTCGGCTTGGGAGTGTCCAGCGCGATCCGCTGGATTGCGCGGGCGAAGATCGGTGAGCTGGCGCCAGGCCCGAAGGGTCGCCGCCGCGCCTCCAGCACGCATTGGAGCAGCGTCGCCTCGGAGACGCATGGCCAGCAGCCGGCGGCGCGCAGTGGGCGACCACCAGTGTCGCCGGCCCTGCCAGGGTACCCGGATGCGCACCTTGTTAGGGACCTTCAGCACCCCACGGCACTGCGGAACGGGGTAGTGTGCTGAGAGTTCTGCAAATTCGCTGAGAGGGGGCGGTCATGGCAGGCTGGTGATTGTTCACGTCACCTGATTCCCGCGAAGGAACGCCACCATGACCAAGACTGAAGTTAAGACCGCCAGCGCTGCCGTCAAAGACATTTTGCTTTCGAACCCGGATGGATTGCACGAAGTGCTCCGTGCGGTGATGCAGGAGGTGCTTAGGCCGAGATGGACGAGGCGCTGGGTGCCTCGAAGAGCGAGCGCACGCCCGAACGGCTTGGCTATCGCTCGGGCTATTACGGCCGTACCCTTGTGACGCGGGTCGGCAAGCTCGAACTGCGGGTTCCGCAGGACCGGGCCGGGCGCTTCTCCACCGAGCTGTCGAGCGCTACCAGCGTTCCGAGCGGGCCTTGGTGGCGACACTGGCGGAGATGTATGTCCAGGGCGTGTCGACCCGCAAGGTGAAGGCGATCACGGAAGAACTGTGCGGCCATGCCTTCTCGGCCTCGTCGATCTCGGCCATCAACAAGCGGCTGGACGAGAGCCTCGCTGCCTTTGCCAGGCGCCCCCTTCAAGAGCCGTTTCCTTACCTCATCCTCGATGCGCGCTACGAGAAGGTGCGTGAAGCCGGTGTTGTCATGAGCCAGGCGGTGCTGATCGCGGTCGGTATCGACTGGGACGGAAGGCGCCAGATCCTGGCCGTGGAGATGGCCAATCGCGAGAGCCGCTCGGCCTGGAAGGACTTCCTCGTCGGCTTGAAACGACGCGGTCTCAAGGGCGTCGA
>NZ_JAMYTN010000035.1:0-24547 GCF_040322455.1 Mesorhizobium sp. M0139
GTTATGCCCGGCGACAACATCACGGTCGATGTCGAGCTGATCGTGCCGATCGCCATGGAAGAGAAGCTGCGCTTCGCCATCCGTGAAGGCGGCCGCACCGTCGGTGCCGGCATCGTCGTCACCATCAAAGAGTAATCGAGCCCGGCATCGCCGGATCGAAACGGATAGGGGCGGCCCTCGGGCCGCCCTTTTTCGTTGGCCAGATGTGCCTGTTTGGGGTCCCAATCTCTGTTGCAAGTCTGTGAGCCTCTACAGTATAGATTGGGTTGAGGGCTTGGTCGGATGGTTTCACAGCACCGTTTGCATAGTCGGCCATGGTTGGCACTGGGGCTGATCTGCCTGGTGTCGATGCTTGCCGTGGGCAGCGCCGCCTTCGCGGCCGAGACAAAAAATTCAGAGCCGGATCCGGATCCGCCGATGCGGTTCGTCGTCGTGCGTAGCGACGCGGCGGGCTGTGAGCCGACCTGTCCGGAATGGATATCGGCCGAGGGTGCGATATCGGCCAAGTCGCCGGCGCTGCTCAAGGCTGCCCTGAAAACGCTCGGCGGCCGCAAATTGCCGATCGTCATCAACTCTCCGGGCGGCGATGTCGATGCGGCCATCGCCATGGGCCGGATGATACGCAAGAACAAGCTCGACATCGCGGTCGGCAGGACGTGGTTCGTCGGCTGCGAGCCGGGGATGAAAAACTGCAAGGAGAACGACGCCAGAGGCGCGCACTATATCGGCAGCCCCTATGTGCTCGGCAGCTATTGCGCGTCCGCTTGTCCAATGATGCTGGCCGGCGGCACCAGGCGCCTGGTCGGGCCGCTGGCCTATCTCGGCGTCCACCAGATCACGACCACGATCGTGCAGATGAACGTGCAGTATCAGGTCCGCTACCGGATCGTGAAAGGCAAGAAGCGGGTCATCAGCAAGAAGGTCGTCAGCCGCAAGAACACCGGCAGCTACAAGACCTACGAGATGAGCAAGGGGGTGGAGCGCAAGCTGTCCGCCTATTTCAAGGAGATGGGTGTCGACCTCAGCATCATCGAGACGATGAAGAGCACGCCGGCCAGCGACATCCAGCAGATCGACCTCAGCGACATGCTGACAATGAAGCTGGTCACCAGCGACGACGCTGCAGATTTGCTGACCAGCGCAAGCCTGTGCAGGCTGAACCTTCCGGCTCCGAATTGCCGGGAGATACCGGAGAACAAGCCAGCCGGCGGCCTGCCGGACGTGGCAAAGGCTGCGCCGCTGCCGGTGAAGCCGGAGAGCGCGCCGCACGATGACGGCATGCGCTTTGTCGTGGTTCGCGGCAGCAACCCGCTCTGCAATCCCGACTGCCCGGAATGGATTGCAGCGCAAGGCGCGATTACGCCCCAGACGCCGCAGAAACTCAGCCAATTGCTCGCCACGCTTGGCAACCGGCGGCTGCCGGTGGTGATCAGCTCGCGAGGCGGAGACCTCTCCGGCGCCCTGGCGGCGGGCCGGATCATCCATGAAAAGAAGCTCGACGTTGCCGTTGCCCGCACCGATTTCGTCGGCTGCGACCCGGCAGAGTGGAATTGCCTGGCCAAGGACGGCGCCTATGCCGGGCTGAGCGTCGATGGCGACGGCGAGTGCGATTCGGCCTGCGCGCTCATGCTGGCCGGTGGCGCCAGGCGGCTTGTCGGTTCCCAGGCGCGGCTCAGCCTCTATCTGATGGGGCAGAAGCAGGCGGTCAAATCCTACCTCGACGAGATGGCGATCAGCCCCGCTTTGTTCCGGGCGCTCCAGGGCAGTTCGGTCGAGCGTCAGCTCGAACCCGACATGATGCTGGAGGTCGGCCTGACGACCGGGCGCCAGTCGGTGGATGCGCTGACGGGGTCCAGCATCTGCAGATCGGCGCCGAAACCTGAGAATTGCCGCGTGGTGCCGTCGTCCAATGGCTGATCGCGCCTATCGTCATGGAAGAGAAGCCTTGCTTCGCCTTCCGTGAAGGCGGCCGCACCGTCGTGCCGGCGTCGTCATCACCATCGAGAAATAGTCGAGCCGGTGTCAGCCGGATGGACCAGGAAAAGGGCGGTCTTTGGGGCTGCCTTTTTGTTTCCGGCGTTGCGCGGCACAAGTATTGCACGATTGTTTCAAAGCTATTGCAAGCACCGTCGCCGCAACTATTATGGATTGCATTGAGGGGTTTGCCGGGCGTGGTTTTGGGACAACGTTCAGACACTGTGGGACGGTGGCGGCGCGGGCTGGTCCGGCTGTCGACGGTGGCCGCGATGGCGATGGCTGCCTTCGCC
This sequence comes from Mesorhizobium sp. M0139, assembly GCF_040322455.1. NCBI lineage: Bacteria > Pseudomonadati > Pseudomonadota > Alphaproteobacteria > Hyphomicrobiales > Phyllobacteriaceae > Mesorhizobium > Mesorhizobium sp. M0139. The sequence continues at coordinate 2,268 of NZ_JAMYTN010000035.1, forward strand.
GCGAAGGCCGAGGATGCCTCCCCCGGGACATGGCAGACAGTACCCCCTCTGCAGGGAGTGCTCTATCCGACCGATCCGACGATATGGACCGACGATCACTCGGAGATGCAGTTTGTCGTCACGCGCAGCAGCGCACCTGGCTGCGAGCCCAATTGTCCGGAGTGGATCTCCGCCGAAGGCGACATCTCAGCCGGCACGCCAGCCTTGCTCAAGCGTACCTTGAAGAAGCTTGGCAGCCGCAAACTGCCCATCATCGTCAATTCCTTTGGCGGCAACGTCAATGCAGCGCTCGAACTTGGCCGGATAATCCGCAAGAACAAGCTCGATATCGCCGTAGGCAAGACCGAGTTTTCCGACTGTTGGCCCGGGACGGATGGTTGTGGTTTTAGTTACGGCAAAGGTTCCGCCTATCTCGGCCGGGCGTCTGATGGCGCCAGCTGCAACTCCGCCTGTCCGCTGATGTTTGCCGGTGGCGTCCGCCGCGTGGCCGGCGGCTGGAACTATCTGGGTGTTCATCAGATCACCACCACCTGGTTCCCCTCCACAACGCACTACCGGACCACATATCGCGTCAAACGGGGCAAAAAATATCGGGTCACCACGCAAACGGTCACTCAAGGTGAAAGCTACAAGACCTATGAGATGAGCAAGGGGTACGCGAGAAAGATCTCGGCCTATCTCCGAGAGATGGGTATCGGGCAGGGCGTGCTGGACTTGATGAAGGCGACGCCGGCGAGCGACATCAGGCAGATCGGCCTCCACGATATGCTGACGATGAAACTGGCGACCAGCACGGACACTCTTGAGCTGTTTACCAGAGCAAGTTTGTGCATGTTCGACCCGCCGGCTCCGAACTGCCGGGAAGTGCCTGGACCGGCAGGCAAGCCGACGCCGCCGGTCGCTGCCACGACGGTCGCAGTCAAGCTCGCGAATGTGGCAGCCAAGCCCGCCGCTGTCACAAAGCCTTTGCCGGACCCCGCAGCGGCTCGTGTGGATATGAGCTTTGTCGTGGTCCGCGGCAGCGACCAGCATTGCACGCCGCAGTGTCCGCAATGGATTTCTGCGCAAGGCGCGATCACGCCTCAGACACCGCAAAAATTGCGCCAATTACTCGACACGCTTGGCAACCGGCGGCTGCCCGTGGTGATCAGCTCACGAGGCGGAGACTTGTTCAGCGCTCTGGCGACCGGACGGATCATCCATGAAAAGAAGCTCGACGTCGCCGTTGGCCGCACCGATATCGGTGACCCGGTCGAGGACGGCATCTATGCCGGGCTGAGCTTCGACGCCGGAGCCGACTGCGATTCGGCCTGCGCGCTCATGCTGGCCGGTGGCGCCAGACGGTTTGTCGGCCCCCAGGCGCGACTCAGCTTCTACCTGATGGGACAGAAGCAATTGGTGAAGACGTATCTGAATGAGATGGCGATCAGCCCCCGTCTGTTCACAGCGCTTCAGGACCGTTTCGCCGAGCGTGAGCTCGACCCTGATATGATGCTGGAGGTCGGGCTGACGACCGGGCCCCAGCCGGTGGATGCGCTGACGGGTCCCGGCATCTGCAAGTCGGTGCCGAAAGCTGAGAACTGCCGCGTGGCGCCGTCGCCCAACGCCCAGGCCGAAGCGCCGGCCAAATTGTAGCGCGGCGGGTTCACACTCGCCATCGAGGCAGGTTGAGCAGGGCGCGATTTCCGCTATCGTCGTGCCGGCGCCGGGCTGGCGGAGGATCGACAATGAGCCAGGACATCCCGACACTCTACGAATGGGCCGGCGGCATCGAAGCCCTCAACCGGCTGACGGAAACCTTTTACGACAAGGTGTCGCGCGACCCGGTGGTCGGCCCAGTGTTCAAACACATGTCGCCGGATCATCCCGCGCATGTCGCGGCCTTCATCGGCGAGGTTTTTGGCGGACCCAAGACCTACGGCGAACAGCATGGCGGCCATCGCGAGATGGTCATGCATCACTTGGGCAAGCATCTGACGGAGGAACAGCGCCGCCGCTGGATCAGCCTGCTTGCCGATGCCGCCGATGCGGTCGGGCTGCCGGACGATCCCGAATTCCGTTCCGCCTTCATGGGCTATGTCGAATGGGGGTCACTGCTTGCCAAGATGAATTCCACCCTCGGCGAGACCTGCGACCCGCAGACCGAACCGATGCCGGCCTGGGGCTGGGGCGTGCCGGGCGGGCCGTACAAGCCGCCGGCCGGGGGCTGAGCGCCGGCATGCGGCTTCAGGCAGGCGAAAAATCGAGATAGGCAGGGACGGGCTGGTCATCACCTATTCGGATTTTGGCAAAGGATCTGAAAGCGCGTCAGACAACTCTTTACAGCGCGCCCGGAAGCTTTTAGGAAGCGCCTGCGCTGAAACGCGCGTACGGGCATAGCTCAGTTGGTAGAGCGGCGGTCTCCAAAACCGCAGGTCGTAGGTTCGAGCCCTGCTGCCCGTGCCATTTTCCTCGTTGGAATCCGGCATTTTAGAAACGCCTTGTTTTGGCTCCTCGTTTGGTTGGGCTGAAGCCGCGTACTCGACGAGCGACGTTCCGAAGGCATGCGCAGAGCGAGAGCGCTGATGCGCAATGCCGAAGTCGGCGTATTTCCACGAACCGATTTCCTTGATTCAACTGCCATTGGCGAGCCAATTGCCATTTGCGTTCACAATTCAGAATAGGCCTATTTTGCTGCCGCCAGCTGCTTTTCAGCGGCTGCGAATTATTGGAAGCGGGATGCTGGCCTGGCTTCTGGAATTTTTTTGAATAGGGCTCTTGAACCGGTTTTCAGCCCTTCTTAATTCGTTTCCCGCCGAGGCCGATTGGCTTGACAAAAGGCGGCGCTGCTGGGCGGCGCCCTTGTACCCATGTTGCTTCAAGGAGGATGTGGCTATGAGAACCTTTGATACTCTCTATCGCAGCACCGTCGGTTTCGACCGGCTTTTCGACATGCTCGACAGCGGCACGCGTCCAGACTGGCCGCCCTATAACATCGAGAAGGTCGACGAGAACGATTACCGTATCTCGATGGCCATCGCAGGCTTCAGCCAGGATGAGGTTGAGCTGACCCAGCATGGACCCGAACTGGTCGTGGTAGGCCAGAAGGCTGATGATCAGAGCGGACGCCAGCTGCTGCACCAGGGCATCGCCTATCGCAGTTTCAGGCAGACGTTCAAGCTTGCCGACCACATGAAGATCAAGGCAGCCAAACTGGAGAATGGCCTCCTCTCGATCGACATCGTCCGTGAGATTCCCGAAGAGCTGAAGCCGCGCCGCATCAGCATCGGCGTCGGCGACGCCCAGGTGGGCGGCAAGCAGATCGCCCAGGATACGGAACGCACCCGCAAAGCGGCCTGATCGTATCGATTCAGTTATCCCTGCGGTCCGCCTCCCGGCTTCGGCCGGGAGGCCCAGATTGCGGAGAATGGAGATGGACAACTTCTACGAGACACCGACACTTTCTGCGGCACGCTCGGGCAAAATTGAAACTTCTTTGTGCCTGCTCGACAATCCAGACGACGTCATCAACCATCCACGCCTCAGCCGTGGAGAAAAGCGGGCACTGCTTTCCTCGTGGGCGTCCGATGCCTGCGCGGTGGAAAACCAGCCTGCCTTGCGCCGCCTGGACAACGGCACGGTAATCCCTGTCGACCAGATTCTGAGGGCGTTGAAGGCTCTGGATGAGAAACCCACGCTGGGGAAAGAGACTTCAGGCCGGGTGCTGCCTTGGCGACCCTCCACGCGCCGCAGCGGTCTCAAAGCTTGGCGGCGTCGTGGCCGTTCTTTCGGCCCCGACGATGACGACGACCCGCCCCCGTGCCCGGCAGTGATCGCGCCGCGCCCACGCCCACCATGCGGAATCGGCGCAGTGGCCGGGGTCGAACTCGCCTGTGCCTAACTAACCCTGGGTTGATCCAGCTGCCTCGGCATGGGCAGCTGGATTCCAATCTTGCGTGCGCTTCATTTGGTTTCCAAAACAGCAGGTCGCAGGTTCGTCCGCAACGCCATTTCCTCGAACTTGTAATCGCGTGCCTGATTTCCGGATCCACCTCCTGGAATTGGGGTCCGGCATTGAAAAAGGGCAGGTGGCTTGCCATATTGGGCGAACTGAGGCATAAGGCCTCGATAGCCGGGACGGGACGACTGGATGGTTCCGAGGCGGCGTTTGGTCATAAAGCGGACACTTGCCACTTGCGTGGATCAAGAATCGGTTTTATGTAGACACAACAGACACGCGACGCGTGGAGCTGGGAAGCCGGCTTTACGCGTCCGATTTGCATGGGCGAAATGGCGCTGATTCGGCGTCGACTTGAACCCAGGCGGCACGTCCCGGCCAGCGGGATCATCCAGGAGACCCGGCCAACGGGTCTTGAAGACAGAGCGGCATATGGCTTCGAAAACCACAAATCCTTTCGTCTTTCTCCAGCAGGTCCGCGCGGAAACTGCCAAGGTGACTTGGCCGTCGCGCCGGGAGACGATGATCTCGACGGTGATGGTGCTCGTATTCGCGGTCATCGCGATGATCTTTTTCTTCACCGCCGACGTGGCCATGGGCTACGCGATCGAGCGGTTACTGAGCCTCGGCCAATAAGTCCGGCGATTACGGAGAAGTCTTGAAATGACCGCGCGCTGGTACATCGTCCACGCCTATTCGAACTTCGAAAAGAAGGTCGCTGAGGACATTGAGAACAAGGCCAAGCAGAAGGGCCTGTCCGCCGATATCGAACAGATCGTGGTGCCGACCGAGAAGGTCGTCGAGATCCGCCGCGGCCGCAAGGTCGATGCCGAGCGCAAGTTCTTTCCGGGCTATGTGTTGCTCAAGGCCAATCTGACCGATGCGGTGTTCTCGCTGGTCAAGAACACGCCGAAGGTCACCGGCTTCCTCGGTGACTCCAAGCCGGTGCCGATCACCGAAGCCGAGGCGCAGCGCATCCTGAACCAGGTTCAGGAAGGCGTCGAGCGGCCGAAGCCCTCGGTCACTTTCGAGATCGGCGAGGCGATCCGCGTTTCGGATGGCCCGTTCGCCTCGTTCAACGGTTTCGTCCAGGAAGTGGACGAGGAGCGGGCGCGGCTCAAGGTGGAAGTATCGATCTTCGGGCGCGCCGTGCCGGTCGATCTGGAATTCGGACAGGTCGAAAAGGGCTGATCCGAAAACCCTGCGCCGGTTCGCCGGCAAGGGGAGGCGGCGCGGACAGCGCGCGGCCATGAACGGGTGGGAGGCGAATGCGGCTTTAGCCGGCCGCGCGGACCGCACCACCAGACTGCAACCGCCGGTGTTCCCGATACTGGGGCCGGCATGAGATAAAGGCAGGAAAGAGATGGCTAAGAAAATTGCAGGCCAGCTCAAGCTCCAGGTCAAAGCGGGATCGGCTACGCCGTCTCCGCCGATCGGCCCGGCACTTGGCCAGCGCGGCATCAACATCATGGAATTCTGCAAGGCGTTCAACGCGCAGACCCAGGAAATGGAAAAGGGATCGCCGATCCCGGTCGTCATCACCTATTACCAGGACAAGTCCTTCACCTTCGTCATGAAGACGCCGCCGGTGAGCTACTTCCTGAAAAAGGCGGCGAACTTGACGTCAGGTTCGAAAGAGCCGGGCAAGATCAAGGCCGGCACGATCGGCCGCGACAAGGTGCGCGCCATCGCCGAGCAGAAGATGAAGGATCTGAACGCAAACGACGTCGAGGCGGCCATGCGCATGGTCGAGGGCTCCGCCCGCTCGATGGGTCTGGAAGTGGTGGGCTGAGATCATGGCAAAGATTGCAAAGCGTGTATCGAAGTCCCGCGACGGCATCGACCCCAACAAGGCCTATGCCCTTGGTGAGGCGCTGAAGCTGCTCAAGGACCGTTCGACGGTGAAGTTCGACGAGACCATCGAAGTGGCGATGAACCTCGGCGTCGACCCGCGCCATGCCGACCAGATGGTCCGCGGCGTGGTCAACCTGCCGAACGGCACGGGCCGCTCGGTCCGCGTCGCCGTGTTCGCACGTGGCGGCAAGGCCGATGAGGCTCGCGCCGCCGGCGCCGACATCGTCGGTGCCGAGGATCTGGTCGACATCGTCCAGAAGGGCACGATCGACTTCGATCGCTGCATCGCCACGCCGGACATGATGCCGCTGGTTGGCCGTCTGGGCAAGGTGCTGGGCCCGCGCGGCATGATGCCGAACCCGAAGGTGGGCACCGTCACCACCGACGTCGCCGCCGCCGTCAAGGCATCGAAGGGCGGCGCTGTCGAGTTCCGCGTCGAGAAGGCCGGCATCGTTCATGCCGGCGTCGGCAAGGTCTCGTTCGACGTCAAGGCGCTGGAAGAAAACGTCCGCGCCTTCGCCGATGCCGTGACCAAGGCAAAGCCGGCCGGCGCCAAGGGCAACTACGTCAAGAAGGTGTCGGTCACCTCGACGATGGGCCCGGGCCTCAAGCTCGACGTCTCGACGCTCGCAGCGTCTTGATACGAACATCTGGATCGGCTGCCAAGGCGCTGATCCGCAAGTGAATTCCGGGCCTCCGACTTGTCGGCGGCCCGGTACCGGAAGTCGAGAGGCTTCCGGACATCCTGTCCGAGATTGCAGGCGGCCCAGAAGCCTTAATTGAATTGGGCCTGCATGAGACGGGTGAAAACCGGACAACGGAGCGACAAGCTCCAATGAAAGGTTCGAACCGTGTTTGCCTTTTGTCTGCGCATCTCCGGCTTGCCGTCGATGTGGCGAAAGGGGGCAGGATCCTCGAGCGTCGTTCGGGAGATCTGTAATGGATGGCCCGGCCGGCAAAAAGGCAACCCGACGCCTGTCCCACTAGCGGGGCAGGGGTCAACTGGAGATAGGCAGTGGACAGAGCGGAAAAACGCGAACTCGTCACGGGCCTGAATGGTGCTTTTGCAGGCGCTGGTTCAGTCGTCGTGGCCCACTACGCCGGTATCACCGTCGCGCAAATGAACGACCTTCGGTCGAAAATGCGCGCTGCCGGTGGCACCGTCAAAGTCGCGAAGAACCGTCTCGCCAAGATCGCTCTTCAGGGCACGGACTCCGCATCGATCATCGACCTGTTCAAGGGACAGACGCTGATCGCTTATTCGGAGGATCCGATTGCGGCGCCGAAGGTCGCGTCCGATTTCGCCAAGGGAAATGACAAGTTGGTCATTCTCGGCGGCGCAATGGGCACCACCTCGCTCAACGCCGACGGTGTGAAGGCACTCGCCACACTTCCGTCGCTCGATGAGCTGCGCGCCAGGCTGGTTGGCATGATCGCCACGCCGGCAACCCGGATCGCCCAGATCGTCAATGCGCCAGCGGCTTCGGTCGCGCGCGTCATCGGCGCTTACGCCCGGAAGGACGAGGCGGCATGAGGCCGTTCCTCGCTATCACAAACACACGTTCGAACCTGATGAAGGAATACAACAATGGCTGATCTGGCAAAGATCGTAGACGACCTTTCGAAGCTGACCGTCCTCGAGGCGGCCGAACTGTCGAAGCTTCTGGAAGAAAAGTGGGGCGTTTCGGCTGCTGCTCCGGTGGCGGTTGCCGCTGCCGGCGGCGCTGCCGCTGCTGCTGCTCCGGCTGAGGAAAAGACGGAATTCGACGTCGTCCTCACCGAGGCAGGCGCTCAGAAGATCAACGTCATCAAGGAAGTCCGCGCCATCACCGGCCTGGGCCTCAAGGAAGCCAAGGATCTGGTCGAAGCAGCTCCGAAGCCGGTCAAGGAAGCCGTTTCCAAGGCTGACGCTGAGAAGTTCAAGGCCCAGCTGGAAGCAGCCGGCGCCAAGGTCGACCTGAAGTAAGCGTAAAAGCGGCGGGCGGACTCGCGCCGTCCGCCACTCCCTTCACCAGAGGGGAGGATGCGTAGCGCGAGATGTACGAGAACCTCTTTCCTGAGGGCCGAAACCGGCCTTCAGGAAACGGGTTTTCTCCCGTTTTAGCCGTCGCCGCCAGGCGGCGGGAAACAGATCAGGGGCCGCCGCCGAGGTGGCCGCGCATGCAAGGTGAGCCGCGGCGAGGCTCGCCCCGAGTTTATAGCTAAGGAGCGACGATGGCCCAGACCCAGACTTTCAATGGCCGCAGACGCGTACGCAAGTTCTTCGGAAAGATTCCGGAAGTTGCGGAGATGCCGAACCTGATCGAGGTTCAAAAAGCATCCTATGACCAGTTCCTGATGGTGGCGGAGCCCAAGGGTGGGCGTCCGGACGAGGGACTGCAGGCCGTTTTCAAGTCGGTTTTCCCGATCTCCGATTTCTCCGGCTCCTCGATGCTGGAGTTCGTGAAGTACGAGTTCGAAGGACCGAAATTCGACGTTGACGAATGCCGTCAGCGCGACCTGACCTATGCCGCGCCACTCAAGGTGACATTGCGCCTCATCGTGTTCGATATCGACGAGGATACCGGCGCAAAGTCGATCAAGGACATCAAGGAGCAGGACGTCTATATGGGCGACATGCCGCTCATGACGCTCAACGGCACCTTCATCGTCAATGGCACGGAGCGCGTCATCGTCTCGCAGATGCACCGTTCGCCGGGCGTCTTCTTCGACCATGACAAGGGCAAGTCGCACTCCTCGGGCAAGCTTTTGTTTGCGGCGCGCGTCATTCCCTATCGCGGTTCGTGGCTCGACATCGAGTTCGATTCCAAGGACGTCGTGCACGCCCGCATCGACCGCCGCCGCAAGATTCCGGTGACGTCGCTCTTGATGGCGCTCGGCATGGACGGCGAAGAAATCCTGTCGACCTTCTACAACAAGATCACCTACAAGCGCGCCGGTGACCACTGGCGCATCCCGTTCAACGTCGAGCGTTTCCGCGGCCTGAAGGCCGTTGGCGACCTCGTCGATGCCGATACCGGCGAAGTTGTCGTCGAGGCCGGCAAGAAGATCACCGCCCGCCAGGCAAGAGCGCTTGGCGAAAAGGGTCTGAAGGCGATCAAGGCGACCGACGAGGATCTGCTCGGCAATTACCTGGCCGAGGACATCGTCAACTACGGCACCGGCGAGATTTTCCTCGAAGCCGGCGACGAGATCGACGAAAAGACGCTGAAGGTGCTGCTCGGCACGGGCGAAAGCGAGATCAAGGTTCTCGACATCGACCACGTCAATGTCGGCGCCTACATCCGCAATACGCTCAACGTCGACAAGAACGAGAGCCGCCAGGACGCACTGTTCGACATCTACCGTGTCATGCGCCCGGGCGAGCCGCCGACGCTTGAAACCGCCGAAGCCATGTTCAACTCGCTGTTCTTCGACTCGGAGCGCTACGACCTGTCGGCCGTCGGCCGCGTCAAGATGAACATGCGCCTCGAGCTCAAGGCTGAGGACACCGTGCGCGTGCTGCGCAAGGACGACATCCTGGCGGTGGTCAAGACGCTGGTCGAACTGCGCGACGGCAAGGGCGAGATCGACGACATCGACAATCTCGGCAACCGCCGCGTGCGTTCCGTCGGCGAGCTGATGGAGAACCAGTACCGCGTCGGCCTGCTGCGCATGGAGCGCGCGATCAAGGAACGTATGTCCTCGATCGAGATCGATACGGTGATGCCGCAGGACCTGATCAACGCCAAGCCGGCGGCTGCCGCCGTGCGCGAGTTCTTCGGTTCCTCGCAGCTGTCGCAGTTCATGGATCAGACCAACCCGCTGTCGGAGATCACCCACAAGCGCCGCCTGTCGGCACTTGGCCCGGGCGGTCTGACCCGCGAGCGCGCCGGCTTCGAAGTGCGCGACGTGCACCCGACGCATTACGGCCGCATCTGCCCGATCGAGACGCCGGAAGGCCCGAACATCGGTCTGATCAACTCGCTGGCGACCTTCGCGCGCGTCAACAAGTACGGCTTCATCGAAAGCCCGTACCGCAAGATCGTCAATGGCAAGCTGACCAATGAGGTCGTCTATCTCTCCGCTATGGAAGAGTCCAAGCACCACGTCGCGCAGGCCAATGCCGAGCTCGACAAGAATGGTGGTTTCGTCGACGAATTCGTCATTTGCCGCAGCGCCGGCGAAGTGATGATGGCGCCGCGCGAAAACGTCGATCTGATGGACGTGTCGCCCAAGCAGATGGTGTCCGTGGCCGCGGCGCTGATCCCGTTCCTCGAGAACGACGACGCCAACCGCGCGCTGATGGGCTCCAACATGCAGCGTCAGGCCGTGCCGCTGGTGCGCGCCGAAGCGCCGTTCGTCGGCACCGGCATGGAGCCGATCGTTGCCCGTGACTCGGGCGCCGCCATCGGCGCCCGCCGCGGCGGCATCGTCGACCAGGTGGACGCGACGCGTATCGTCATCCGCGCCACGGAAGATCTCGATCCCGGCAAGTCGGGCGTCGACATCTACCGGCTGATGAAGTTCCAGCGTTCGAACCAGAACACCTGCATCAACCAGCGTCCGCTGGTGCGCATGGGCGACCGCGTCAACAAGGGCGACATCATCGCCGACGGTCCGTCGACCGAGCTCGGCGATCTGGCGCTCGGCCGCAACGTGCTGGTCGCGTTCATGCCGTGGAACGGCTACAACTACGAGGACTCGATCCTGCTCTCCGAGCGCATCGTGGCCGACGACGTCTTCACCTCGATCCACATCGAGGAATTCGAGGTCATGGCCCGCGACACCAAGCTTGGACCGGAGGAAATCACGCGCGACATTCCGAACGTTTCGGAAGAAGCGCTGAAGAACCTCGACGAAGCCGGCATCGTCTATATCGGCGCGGAAGTGCAGCCGGGCGACATCCTGGTCGGCAAGATCACGCCGAAGGGCGAAAGCCCGATGACGCCGGAAGAAAAGCTCCTGCGCGCCATCTTCGGTGAAAAGGCGTCCGACGTTCGCGACACCTCGATGCGCATGCCTCCGGGCACCTTCGGCACAGTCGTCGAAGTGCGCGTCTTCAACCGCCACGGCGTCGAGAAGGACGAGCGCGCCATGGCGATCGAACGCGAGGAGATCGAACGCCTCGCCAAGGACCGCGACGACGAGCAGGCGATCCTCGACCGCAACGTCTATTCGCGCCTTTCCGACGTTCTCGTCGGCAAGGAAGCGATTGCCGGGCCGAAGGGCTTCAAGAAGGGCTCGAAGCTGTCGAAGGACACGCTTGACGAGTATCCACGTTCGCAGTGGTGGCAGTTTGCGGTGGAGAACGAAAAGCTCCAGAGCGAACTGGAAGCCCTGCGTGGCCAGTACGACGATTCCAAGAAGGCGCTCGAGCAGCGCTTCATGGACAAGGTCGAGAAGGTCCAGCGCGGCGACGAAATGCCTCCGGGCGTCATGAAGATGGTCAAGGTCTTCGTGGCCGTGAAGCGCAAGATGCAGCCGGGCGACAAGATGGCGGGACGTCACGGCAACAAGGGTGTCGTGTCGCGAATCGTTCCGGTCGAGGACATGCCTTTCCTCGAGGACGGCACGCATGCCGATATCGTGCTCAACCCGCTGGGTGTGCCGAGCCGCATGAATGTCGGCCAGATCCTGGAAACGCATCTGGGCTGGGCATGCGCGGGCATGGGCAAGAAGATCGGCGAGCTTATCGACGCCTACAAGACGGCTGGAGACATCAAGCCGTTGCGCAAGACGCTTGAGAGCTTCATCCCAGCCAACGACCGCAACGAGCCGGTCCGCGAATATGACGACGAGAGCATCGTTCGCCTCAGCGAGCAGATGCGCCGCGGCGTCTCTATCGCGACACCGGTGTTCGACGGCGCGCATGAAGTCGACATCAACATCATGCTGGAGCAGGCGGGCCTGCACACCAGCGGTCAGTCGCAGCTCTATGACGGACGCACCGGCGAGCCGTTCGATCGCAAGGTGACGATGGGGTATATCTATATGCTCAAGCTTCACCACCTGGTGGACGACAAGATCCACGCGCGTTCGATCGGTCCGTACTCGCTCGTTACCCAGCAGCCGCTGGGCGGCAAGGCGCAGTTCGGTGGCCAGCGCTTCGGCGAAATGGAGGTCTGGGCGCTGGAAGCCTATGGCGCCGCCTACACGCTGCAGGAAATGCTGACGGTGAAGTCGGACGATGTCGCCGGCCGCACCAAGGTCTACGAGGCGATCGTGCGCGGCGACGACACGTTCGAGGCCGGCATTCCCGAGAGCTTCAACGTGCTCGTCAAGGAAATGCGGTCTCTCGGCCTCAATGTCGAGCTGGAGAACACCAAGCTCGACGACAACCCTGTCCGGCTGCCAGATGCTGCCGAATAGGGGCGCGGCCGAGTAAGCAAGACATCCGGTCGCGGAACGCCGCGACCGGATGCAACAAATTCTACGGCCAGTGGGCCGACCACTCAGCGGGCATTTGGCCCGCGTTAGATGCAAGGGGTTTTCGAGGACCCCGAAAAGGAGAACGGCATGAACCAAGAGGTCATGAATCTCTTCAATCCGCAGGCGCCGGCGCAGGTGTTCGATTCCATCCGGATATCGCTCGCCAGCCCTGAGAAGATTCTGTCCTGGTCGTTCGGCGAGATTAAGAAGCCGGAGACCATCAACTACCGCACCTTCAAGCCGGAGCGTGACGGTCTGTTCTGCGCGCGCATTTTTGGCCCGATCAAGGACTATGAATGCCTGTGCGGCAAGTACAAGCGCATGAAGTACAAGGGCGTCATCTGCGAAAAGTGCGGCGTCGAAGTCACGCTGTCGCGCGTTCGCCGCGAGCGCATGGGCCACATCGAGCTGGCGGCACCTGTCGCTCACATCTGGTTCCTGAAGTCGCTGCCGTCGCGCATCGGCACGCTGCTCGACATGACCCTGAAGGACATCGAGCGCGTCCTCTACTTCGAGAACTACATCGTCACCGAGCCTGGCCTAACCGCGCTGAAGGAGCACCAGCTGCTCAGCGAGGAAGAGTACATGATCGCCGTCGACGAGTATGGCGAGGATTCGTTCACCGCCATGATCGGCGCCGAGGCCATTCATGACCTTCTGGCCGGCATGGACCTGGAGAAGATCGCCGGCGATCTGCGTTCGGAACTGGCTTCGACCACGTCCGAGCTGAAGCAGAAGAAGTATCTGAAGCGGCTCAAGGTCGTCGAGAACTTCATGGAGTCCGGCAACCGTCCGGAATGGATGATCATGAAGGTGGTTCCGGTGATCCCGCCGGACCTGCGCCCGCTGGTTCCTCTGGATGGTGGACGTTTCGCGACGTCCGACCTGAACGATCTCTATCGCCGCGTCATCAACCGCAACAACCGCCTGAAGCGGCTGATCGAGCTGCGCGCGCCCGGCATCATCGTGCGCAATGAAAAGCGCATGCTGCAGGAAGCCGTCGATGCGCTGTTCGACAACGGCCGTCGCGGCCGCGTCATCACCGGCGCCAACAAGCGTCCGCTGAAGTCGCTGTCCGACATGTTGAAGGGCAAGCAGGGCCGGTTCCGCCAGAACCTGCTCGGCAAGCGCGTCGACTATTCGGGCCGTTCGGTCATCGTCACCGGTCCGGAGCTCAAGCTGCACCAATGCGGCCTGCCGAAGAAGATGGCGCTCGAACTGTTCAAGCCGTTCATCTACGCCCGCCTCGACGCCAAGGGGTTCTCCTCGACCGTCAAGCAGGCCAAGAAGCTGGTCGAGAAGGAGCGTCCGGAAGTCTGGGATATCCTCGACGAGGTCATTCGCGAGCATCCGGTGCTGCTGAACCGTGCGCCGACGCTGCACCGCCTCGGCATCCAGGCGTTCGAGCCGATCCTGATCGAAGGCAAGGCGATCCAGCTGCATCCGTTGGTCTGCACGGCCTTCAACGCCGACTTCGACGGCGACCAGATGGCCGTTCACGTGCCGCTCTCGTTGGAAGCGCAGCTTGAAGCCCGCGTGCTGATGATGTCGACCAACAACATCCTGCACCCGGCTTCCGGCGCGCCGATCATCGTGCCGTCGCAGGACATGGTCCTGGGTCTCTACTATCTCTCGATCGTCAATCAGAACGAGCCGGGCGAAGGCATGGTGTTTGCCGACATGGGCGAACTCCAGCACGCGCTCGAGACCAAGGCGGTGACGCTGCACTCCAAGATCAAGGGTCGTTTCCGCACGGTCGACGCCGAAGGCAAGGTCGTGTCGAAAATCTACGACACCACGCCTGGCCGCATGATCATCGGCGAGCTGCTGCCGAAGAACGTCAATGTGCCTTACGAGACGGCCAACCAGGAGATGACCAAGAAGAACATCTCCAAGATGATCGACACCGTCTACCGCCACTGCGGTCAGAAGGAGACGGTCATTTTCTGCGACCGCATCATGGCCCTCGGCTTCAGCCACGCCTGCCGCGCCGGCATTTCGTTCGGCAAGGACGACATGCTGATCCCGGACGCCAAGATCAAGCTGGTTTCCGACACCGAGGCTTTGGCCAAGGAGTACGAACAGCAGTACAATGACGGCCTGATCACGCAGGGCGAGAAGTACAACAAGGTCGTCGACGCCTGGGCGAAGTGCTCGGAAAAGGTCGCCGACGAGATGATGGCCCGCATCAAGGCCGTCGAGTTCGAGGACAGTGGCCGTCAAAAGCCGATGAACTCGATCTACATGATGTCGCATTCGGGTGCGCGTGGTTCGCCCACCCAGATGCGTCAGCTCGCCGGCATGCGCGGCCTGATGGCAAAGCCCTCGGGTGAAATCATCGAGACGCCGATCATCTCGAACTTCAAGGAAGGCCTGACCGTGCTCGAGTACTTCAACTCGACCCACGGCGCCCGCAAGGGTCTGGCCGACACCGCCTTGAAGACGGCGAACTCGGGTTACCTCACCCGTCGTCTGGTCGACGTGGCGCAGGACTGCATCGTCAACTCCGTGGATTGCGGCACCGACAAGGGCCTCACCATGCAGCCGATCGTCGATGCCGGTCAGGTCGTCGCTTCGGTCGGTCAGCGCGTGCTGGGCCGCACCTCGCTCGACGACATCACGCATCCGGTTTCGGGCGAGGTTCTGGTCAAGGCCGGAACGCTGATGGACGAACGTGACGTGGAAAAGATCGAAAAGGCCGGCGTGCAGTCGGTCCGCATTCGCTCGGCACTGACCTGCGAGGTCAGGATCGGCGTCTGTGCGGTCTGCTACGGACGCGATCTTGCCCGCGGCACCCCGGTCAACCAGGGCGAAGCCGTCGGCGTTATCGCGGCGCAGTCGATCGGCGAGCCGGGGACCCAGCTCACCATGCGTACCTTCCACATGGGCGGTACGGCGCAGGTAGTGGACAGCTCGTTCCTTGAAGCCTCGTATGAGGGCAAGGTCGAGATCCGCAACCGCAACGTGGTGCGCAACTCGGACGGCCAGCAGATGGTCATGGGCCGCAACATGGCGGTGCTGATCCTCGACGAAGCCGGCAAGGAGCGTGCCTCGCATCGCCTTACCTATGGTTCGCGCATCTTCGTGGACGATGGCGACAAGGTGAAGCGCGGCCAGCGTATCGCCGAGTGGGATCCCTATACCCGCCCTGTCCTTACCGAAATCGAGGGCAAGGTGTCGTACGAGGATCTGGTCGACGGCATTTCCGTTCAGGAAACGGCCGACGAATCGACCGGCATCACCAAGCGCGAGGTCATCGACTGGCGCTCGACGCCACGCGGCAACGACCTCAAGCCGGCGATCGCCATCCTTGACCCCAAGGGCAAGGTCGGCAAGCTGTCGAAGGGCGGCGACGCCCGCTTCCTGCTCTCGGTAGAGGCCATTCTTTCGGTCGAGCCGGGTTCGCAGGTTCGTCCCGGCGACGTTTTGGCGCGTATCCCAATGGAAAGCGCCAAGACCAAGGACATCACCGGCGGTCTGCCGCGTGTTGCCGAACTGTTCGAGGCACGTCGTCCGAAGGATCACGCCATTATCGCCGAGATCGATGGCACGATCCGCTTCGGCCGCGACTACAAGAACAAGCGCCGCATCATCATCGAGCCGCATGACTCGACGCTTGAGCCGGTCGAATACCTGATCCCGAAGGGCAAGCCGTTCCATCTCCAGGACGGCGACGTCATCGAGAAGGGCGACTACATCCTCGACGGCAATCCGGCGCCGCACGACATCCTGGCGATCAAGGGCGTGGAAGCACTTGCTTCCTACCTCGTGAACGAAATCCAGGAAGTCTACCGTCTGCAGGGCGTGTCGATCAACGACAAGCATATCGAGGTGATCGTTCGCCAGATGCTGCAGAAGGTCGAGATCACGGTGCAGGGCGACTCGACCTACATTCCGGGCGACCACGTCGACGTGATCGAACTGGAAGAGGTCAACGAGCGCCTGGTCGAGGACGGCAAGAAGCCGGCCGAAGGCCAGCCAGTGCTGCTGGGCATAACCAAGGCCTCGCTGCAGACGCCTTCCTTCATCTCGGCCGCCTCCTTCCAGGAGACGACCAGGGTGCTGACCGAAGCTGCGGTTGCCGGCAAGACCGACATGCTGCAGGGCCTGAAGGAAAACGTCATCGTCGGCCGGCTGATCCCGGCCGGTACCGGCGGCACGATGAGCCAGATCCGGCGCATCGCCACCTCGCGCGACGAACTGATCATCGACGAGCGCCGCAAGGCCTCCGGTGTCGAGGTCGCCGAGCCGATGCTGACCGACATGGTCAACGCCGCGCAGTAAGCGCGGTAGGACGAGAAGAAGGAAGGGGGCCCCAGTGGCCCCTTTTCGCGTTTTGACCCCCAATCGAATCGAGGAAAACATGAGCAAGAAGGTTTGGACTGACGTCGACGACTACATCGTTTCCTCTCTCTTCGAAGCAGATCCCATCCTCGAAGCGGTGCTTGCGGCCAACCGCGACCAGGGCCTGCCGGCCATCGACGTATCGCCGGCGCAGGGCAAGCTGCTGTCGCTGCTGGTCCGCATCAGCGGCGCCAGGAAGGTGCTGGAGATCGGCACGCTTGGCGGCTACTCGACCATCTGGATGGCAAGGGGATTGCCCGTCGGCGGCAAGATCGTGACGCTCGAACTCGAGCCGCATCATGCAAAAGTCGCGCACTCGAATCTCGAGCGGGCAGGGGTGCCGGACAAGGTCGAGCTCAGGATCGGCCCCGCGCTTCAGTCGCTTGAGACGCTGGCTGCCGAAAATGCCGGTCCGTTCGATCTGATCTTCATCGACGCCGACAAGCCGAACAATCCGAATTATCTGTCATGGGCCATGCGCCTGTCGCGGCCGGGGACGGTCATCATCTGCGACAACGTCATCCGCGACGGCACCGTGCTCAACGACGATGGCCGTGACGCGTATGTCGAAGGCGCACGCGGTGCGTTTTCCTTCATCGGCGGCGACAAGCGCCTGGACGGCACCGCCATCCAGACCGTCGGCGCCAAAGGCTATGACGGGTTTGCGATTGCAATCGTCGAGTAAGGCTGCATGATGAGTGTCCGGACTGCGGTCCGGCAGAACTCATCGCTCAATCGAAGAACGCTTCCACCACATTGCGCTTGCCGAGCATGAAGGCGTCGGCCACGTGCTGCAGGGGTGCCAAATCGACATCGGAGACGCCGGCGGGTACGATTTCAGCGAAGCGCCGGTAAAGCTGGGGATATTCGGCTTCCGGCTCGTCGTGAACCACCTTGCCGTCGATGGCGAGCTTGGTGCCGCCGCCGGACAGCACCATCTTGCCCTTGTCGGTGTCGGCCAGGATGTCCCAGCTCTGTGGTCCCGTCTGCAGCCAGTCGAGCTCCATGGTCACCGGCAACCCATCCGAGGTACGGAAGGTCACGTGGGCCGCCACAGGCGAGGCGCGGTTTTCCGGGAAGTCGAGGACGGCCGAGGTGATGAACATCGCCGGCAGGATGTGGGTTGCGATCGACAGTGCGTTGATGCCGGGATCGAAGACACCGAAGCCGCCCGGCGCCCAGATCCAATCCTGGTTCGGATGCCAGCGGCGGACATCTTCCTTCCAGAGGATGGCGGCCGAGTTGACCTTGGCCGACGCCAGGAAGGCACGCGCGGCTTCCACCGCCGGCGCGTAGCGCGAATGCCAGCTGGCGAACAGTGAGACGCCATTGGCTGCCGCCAGCCGCTTCAGGTCCTCGACCTCACTGACAGTGGCGCCCGGCGGCTTCTCCAGGAAAACATGCTTCTTCGCAATCAGCGCCGTGCGTGCCGCGTCGTAGCGGAACTGCGGCGGCATGCACAGCGACACGGCCTCGAGTTCCGGCACCGCGTCGAGCATCGCCTCAATGGTCGGAAAATTCGGGATGCCGTCCACCTTGCCGTGCCGGCTGGCGGCGGCGATGAGGCGGTAGTCCGCATCCTTGGCCACTGCCGGCAGATGCTGGTCGCGCACGATCTTGCCGACGCCGACGATGCCGAGCTTGATGGGACCATTGTTCGAGGGCATGGGAACTCCGCGGATTCGAATTTGGCTGGTTAAGTCGCTCGGTTCTTAGCAGAGAACCGGTGCCGGGCAAGCCGGCGCGGTGACAGGCGCAAGCAGCCGGCCACGCTCAGAGCGGAACCTCGAACGTAACGATCGACACTTCGCCTTCGAGCGCACCCTGAAAGGCTGACAGATGCGGCTCCTCGTCGGGTTCGCCGTCCATATCGCCGATCTGGTCGAGCTCGACCTCGGCATAGCCTTCGGCCGCAAGCGATTCGAGCACCCGGCGCACGGCCGAATCGTCGTCGGGCGCAACCAGCATCACATGGACGCCTTCCGGCTTGCCGCCCTTCTTTTTCCAGACCCGGCCGGTGACGATGGTGACCGGGCGTTCCTCATTGTCGTTCACGGGCTGATTCCTCTTGAGACGGGGGCGGGCGAGGGGTTTTGGGCTGTCCATGGCGCCTTTTGCCATGAAGAACCCGCGCATGACAGCCAAAAGCCGGTCACTTTCTTGTCTGCCCCGGTCACTTTCTTCCTCTGCCTTGCAAAACGAAGAAAGAAAATTACATGCGTTTTTCGCATGGCTGCCAAGCCGTCGTCAGCGCGCAATATTTGGCGTGCCGGGGTTGACGGTTCACGGTCTTGCGAGTAGAAGCCGCCCAGTCAGAACCGATGTGAGGCTCTCCCTTCCGAAGCGACACGCTTTGGAGTTTGCCTCAAACAGGGTTCGTTTTACGAGCGAAAAGACATTTCCGGCGCGCATGAAGCGGTTCCCGCTTCCTCTGCATTTTGTTCGGGCAGGACCGCGAGGCGCGGTTTATGGCCCGAATTTGCGTATGGAATTGGCGCTTTGAGCGGCCCTGACCGGGCGAGACACGGAATTGAGAGACAAGAGGGTTTAATGCCTACCGTCAACCAGCTGATCCGCAAGCCGCGCATTGCGCCGGTGAAGCGCAACAAGGTCCCGGCCATGCAGCAGAACCCGCAGAAGCGGGGCGTCTGCACGCGCGTCTATACAACGACGCCGAAGAAGCCGAACTCGGCACTGCGCAAGGTGGCCAAGATCCGCCTGACCAACGGCTTTGAAGTGATCGGCTACATCCCCGGCGAAGGCCACAACCTTCAGGAACACTCCGTGGTCATGATCCGCGGCGGCCGCGTAAAGGATCTTCCGGGCGTGCGCTACCACATCATCCGCGGCGTGCTCGACACGCAGGGCGTGAAGAACCGCAAGCAGCGCCGTTCGAAGTACGGCGCTAAGCGTCCGAAGTAAGATTTTCCGGCCCTGGCGCTGCTTGAATGCGTCGGGCTACGAGATTGAGAGACAAAAGCCATGTCGCGTCGTCACAGTGCAGAAAAGCGTGAGATCAATCCGGACCCGAAGTTCGGCGATCTGATCGTCACCAAGTTCATGAACGCCGTCATGTATGACGGCAAGAAGTCGGTTGCCGAGACCATCGTCTACGGTGCGCTCGACCAGGTTCAGTCGAAGACCAAGCAGGAGCCGGTCACCGTCTTCCATCAGGCGCTCGACAATGTCGCGCCGCATGTGGAAGTCCGGTCGCGCCGCGTCGGCGGCGCTACCTACCAGGTTCCGGTCGATGTGCGCCCCGAGCGCCGCCAGGCCCTGGCGATCCGCTGGCTGATTGCAGCTGCGCGCAACCGCAACGAGACCACCATGGTCGACCGCCTCTCCGGCGAGCTGATGGACGCGGCCAATAACCGCGGCACCGCCGTGAAGAAGCGTGAAGACACCCACAAGATGGCAGAAGCCAACCGCGCTTTCGCGCACTACCGCTGGTAAAGCGCGAACGAGACTGAGAAGGCATCCACGATGGCCCGCGAATACAAAATCGAAGACTACCGCAATTTCGGTATCATGGCGCATATTGACGCCGGCAAGACGACGACCACCGAGCGCGTCCTCTATTACACGGGCAAGTCGCACAAGATCGGCGAAGTCCACGACGGCGCTGCCACCATGGATTGGATGGAGCAGGAGCAGGAGCGCGGCATCACGATCACGTCCGCCGCCACCACGACCTTCTGGAAGGGTCGCAGCGGCAAGATGTACCGCTTCAACATCATCGACACTCCCGGACACGTCGACTTCACCATCGAGGTCGAGCGTTCGCTGCGCGTGCTCGACGGCGCCATTGCGCTGCTCGATGCCAATGCCGGTGTCGAGCCGCAGACCGAGACTGTCTGGCGCCAGGCCGACAAGTATAAAGTTCCGCGCATGATCTTCTGCAACAAGATGGACAAGATCGGCGCCGACTTCTACCGCTCGGTCGAGATGATCGGCTCGCGTCTTGGTGCGCATGCCGTCGTCATGCAGCTGCCGATCGGCGCCGAGACCGAGTTCAAGGGTGTCGTCGATCTCGTCGAGATGAACGCGCTGGTCTGGCGCGACGAGACGTTGGGCGCTGCCTGGGACGTCGTCGAGATCCCTGCCGACCTTCAGGCCCGGGCCGAAGAATACCGCGAGAAGATGATCGAAGCCGCCGTCGAAATGGACGAGACGGCCCTCGAGAATTACCTCGAAGGCAAGATGCCGTCGAATGACGAGATCCGCGCGCTGATCCGCAAGGGCACCATCGCGGTCAAGTTCTACCCGATGTTCTGTGGCTCGGCCTTCAAGAACAAGGGCGTGCAGCCGCTGCTCGACGCCGTCGTCGAATACCTGCCGTCGCCGGCCGATGTTCCCGCCATCAAGGGCGTCGACGCCAAGACCGATGCCGAGATCGAGCGTCATGCCGACGACAACGAGCCGCTGTCGATGCTGGCCTTCAAGATTATGAACGACCCGTTCGTCGGTTCGCTGACCTTTGCCCGCATCTATTCGGGCAAACTGACCAAGGGCATCTCGGTCGATAACACCGTCAAGGGCAAGAAAGAGCGCATCGGCCGCATGCTGCAGATGCATGCGAATTCGCGCGCCGACGTCGAAGAAGCCTTTGCCGGCGACATCGTTGCTCTGGCCGGCCTCAAGGACACGACCACCGGCGATACGCTCAGCGATCCGCTGCACCCGGTCATCCTCGAGCGCATGGAATTCCCGGATCCGGTCATCCAGATCGCCATCGAGCCGAAGACCAAGAACGACCAGGAAAAGATGGGCCTCGCCCTTCACCGCCTGGCCGCCGAGGATCCGTCATTCCGCGTCAAGACCGACGAGGAAAGCGGCCAGACCATCATTTCGGGCATGGGCGAACTTCACCTCGACATCATCGTCGACCGCATGCGTCGCGAGTTCAAGGTTGAGGCCAATGTCGGCGCGCCGCAGGTGGCTTACCGCGAGACCATCACCCGCAGGCACGAGCAGGACTACACCCACAAGAAGCAGACCGGCGGTACCGGTCAGTTCGCTCGCGTCAAGATCGTGTTCGAACCGAACCCGGAAAGCTCGGAGTTCGAGTTCGAGACCAAGATCGTCGGCGGTGCGGTTCCCAAGGAATACATCCCGGGTGTCGAAAAGGGCATCAACAGTGTCATGTCGTCGGGTCCGTTCGCGGGCTTCCCGATGATCGGCGTCAAGGCGACGCTTATCGACGG
Source organism: Mesorhizobium sp. M0139 (assembly GCF_040322455.1). Taxonomy (NCBI): domain Bacteria; kingdom Pseudomonadati; phylum Pseudomonadota; class Alphaproteobacteria; order Hyphomicrobiales; family Phyllobacteriaceae; genus Mesorhizobium; species Mesorhizobium sp. M0139. The sequence continues at coordinate 24,018 of NZ_JAMYTN010000035.1, forward strand.
CGCTTACCACGATGTGGACTCCAGCGTCCTGGCGTTCGAAATCGCCGGCCGCGCCTGCTTCCGTGAAGCCGCACCCAAGCTTGGCGTGCAGCTGCTCGAGCCGATCATGAAGGTCGAAGTCGTGACCCCGGAAGACTACGTCGGCAGCGTCATCGGCGACCTGAACGGCCGTCGTGGCCAGATCCAGGGCCAGGAAGCTCGCGGCGTGGCTGTCGTCATTAACGCGATGGTGCCGCTGGCCAACATGTTCAAGTACGTCGACAACCTGCGCTCGATGAGCCAGGGCCGCGCGGCCTACACGATGCAGTTCGATCACTATGAGCCTGTGCCGACCGCGGTCGCCCAGGAAGTCCAGAAGAAATACGCGTAACCTGAACGGGTTGCATCGGTAACTTAATTCAAGGCCCGTACGGGCGAGCAGATTGGAGACATCACATGGCAAAAGGTAAATTCGAGCGTAACAAGCCTCATGTGAACATTGGCACGATTGGCCATGTCGATCATGGCAAGACGTCGCTGACGGCGGCGAT
>NZ_JAMYTN010000036.1:0-18222 GCF_040322455.1 Mesorhizobium sp. M0139
GCGTTCCTTCGCGGGAATCAGGTGACGTGAACAATCACCAGCCTGCCATGACCGCCCCCTCTCAGCGAATTTGCAGAACTCTCAGCACACTACCCTGTTTGAGCTTGGGCTTCATCAGAATGAAGGGCGACATGGTTCATCCGAATGTGGAAATTTGCGTTGGGGGGAGGTGAGAATGAGGCTACCAGGAAATGTGTTGGCTGGGAGAACGTCGAGGTGCAGTGCGGTCCGCGAAAGGGATCAATGAGGTTGAATGCACAGAACGTGCCGCCAAGACAGCCAGGTTGAAATCGCTACGCTTGGCTCAGATCTTGCCAGAGGCCGACCCGCACTTTTCGTTCAACGAGGAACTCGACTGCTCGGTACTTGTCGCCGTGCTGGCTCGGGAACCGCATAATAATCCAAAGCGGCCCGAATCCCATTCTTTCCGGCGGCTGCCCCTGCGACGAGGCCTTTGATCTCCTCAAGCAGCGCCGTTAGGCTTTGTCAACAATCGGCTTTTTTCGCCGTGGCGACCCCACATGGCTCTCAACAACGCGCACGTGCTCGGCGTCGACAGTCACCAGTGGCCGCAGGCTGACGGTTACCTTGTCGCGTGACCGGGCCGACTAATTCCATAATGGCCGATCACGGCCTTCGAAGTCGAATCGACAACCGCATACGGGAAGTCATAGGAGGGAATCGTCACGCTTATGCGATCGGGTGTCACCCGGCCGCGGGCGGGTGCAGTGTCAAGGATGAGAGGTTGCTAACAAATGAGCGTCCGTGGCCTGAGGTTTCTCGATAAGTGGGTAGCCAAACAACTGCCCATTGTGGCGCGGGGAGACCCCATCTCGGTTGGCGACTTGAAAGACCAGTTGATGACAGCTGCCGAGAAGGCCGGGATTCCTGCCGACGAGATCAACGGCGAGCTTGAAAGCGTCTTCGAATTGATTATCGAAGTGAATCGTCGTGTCGCCGAAAGGGTGGACTTAGCCTGAGGCTTCCCCGACGTGCCGGTCATGTCCTACATGCCGGACTGCCTGACAAGGGGCTCGCTTACCTAACCGGCCAGCGCCACGCCAATGCCATCTCAGAGCAAATGTAGATCGACACCGCGAATCCGTGAATCCCCGGTTTGTTCTGGTCATGGCTTCTGCGCCGGTCCGGTCACACAGCGCTGGTGCGTTCACCCCTCCGGCTGGGCAGGGTCCGGTTCTTGGTGCCGCTCTCGTTGATTTTCGAGGAACAGCTTGGCGAGTTCGCCCCACTCAGGATGATCCGTGGTTTTATGCTCTTCTACGAACTCGAGGAAAGCCTTGCGCAAAGCGTCAAGGTCGAAAACCCCAAGATGCTCGCCCATACCGTCGTCCATGCCCGCGACTCTCAACGGTATTAGCTTGTCCTCTCGTTTGAGCCTTCAAGAGGGATTCCCTGAGTTTTGGCTTGGGAGCGCCTACATGGTTAATGGCGTGATTGCTAATATGACTATATCTAGGCAGCGCGGGGGCTCTATCTTCGCGCGCGGTGGCCGGTGCGGCCCCACACCCAAAGACTGCAGCGACCATTTCTGTGGATGGGTAAGTGCTAGCCGATGCGACATCATGCTGCAGCGATATTTTAGAATCGGCTAATTGCGCAATCGCTAAATTAATGAAACGCGGAGGAATGTATTTTCCACAGTTTTTGGTCGGCATGTCTGCCACTGCGATCATTGTGGCGATCTGGACCTACATCGAAGCCGGTTCAATTTGGACCGCGCTCGGCTGTGCGGTCCTTGCGCTGATCGTTCTGCAAGTCGGGTACGCCGGGCTGGTCGTTTGCTTGATATACTGGCGATCATCGGAAGCGGCTGACTCGACTAGTCGAATTTCGGTCGCGGCTCAACAGAACGTCGACGGCATCTGATAGCCCGCGATCGTCTCGGCACGGTCACGTGACCCTGGGGCAGCAGTTTTGCCTCGCAGTGCCGCCAGCAAGTGGGCCTACAACGTCTTTGCGGTGACAGACACCTACCCCGAGCTTCGGGCTGAAAGCCTTATCATTGATCCAGACGCGGAACTGGAGGACGGGTGCGTTGTGGTCGCCATGTTTGGAGGCGGTCATCCGCAAACCATGAGCTGGCGCAACAATCACGGGCGAGGCTATGGGGGCCGCTTTGCCGCCAAGGGAAGTCTGCACGAGACGTTCCTTCTCGATTCCCTGGTGTGCGGACGAGGGCCATCTTCTTGCATTCGCATCCTCGGCCGGGTGTTCGGCTACCGGCCGCGCTTCCCGCGCTACAGAACCTGGAACGATCCAGTTTAATTCTCGAATAATTTGGCTCGCTCCCTCACAGTGGCGGGCTTTTTTGTTGCTCAGCCCCAACGTCTCGACGCCGGGCTGCGGAACGCAAACGTCGTGATGTCGTCACGGGAAATCCCGATGTCGCTGAGCATGTCGTCTGGTGACTTGCTCAACTCGTCCGTCGCCTTCAACAGCGCCTTCTGCTCGGCTCGATGACGGACCCAATCGGCAAGGGGACCAACTGCGACAAGACGAAGATTCACAAGCATAGGAAGGTTCACAAGCATCGGGACCACTCCCTTTACCCCTGCAGGAAACTGCACGTAGCCTACGCCGATACGTCGATGCGTCCGTGACAAACCTCACAGATCGATCCGAACGGGCAAAAACTGCCCGGACGCCTGACGGTGGCGGGCCTTTTATATATTAGCAATGCATAAAATTCGAGAAGGTTCATGGCATGGTTGTTAGCAAACTCGCTGCTATCGTGCGACGCAGGGCTCGGTGGATGGTGTGCTGGAATGCGCGGGGCTGGATGGATCAGGGGTCTGATGGAAGCTGACGCTCGCGATCTGCGGAGCGAGATCAGTCGGCTACAAATAGACTTGATCGCTGCCGCCAACTCTCAGGGTAAATCCAGGCTGCATGACGTCGCGCACACACTGCGATGCCAGAAGGCGCGGCTGGAACGTCTGGAAGAGTGCCTCGCTTCAATGACGTCGAATGTCCGGCCAGAGGCATCCGCAACCCCGCCCCATGAAGGCCGGCCGTAAAAGGCAGCTCATCATTTCCGAAAGAGAACCCGCTGCCTCGCGGTGGCGGGCTTTTTATTGCTCAGCCCCTTGCCGGCAGCGGCTTGTCCGTGTTGCGGCGGAAGGTCATGCGAAGCCGGAAATTTTTTTGCCAGGAATGGTCGCCTCCGCGCCGATCGCCGGCTCCCGAGGCAGATCACCACCAGGCGACTCCTGCAAAAGCAGATAATTTGGGAGACTGTGTGCAGAGAGCGCACAGATTCTTCTTCTCTTCCTTTTTTCGATCTGGAACCTGCCATTGAAGCGATCTTCGATGATCGTGCCAATGTCGTTAGGAGCGCTGGGGAACGCATGGCACGCTGTCCAGGCGCGAACTGAGGCGGGGTGGCGGGCGCGCGGCCGCGAGCAGGAGACCCTGGCGGTCTTCGCCGCACGGGTCGGCGAAAACCATGCGGCGTTATGAACTCGCCGGTGACGATTCCGAAGTCGGCGAGCGCACCATCGACTCCAGATCAACCCCCTGCACCGCAAGATCGAGCGCGATCCGCTCCAAATCCGGGTCTCGCTGCAGACGGTGCGCGGTATTGGGGACAGGCACCACTGATCGCTATGTACGGCGCCATTTTCGGACGAACGTCTTTTTGATGATTGGGAGCGGTGGCGGTTCGGCGCTGATAATTGTTGGTGTCGCCGGTTTGTTGACAACAGCCGCAAACGGGAACGCCACGGCACCAACAATCAATCCAGCCGCCAACCAGGCAACTGTCGACCGGTAATCCTGTATCATAGCGCACCCTCAATAGGCAGATAGACTGCCAGTTCGGCACTAAGCAAAGATTACGTCGGTGCGCGCTTCGTGCAGCAAAGCGGACTGCCGAGGTTCAATTAAGCTGATCCAGGATTCCTGAGCTGCTCGCCACCACCCAACTCCCGTAAATCTGGAAACCGATAGCGCCAATCGCAGCTGCCGAAATCGGCACGCCAAAAGGAACGACGCCCTTCCTGTCCATATGCTGGACATAGACGCGAAACGCGCCCGCCGGCAGCAGGAACGGATTTACCACCACCACGGCCATGGCAACGGCGAACACCATCAGCAGCAGAGAAAACACAACAAGGCCGGCGCCGCCGACCAGAAGCGGCATGACTGCCATCAGCTTGACATCGCCGGCGCCCACCTTGCGCAAGGCCCAGAAGGGGAAGAACACGACAAACAGCAGGAGGCCGGCAGCCACGCTCATGCCCATGTCCCACCAGGATCCGGACTGAACAGCCACCAACAGCAGCGAGCCTAAGCCCAAGCCGAGCAGCAGCAGCACGATGCCGTTGGATATCTTTTGGGTGGTGAAGTCCACCCAGGCAACCCTTGCAAGCAGAGGGATGGCCAACGCCTTCAATGGCAGCGATGCGACTAGCAACATGCAGACAGCCTACCGCTCGACGTTCTGCACGCTGGACGACAGGAGCTTCAGATTGTTGACCACGGTCGGATCGTTGGGTGCCAGCTCATAGGCCTTGAGGAAATTCGCGCGCGCGTCCTGCAACTTACCGCGCAGCAGATAGGAATAACCGATATTATTGTAATACTCGGGCGACGCCCCCATCAGCTTGAAGGCTCGGCCATAGGCCCGATCGGCGAGGTCGAAGCGGCGGATGCGATCGCAGGAGGCGGCCAGTCCCATCCAGGCGCCACCATCATTGGGGGCCAGTTGCGTCGCCTTGAAGAACAAGGCACCGGCATTGCCGTAATTTTCCGCGCGGAACTGGTTCTTGGCCTCTGCAACAGCCTGGTCCGAGGCGTAATATTCGACGTCGCCGACCGTCTTCAGCCCGTCGAACGCATCGCCAAAGGACGTTACATCGCCTTTCGACGGCTCGTTGGTGCGAACGACACCGTCGGATGTGTCCGCCGTCTGGCAGCCGACAAGCACTACCGTCAATAGGCAGGCTGCGACCGCGACAACTCTTTTCATGCAGTTCCCCTCGAACCCTCCGGACTCATATTAGGACCAAAGCATACATGCAACTAGAAGAAAATGCCCCTCATCCGAATGATAACCGGCAACATGATGACCATCAAGACAACCGGAAAAATGCACAGTCCCAAGGGGATCATCATCTTGACCGGCAAAGCATTAGCGCGCTCCTCGGCGCGAAGAATTCTCTGGCTGCGCATCTCGTCGCTATAGACGCGCAGCGCCTCCGTGAGACTGGTGCCAAGTTCTTCCGATTGCCGAAACAGAACGGCCAGCGCCCGCGCCTCGTCAAGGCCAATACGATCCGACAGATCGCGCAATGCGTCGCGCAACGGCTTACCCGCCCGCAGTTGCAGAGTCATGATGGCAAGCTGGATCCCCAGCCATTTGTGGGTTCCCGCCAGTTCGTTACTAACACGCTCCACCGCAGCTTCCAGGCTCATACCTGCGTCCGCGCACGTGATCATCATATCCATGAAGTCGGGAAAGCCGCGACGGTAAATTTGCATCTGAGCTTTCTCGAAGCGGTCAAGCCCAATACTGGGGACAACCAGACAGGCGAGCCCAAACAAGCCGGCGCCTGCAAATGCAATAAAGCCGGGCATTTGAGGTGGCAACACCCGAGATAGCAGCGTGTAGGCAGCAAAAAAGCCGATAGCTACAGCAGCTATGCGCGACAAGGTATAAACAAGGGGCGCATTTGGCTGGTGGAACCCGGCGCGAAAAAGCTTCGTCTCAAGCGCATTCGGCTCACCCCGCTCCTTCTCAATTGTGCGGAAATAGGCGTCGATCGGCTTTTGTGCCGATATCCTGGCGAGTTGCTCTTGGCCGGCAAGCGAACGACGGTCGACAATGCCCTCTGCCAAGAGGCTTTGCGCCACCAATTTTCTCGTCTGCAACGCTGGTATAAAGACCAAAGCGCAGAACAGAAAGAGCGCCGCCGCCGCCATGAACACGGCAACCGAAACCAGAAAGCTCAAACCCTGAATGGTGGACAACACAGCCGTGCTTCACTCCTCAGAAACCGAAGTTGACCATGCGATACATGATAAAATCGCCCAGAAGCGCCCATCCCCCGAAAATCATGAACACAGGCAGGATTATCGGGTTGTTCCATACGGTCCCATAGTAGGACGGAGCAGCGAACTGGAGGATAAAGAACATCGCGACCGGGAAAAGCGAGATGATCCAGGCCGACATTCGGCCCTCGGCTGAAAGGGCCCTGATTTTCAGCCGGAGCTTTTGCCTCTCCCGCAACACCAATGAGAGATTAGCAAGGATCTCAGTCAGATTGCCACCGGTCTTTGACTGAATCGAGAGCGACACCGAAAGCAGGTGAAGGCCTTCGAAACCCACTCGTTGCGACAACTTTCGAACGGCTTGTTCGATGCTCAGTCCGAAGGCGATTTCGTCGGCGACGATGCCGAATTCTGTGCCGAGCGGATCGGGCATTTCCCGGGCGACGAGACCGATCGCCACGGAAGCCGGGTGGCCGGCGCGCAGCGAACGGACGATCATATCAAGTGCGTCGGGAAGTTGCTTGGCGAACCTCTGGATTCGTTTGTTGCGGGCGCGACGAAGGACAAGAAGAGGCAGCGCAAAACCCACCAGCAGAAAAACGATGAGCGCGGCAATAGAGGAAAAGCCGAAAAGCAACTTCAGAGCCAGCGCAAGCATCAGCCCCGCGAGGAGGAACATTGCCGCGAAAGCCAGCGGATTGCCCGTGATACCTGATTGCGTATAGAGTCGGTTTAGCCCGATCGCGCGAAAAACAAAGTCGCCCGATTCCGTCAATCCACGTTCTCGCAAGAGGCCTTGGAGGGTCTGCTCGGCCGGCGCCTCCTCTGCAAGCCGCTTAAGTCGTCGGTTGATCGTGCCGATTCTGATTCGTCGTCCAGCATAAGACAAGTAGAGTGACTCGGCGGCAAGGATCACCGATGCCGCTGCCAGCACATAAATGAAGTAGAGCAAGGTCTGACCTGTCGGCATCAGAGCGGAACCTGCGGATTGAAGGCGTCCTTGGCGAAATGGTGACCAAGCGTCGCCGCTTCCTGGGCGAACCGCGGGCGAACCCCTGTTGCGCGAAAATCTCCAACAATCTTGCCTTCCGGCGTCACGTCGCGGCGGACAAAATGATAGATCTCCTGAAGCTGAACGACATTGCCTTCCATGCCTGTCAGTTCCGATATGGAAACGACCCTTCTGCCCCCATCGGCGAGCCGCTGCGTCTGCACGATGATGTCGATGGCTGAAGCAATCTGTGCCCGTATGGATTCGTGCGTCATCGGCATGCCGGCCATGCCGACCATCTGTTCCAGACGAGAAATAGCGTCGCGAGGCGTGTTGGCATGGATGGTGGTCATCGAGCCTTCATGGCCGGTATTCATCGCCTGAAGCATGTCGAAGGCTTCCTCGCCACGCACCTCACCGACGATGATGCGGTCGGGCCGCATGCGCAGCGCGTTCTTGACCAACTCACGCTGACGGACCTCGCCCTTGCCCTCGACATTCGGCGGCCGTGTTTCGAGCCGACCGACATGCGGCTGCTGCAGCTGCAGTTCCGCCGCATCCTCGATGGTGATCAGGCGTTCCCTGGACGGGATGTAGCTCGACAGCGCGTTGAGCAAGGTCGTCTTGCCGCTGCCGGTGCCACCCGAAACCAGGATCGACTTGCGCGCCTGGACGGCGATTCGCAGCAGATCGATCATCGGCTGCTTGATTGAATTGAGCGTCATCAGTCGTTCGAGCGAATACGGATTCTTCGAGAATTTGCGGATTGAGACCAGCGGGCCGTCCACCGATATCGGCCGAACCGCGATGTTGACGCGGGAGCCGTCCTCCAGCCGCGCATCGACCATTGGGGACGATTCGTCGACGCGCCGGCCGATCGCCGAAACGATCTTGTTGATGACGCGCAGCAGGTGCGCCTCGTCACGAAACCGGATAGCCGTCTCTTCAACCAGGCCACGCCGTTCAATGAAGACACGCTTGTGGGTGTTGATCAGGATATCGGTAATGGAGTCGTCCTTGAGCAACGGCTCGATCGGCCCGAGCCCCAGCATTTCGTCGGCCGTGTCGATGGTCAGTTGATCGAGCTCGCGGGCATTCAGCGGCACGTTTCGACCGCGAACGAACTCACGCACGATCGGCCGGATCTCGTTCAGGATTTCATCCTTGGACGCATTTTCAAGGGCGGTCAGATTGAAACGATCGATGAGATGGCGGTGGAGTTCGACCTTGAGTGTCAGGAAATCGTCGCCGCCCGATTCGATGTCAGCGGCCGGCGAAAGGGCCGGAGCGGCAGGCAGCACAGTCGGCTGCTCGGCCCTTGTCGAGGCCTGCAACTCGCTTGGTCCCTTGATAAACCGCCCCAGCATAATCCCTTATACCCCCGTTAGCCCTTATTAGCGGAAACTAAACGTTAACCAAGCGAGGCACAAGCGCTGGAGGGTCTCACGTGGAGCCAATGCTTTCAACATAGTTAAGGAGGACGCCAGAAAAATATCGTTTTATTTCGACGCCGCGCGCTTTACCCTCTCCCCAACTTCCACCTCGCGGGACCTTTCATACCGCAACAAATGAGATGCGGGTGAAAAATGTCGGTAAACCCTTAGATATAAAGGAATATGCAGCTTCGCTAATGCAACTGTCGTTTTGCCTTGGCTGTGGCCAAATTGTGAACGAATGGTTAAAGCCGGTTGAAAATTCAGCCGAATCAAGCTCTTACTAGAATTCAAATGGCTTTTGCGTTCGCAAGTTCAGGTATTGGAAGGTTAAGGAACCGTTAATCCGTTTGACTCTGCTTTTTCGTGCGACCTAGGATCGAGGTGACGGGGGATGCTTGGGTATGGGGTTCATCCTTGGCTCTGTCTCGTCGGGTTCAACCTCCAAAGGGAGACATTGACATGAAGAAGCTCATGACGGTGGCCCGGCAGTTCCGCGACGATGAAAACGGCGCTGCTATGGTCGAATATTCCATCCTAGTCGGCATTATCGCCGCGGCAGCCATTCTCGCGATCCTCGCGATCGGCGGCTGGGTTACAGGTCGTTTCACCGGTCTCTGCACCGCGCTGGAAAACTCGCCAATCGGGTCCTGCAACGGCGCGACCGGCGTCGGCACCTGATCACGTAATAGTACTCAGGCCCGGATCGATCGATCCGGGCCTGAGTTTCAGCGCGGCGGGCAAATTGGGGCTTGGAGTTCATGCGTGCCAACACTTTGATAATGATTGTCCTAGCCGGCGTGTTCGGTGTCCTGGCGGTGGTTCTCGCAAACTTCTGGCTGGCTAGTCAGCGTAGCGCTTTGGCCGAGGCTAACGGCCTGCAGCGCGACACTGTGGTGGTAGCAGCAGTGCCTTTGAAATTTGGCGATACACTGTCGGCCGACAAATTGCGCGAAATCGCGTGGCCGGCCGGCGCGGTTCCGGCTGGTGCCTTCAGAACAACGAAAGAGATTTTAGGCGAAACTCCGAAGCAGGCATTGCAGGCCATCGGCGCCAACGAGCCCGTACTTGCCTCCAAGGTCACCGGCCCAGGCCAGCGCGCCACACTTTCGGCGGTGCTTAGTGAGGGCATGAAAGCCGTTTCCATCAGGGTCAACGATGTGCTCGGGGTAGCTGGTTTCGTTTTCCCCGGCGACCGGGTCGATGTGCTGCTGACGCGCACGGTGCGCGGCGATGGCGGCGCGGACCAGAGTTTTGTCGACGTGCTGCTGCAGAGCATGAAGGTGCTCGCCATCGACCAGGTGGCGGATGAAAGCAAGGACAGCCCGACGGTTGTGAAGTCGGTGACGCTAGAGGCCAGCACCAAGGACGCGCAGAAGCTGACATTAGCGGCCGGGGCAGGCCAATTGTCGCTGGCCCTTCGCCAGGCTGCCGCAAGCAAAGGCGAGGCGACCGAACGCGTGACATTGTCTGACCTGAGCGGCGAGACGCCCGCGGATGTCGCGAAGAGGCAGGCCGAACTCGATAAGCAGGCGGCGGCCGAAGCGGAGGCCGCGGCTGAGCGCAAGCGAGCCGACGATAAGATTGCCGGATTGACCCAGGCGGTGGACAGAGTGGGAAGCCGCCTCGACGAGTTGGGCAAAGTGAAGCCGGCTCCGGCCGTGGCGTCCGCGCCGGAAGTCCGGGAAGTCGTTAAGGAAGTGATAAAATACGTACAGCCGGAACCGCCGAAGAATGTTACAGTGGGCGTGTTTCGCGGCGTGAAGCTCGAATCCTACGATGTGCCGCGACAACCATAGCAGACACGCGGCAATCGAGGGCTGCCGGCGGCAGTGATTGGGGAGATAGGATGCAGGGGATTTGGGCTAGGATGGGGGCGGCCGCGTTGTCCGGTCTGGCTGCGTTGGTGCTATCGGGCCTTGCGGCCGATGCGGCTGACCGTTTCATCGACGTGTCGAACCCGAGCGTCCATCGCGTCTTCCTGCCGATGTCACAGTCGGTGACGCTCCAGGTGAGCGCCAACCTCGGCGATATCGTAGTCGGCGACGAGAAGATCGCCGATGCCCAGCCGATGACCGACCGGACGCTTTATGTCATCGGCAAGAGCGCCGGCACCACCACGGTCAATCTCTTCTCCCCGGAAAAGCGTTCGCTGGGCGTCATCCAGATCGAAGTCGGTGTCGATGTCAGCGACATGGCGCAGGCGATCCGTCAGGTGGCGCCTCGGGCGCGCATCGAGATCGGTTCGATCAACGGCAAGGTGAGGCTTGGCGGCCATGTCAAGGACGGCGCCACGCTGGCATCGATCCTTGAGGTGGTGCAGCAATATGGCCCCGACGCCATCATAAATTCCGTCATCGTCGACGACAGCCAGCAGGTGAATCTCGAGGTGCGTGTGCTCGAGGCCAAGCGCAATACCGGGCGCGACCTCGGTGTGTCGATCAGGAGCACAAACGGTAGCGGCACGTCACGCACCGGAACCGGCATTGCCGCCGTCGATGAAGACGATGTGGTGCTTGGACCGGGCGGTCTGCTTAGCGGTCTACTGTCGAACAGTAGTCCCTTCGCGGCGCTGATCACCCGCGTCATCGACAGCAACATCAAGGTCGACCTGATCATTGAAGCGCTTGAGGCCAAGGGGGCTGTGCGCACGCTGGCTGAGCCCAATCTCACCACGCTGTCCGGTGAGCCGGCCAGCTTCAACGCCGGGGGCGAAGTGCCTATCCGTGTCATCGGCACCGATGGTGAGGTAACCATCACGTACAAGCAATTCGGCGTCAATCTGCTGTTCACGCCGGTCGTACTCGACGACGGCAAGATCCATATGAAGCTGGCGCCGGAGGTGAGCGACCTGACCGGTTTCACCACCGCCGGCGACCCGATCTTCACCAACCGCAAGCTGGCGACCGTGGTCGAACTGCGCGACGGCCAGAGTTTCGCTGTCGGCGGGTTGTTGTCCAGCAAGACCACCAAGCTGCAGAACCAGGTGCCGTGGCTCGGCCAGGTTCCGGTCATCGGCTCACTGTTCCGCAATTCGAGCAACCAGAAGGAAGAGACCGAACTCGTCGTGATCGTCACGCCGCACATCGTGCGGCCGGTCAAGCCCGGCGAGCAACTGGCGACCCCGTTCGATAAGACGCGGCCGGCCAACGATCCGGAATTCTTCATCCTCGGTCAGCTCGAGGTGAACAAGGATATGATCCGCAAATATGAAACGGGAGACGGTGTGACCGGCCCCTATGGCCACATGCTGGACTTCAAATCGAAGGACAAGATGCTCTATGTCAAGAAATAGCGCCTTGGTCCTCCTCTTGTGTGCCGGCGCGCTGTCAAGCTGCGCCGCCGACTATCTGAACCATTACGATTCGGTGACCCTGGCCGCCGGCGATACGCAGAAATACAATTCGCTGCTGCAGACGGTCGATCCATTCAACCCGAATTCGAAGAACACACATATCGAAGGCGACGGCACGCGGGGTGCGCTTGTTGCCCGTAACTACAAATTTCCGCCACCACCACCGTCACCGCCTGCAATCACGGTCAATGTCGGCGGTTCTGGTGTGACCAACGGAGCGAATTGAGCAGAAGGATGCGATGCGCCGGGCTTCGAAGGGCTTGGCGCGAGGGGTAAAGGGATAGGGCCATGCTGCGAACTGTTCGCGCGTTCTGGCACGATCAGAAAGGACTAGCGCTGATCCTCGTCAGCGTCATGCTGCCGGCGATCATCGGTTTTTCCTTGTTGGCGATCGACATGAGCAGGGTCAACAACCTGCACAACGATCTGCAGAAGGGCGCCGACGCGTTTGCGCTTGCGGCTGCAGCGGAGTTGGACGGGAGCAGTGGCTCCTGGGTGCGCGCCGAACGGGCCATGGCGACGCTTGTGCACAACGAAAGCAATTTCTCGACCGCAGGCAGAGTCCCGATGGGCGCTGGCCAACCGGGAGGCACGCAGCGCTGCAACAGTGCCGGAAGCATCTCCTGGTGCTTCCTCAAGGCCATCCCCCCGTCTGACGGCCACAAGATCACAACAGCCAACCAAGGCTCCTATCTGGCCGACAGTACGCCTGCCGTCGGAGAAAAGGAAACGCGATTCATCCAGGTGACAGTCGTTCCCGAAGGGTTTGCCGCAATCTTCCCAGCCTCTTTTGTAACGTCCGGCGCCAGTGACAGCTTCAATGTCGGAGCAGTCGCGGTGGCGGGTTTCACCTCCGGCGTCTGCGATTTTACACCGGTTTTCATGTGCAATCCCTATGAGATGGCGAACGGAATAAACAATGCCGGCGGCTACACGCTTGAGCAGGCCGTTTCCAACCCGGCCGTCCATCGCCGGCTGATAGAACTGAGGAAGGTCGGAAACGGGGCTGCCGCTGGTCCGGGTAATTTCGGGTTCCTTGAACCCCCGCAAGGCATAGGAAACGGTGCCCAAGCGCTGGCTGAAACGATTGCGACTTCAACCCCAATCGGATGCTACAATTCCGCGAGCGTTTCGACAAAAACCGGCCAGAATGCTGGCCCGGTGCAGGACGCCTTCAATGTCCGGTTCGGAATAAAAGCCAGCGGAAACAACTTCAACACTCCTGTATACGGTCCAGCCGCGAACGTCCGCAAAGGGGCGATAAAAACCCAAGGAAGCGCGAACCAATGCCCTTCCATGAACCAACTTTCATTCACCTTAGCTGGAACAATGGGCCTTCCGCGGGATGCAACCACTCCGTATCTGAGCGGCCGGATGGGCGATGGAAATTGGAATTTCTCCGGCTACTGGAGCACCAACTTCCATTCCGCTGCTTACCCTGCATCATGGGACACAACAAAGCCAACGCGCTATGAGGTGTACCGTTACGAGATATCGGCAGGTCTGGTGAGCAGCGCGTCAACAGGTGGAGAGGTCGGAACCCCGTCGGCGGCTTGCCAGCCGCCTGTCACGACAATTGATCGTCGGTTGATTTATGGCGCGATCCTGAACTGCAACGCGCTAGAAGCAGCGGGCAACGATCTATCCGGCCACAGCACCAATCTGCCTGTCGAAGCCTTCGGCAGTTTCTTCCTCACGGAACCTGTTCCCTCGGCGTCTGACGACGCGTCGGTGATGGTCGAACTTGTCGACGTAACCGGCGGTGCCGGCCAAGGTACGCTTGACAATTTTCTTCGCGACGAAGCCCAACTCTACCGGTGACGCCAATGATGAAAGCGCTGTCCCAACATCTCCACCGATTTCGACGCGAGCAACGGGGTACGGTTCTCGTCGAAATGGCGCTAATCGCACCGCTGATACTTCTGTTTTCGGGAGGCGTGTTCGAGTTCGGCAACTTGATCCACAAGAAGCTTCTGATGGAAGCCGGCCTGTCGGATGCGGCACGTTTTGCCGCGCGGTGCAACAGTCAGTTGTACACCAAGGCGGGGCTGGCGGCGATAAACTGCGCAGACATCGCTGCGAACATCGCCGTGTTCGGCAAAGCAGCAGCAAATCCGTCAACGGATACCCCGCGCGTCAATGGCTGGCAGAAAACCGATGTAACGATCACCATCGCAGCCGCCGGCTCCTGTCACGACGCTGTAGAATCCGGCGTCACCCAATATCGAACTACCACTGCACAAGTCTGCATAGTCAGGGCGGCTGGGACGTTGGCCTATAGTGGCATCGGAATGCTGTCGCTGGTCGGCATCAACTCTATGACGCTGCATGGCTTTCACGAAGAGCGGTTGATCCGATTCTGAGCATGATCAGGCGCTTTGCAAAATCAGAAGACGGCTCAACCATGGTGGAAATGGCCATTGTATCGACTCTGCTGTTTACGCTGACGCTGGGGTTCGTCGACTTCGGCTACGCCTTCTATCAATGGAATGCTGCGACCAAGGCCGTGCAGATCGGCGCCCGCTTGGCGTCGATATCGGATCCCATTGCAACCAGCCTCGCGACTGCCGGGCCGACATCGTCTCCGGGCGCTCCGGTCGTCGCCGGCGTCTATGGGCCGTTCGTCTGCACGTACACCGCCGGCACGGGCGCTTGCAGCAACAGCGGCGGCTTCAGCGCCGCCAATTTCAGCCGCATCTTTCGCGGCGACACGGCAAACACCGACAGCGACGCCTGTCCCGACCTTGCCGCAGACCAGCGGGCTGGCATGTGCCACTTCTTTCCAGGCCTGCGGCGCGACAATGTTGTCGTCACCTATGCCGCTACAGGTCTGGGATATCAGACCCGACTGGGTGGGCCGGTGCCGACAATTACCGTCAACCTCCGGAACATAACCTTCCAGTTCTTCTTCCTGCAAGGACTACTCGGGTACGCTAACAAAACTATGCCCTCCATGCTAAGCACGGTCACGGGCGAAGACTTGAAGAGTACTTTCCCATGAACGCCATCGACACAAAGGTCCTTCCGACCAAGCGAAAGCAGGTGGCGCTTTTCTCGTCGGATGCGAATTTCAAGCGCGATGTGGCGACGCGGCTCGATGCGCTGGCGATCTACGACGTCAGGGTTTCCGAGACCGGCGACTTCCTCAGGGGGCCGCCCGTGGATACGCGCCCCGGCATCGTAATCCTCGACCTCGGCAATGGCGAGTTGCTCGGAAGGCCGGGCATCGTCGAGGCGCGCGCCCTTTGGGCGACCGTGCCGCTGATCGCGGTCTCCGACGAGCTGTCGTCGGAGCAGACGCGGGTGCTGGTGCGCATGAACGCTTCGGACTGGCTGCACAAGCCGCTCGATGGCAAGGAACTGCTCAACGCAGTGACTTTCCACGACACCGGCAACCAGGGAACCAAAAGCCGCATCATTACCTTCATCAGTGCCAGCGGCGGCGCCGGCGCGACGACGCTCGCTTTGTCGGCGGCCGAATTCCTGGCGTCGAAATCGAAGGAACGCGGGGCTTCCACCTGCCTGGTCGACCTCGATTTCCAGAGCGCCAATTGCGGAGCCTATCTCAACCAGTTCAACCAGTTCGACCTCGGCGGGATCATCGGCCAGCCGGAGAGGCTCGACGTCGAGCTGATGGACGTCATCAAGCTCTCGCGCCCGTCCGGGCTGACGCTCTATTCCTTCGAGAGGCCGCAATTGCCTTTCGAACCGCAGGGCAGTGATTTTGTCTTCCGGCTGCTGGACCTCGTCGCCTACCGGTTTGACGACATCGTCATCGACCTGCCGAACATCGAGACGCCTTGGCACAATTCCGTGCTGTCGACGAGCGATGAGATATTCATCGTCTTCGAACTCAACGTCGCCTCGCTGCGGCAAGGCAAACGGCTCTACAAGAAGATCCGTGAGTTGCGCGGCAATGCTGTCAGCATCACGCTGGTCGCCAACAAGCACAAGCGCAAATGGTTCGGCAACCATTTTTCGCGCAGCGAACTCGAAAAGATCTTCAAGGCGCCGCACATCAAGTCGGTCGCGCTGGACAATGCGCTCCTCACCGATGCGTTGAACCGTGCTATCCTGCCTGCCGAGGTGGATGGGCGTGCGCGCTTCAACAAGGACCTGAAGCGGATGTTCAAAGAGCGGCTCGATGACGCTGCTGCCAAATAGGTATCGGATCGTCCTTGGGTTGGTCTGCGCCATGGGCATGGCGCTGGCGATGTCGGTCCAGGATTTTGCCAGCGCGCGATCGGCACTTTCGGATCGGCCGCCGCTGCCGGCAATGGGCCCCAGCCTGCGCAAGACAGTTGCCTTCGAGACGACAGAACAGCCCGGAACAATCGTTATCCGCAAGGGCGAGAAAGCGCTTTACCTGGTGACCCGACAGGGCCAGGCGCTTCGCTATCAGATCAGCGTCGGACGCGACGGATTTGGCTGGACCGGGGTCGTCAAGGTGGGGGCGAAGACCGAATGGCCGGAATGGCGCCCACCCCGCGAAATGCGCGCCCGCCAGCCGGACCTGCCGCAAATGGTGCCTGCCGGTCCCTACAACCCACTCGGCGCCAGGGCGCTCTATCTGCTTCGGGACGGGCGTGACACGCTCTATCGGATACACGGAACCAACGATCCCAAGGGTGTTGGCTTCGACGGAACATCGGGGTGTTTTCGCCTTACCAACACCGATGTGATCGATCTCTTCAAGCGCGTCGCGATCGGCGCAAAGGTGGTGGTTCAATGACGATGATCAGCGAACCGGACATGCCGGCAATCGAGATTGGGACAGCAGCCCGCACCGGAGAGCAAGCTGCCGTTGTGAAACCGAGCGACAAAAGCATTATCGGCGCGGTCATCATCGGCACGTCCCTGCTCACTTTGGTGAATATGGTAGCCGCGGTTTATCTATACCGCGGCATCAGCGATATGCGCTTTCTGGAAGGGCGCCTGGAACAACTCGGGACGTTTGAACAACGAATCGGGGGCCGGCTGGACACGGTCAACAACGGTTTTCAGAGCCGATTTGAAAAACTGGACACTCAACTGCAGAGCAGCTTTGGCGAAATCAACCGGAGCATAGCCCGGCTGGAACAGAACCAGCCTATTGTCCATGACGAAATCACGTCGAGCGCAGCGGAACCTTCCGTCGACACGACCAGCAGCATGGCGGAGGCGCCTGCTGTTCTCGATGGTGAAGACGCGACCGAGCCCAGCGTCGTCGATACACCGCGTCCGCCCAAAAGGAGGATTGCAGCTGCAGCGCCTGCCCCAAGCCCCGACTACCAGCGCATAGAGCAGGCCGACGGCAAGGTTTACTACCGGAAGATCAACTAACGCCGGAAAAAGGTGGGGCTATCCTAGAGATCTCGCTGCAGAGCAACGAGCCTAGCGGCCAGCGCTTCGGACCGCTGTCGGGTTTCGCTGAGGAAGATGACATGGCAGTAGGCGCATGCCGTCACGCCCAGAAACAGCACAAGACTGTTCTTCAAGGTGAAATCGACCGTTAGTTGGAACGGAAGGCCGCCGGGTACCGTGAAAGAGGCGATCGTGCTGGCTGTTTCGGAATGGCTGGTGACAGCGATCATCAACCCGGCGAAAAGCAGGGCGACGTGGTTGGCAAGGAAGAAGAACGCGGCCGACCTTCTTGTGCGGCACGCCATCCAGCAAGCGGTCGACGCGGCGGCCAGCATCAAGGCATCAAAAACCATCGACGACCCGAGATAAAGATCGACCTGTTGCCAGAACATGGTCGACAGCGGCCTTAGTTCAAGCCAAAACCGCCACATTGTGGGACTGGCCGGATATGCTCCCAGCAAGAAAGTCGCCATGCGCTCCCCTGCCAAGATAAGCAGGATCAGAGCTGGGAAGGCAAAGAGCATTATCGACTTGCGCTTCATGTCACCCTCGACAAACTGGCAACAAGATAGCTTGCAGAGATTGAGCGAGGCTTAACGGAGCGTTGGTGGTGCCGCGGCAGCGCAGCCAGCGGCGCATGGCAGCTGCATATCAGAAAGCGGCATGCGCCATTAGTTGTTTTGGGTGAGCACGAGCGTCACCACCTTCGGCTCGACTCGTTGCAGACATCGTTCCGGAATATTGGGCCACATCGCCTTGGCGCATCCCTCTTCGCCTGGCGCCGGCGCCAGCGAGAGTTCTGAGCTACGGGCTTCCTCGGCGGTCGACAGGAATACCTGTGTAGCCAGCGCGGTCGCCATGGATACCTGGACGAGGATAAGAGCGTAAGCGAAACTTCTGATCATCCGCTCGCAACGCCGAATTCGCGAACTGGTTCCAATGGCCTGGCTACCGGGTAACCACGATCGCGATTCTTGCGCTTCAGTGCCTTAAATGTTTAGTCCCAAGGTTTGATGGGTTGGATCGAGCCTGAATCGTTCGGGCTCTTTTGTCCAGATTTTGCAGATGTATTCAAAGGGCGTGAGGCC
>NZ_JAMYTN010000037.1:0-13811 GCF_040322455.1 Mesorhizobium sp. M0139
TGGGACGGGCGCCGGCAGATCCTGGCCGTGGAGATGGCCAATCGCGAGAGCCGCTCGGCCTGGAAGGACTTCCTCGTCGGCTTGAAACGACGCGGTCTCAAGGGCGTCGAACTGGCCGTGTCCGACGACCATGCCGGCCTGGTCGCGGCGATCGGCGAGGTGATCTCGGAAGCAGCATGGCAGCGCTGCTACGTTCACTTCCTCAGGAACGCGCTCGATCACCTGCCCAGGAAGCACGGCGACGATTGTCTGCAGGAATTGCGCTGGCTCTACGACCGGCGCGATCTCGCCGAGGCCAAGGCCGATCTCGCCGCGTGGCTGTCCAAATGGTCCGCCCGCTACCCGCGACTGGCCACCTGGGCGGAAGAAGCCATAGAACAGACGCTGACTTTCTTCCGGCTGCCGCGTCAGCATCACAAGCACCTCAAGTCCACCAACATGCTTGAACGGCTCAACGAGGAAATCCGCCGGCGCACCTATGTCGTGCGCATCTTCCCGAACGCCGAAAGCTGCCTGCGCCTGGTCAGGGCGCTGGCCGTCGAAACCAACGAAAACTGGATGGAGGCCAACCGCTATATCAACATGGATGATCTGCGCGAGCACAAGAAGCTCGCTCTACGCCAAGCCGCATGACCAGTTTCATGATCGCCCATTTTGCAGAACTTGACGCACACAACCCATCCTGGTCGAAGGTCATAGGACTAGTGGTCCACTCTACGTTGAAGCGGCCCAGCGTCTTGGACTTCATCCAATTACCCTGACGGCTGATCCAACTCAGTACGACTATCTTGCGGCGGAAAGCATTGAGGCCATCCGGATCGATACTGAGGATTTCGATGCGCTGATGCACGTGTGCTCTCGGCTGCGTGTGACCCATGATATTGCTGGCATCACTGGTTTTGCGGGTGGCGACGAGTCGTTCTATGTGACAGTTGCCAAGCTCTGCCGGCATTTCGATCTACCGGGACCAACCCCCGCATCGATGAACGATGTAGCGATAAATTTACTCAACGTCAGTTCCTCGCGCAGGCCGGCGTTCCAGTGCCTGCTTACCGAGGAGGTCGAATGCTCTGTCGCAGAGATCGGCCTGCCGGTGATCCTTAAGCCAGCCGAAGGCAGCGGCAGCAGCGGAGTCCGATTGTGCAGGGATGTGGATGAGTTGGCCGAGCATACGACCTATCTGTTGGGGAGGGCGCACAAATGTCGGTCTTCGCCTAGAATACTGGTCGAAGAATTCGCACAAGACCCATTCTATGACGCTGCTACGATGGGAAACGTGGTCATTGCGATTGGTGCCGCCGACTTCGACCGCCCACCCTATGTCCCTTGCGAGAGCATGTTTCCGGCCCCACTGACTGATGAGGAGCAGAGCGTATTGCAGACGTTTCGCTGAGCTGCTTGCGGGCTCTCGGCCTTGGCTGGGGGCCAGCGAACATTGAATTCCGATGGACGAAGCGTGGCCAGTCGTAATGGAAGTCAATGCGCGTCTTCCGGGCTGGACCACTCCTCGGCTGATTCAACTGGCCTACGGTGTCGATACCATCAACGAGCACATCAAGCTTGTAATCGGTGACGAATGCGATCTGCGCAGAAGGCATTCGCACACTTCGGCCGCGCGGTTCATAGTTCCTGATCGCGACGGCGCGGCGAGAAGCGGAGGTGTTGTCCGAATGGTCCTGGATGACTCGCCGCCTGCGCGGCGTAGATCACACCCTGCGCGATCTCCATGTCTTCGAGCGCAGGTGGTATTGATCCGGATACAGCCTCTCGGATTTGGCGCAGGAGCGCCTTCAAACGCTCGCTCTCTTCCTGGCGAACCGTCAGAGTCATGCACTAAATCAAGCACATGAACGCCCATAACGCCACCGGCGACAATGCCTGAGTCGAGTCACTGTGCCACACACTCATCCGGCGAGTTGCGGAGGCCGTGCCCCCTCGGGGCGAACCAGTTCCAATCAGCCCTTCGAACGAGGCCGCGAACATCGCCGGCGACATCCCAGACCAAAATTGATCCTGTCAGCTTTTTGGCCCGGAAGGACGTGCGAGATCCATCGATCCATCGATCCTCCAAACGTCGAAATGCAGAATGTGCGTCACCCAGCCGTCCGGTTGAGACAGATGTAAAAGCTTCGAAGGGCCTTCAGCAGGATCTGCAGACTCCCCAAACCGTGGGGCGAACCAACACCGGACAAAACTTAGGGCAAGCTCAGAGCTACACGCATTGGTTGCTTCTGAAAAAACTATTCGCGGGATCTTCGGCGATCCTCAATTGCCTATTCAAAACGCCAAAGGGGGCCATCAGTTTCTCCGACGGCCCTCTGTTCGCAGCAGTTGTTCCAGATAGATTAGATCTCCTCGGCAAGTTGCTTGGGGCTAAGGCGCAACGCAGCTGCGCGGCGGTGGCCTTCCAGCTTTTCGGTCGCGCTCTGGCGCACAGCGGCCGGAGCGACGGCCGCAACGCCGCGCTCGTCCAGCCACTGATGGGTGGCAATTTTCACGTAGGAACCAACCCAGAGGCCGCCGGTGTAACGGCCTGCGGCCATGGTTGGCAGGGTGTGGTTCGTACCGCAGCACTTGTCCGAATAGACGACGCTGGCCAGTTCACCGATGAAGAGCGAGCCGTAGTTCCTAAGCTTCTTAGCGGTTGCCTGCGGATCGCGGGTGTGGACTTGCAGGTGCTCCGTTGCAATATAATCCGCGTATTCGATGATGGTCTCTTCGCTTTCAACCACAGTGATCTCGCCATAATCTTTCCAAGCGACGCCTGCCACCGGAGCCGTCGGCAGATCATCGAGTTGTCTTTCGACTTCCTTGAGAACGTCTTCAGCAAGCTTGCCGTCAGTCGTCACGAGCCCAACACGGGTGCGCACGTCATGCTCGGCCTGCGCCAACAGATCGGATGCGATGGTTGCTGCATTGCCGGTTTCGTCGGCGATGATGAAGATCTCGCTCGGGCCGGCCAGCTGGTCGATCCCGACCTGACCAAAAACCTGGCGCTTTGCCTCGTTTACGAAGGCGTTGCCCGGACCAACGATCTTGTCGACTGCCGGAATCGTCTCGGTGCCGTATGCCATTGCCGCAATCGCCTGGGCTCCCCCAACACGGAAAATGCGATCTGCACCGGCAAGATGGCAGCCAGCGATCATGGCCGGATGGGCCTTCGGTGGAAGGCAGGCGATTACCTGGTCGCAGCCAGCGACCTTGGCCGGAACGATGGTCATGACCGGAGCCGACAGGAGTGGATAGCGACCGCCAGGTACATAGCAGCCGATAGTCTCAATCGGAATTACGCGGTGACCGAGGTGAAGACCGGGGAGGCTCTCGATTTCAAGCGGCAGAATGGTACTCAGTTGAGCTTCGGCGAAGCGGCGGACGTTGGCTATGGCAAATTCGGTATCTTCTCGGGTCTGCGGATCCAGATCGGCGACAGCTTTCTGCTTCTCCTCCTCGTTGACTTCGAAGTTCGTGACCACAGCCTTGTCGAAGGCAAGCGAATATTCGCGAACTGCAGCGTCTCCGCGCTCACGGACGTTCGCAATGATGTCCCTTACGGTTTTCTCGACTGGGGCCGAGTCTGAGACGGCGTCTCGGGTCGGCTTCTTGATCTGGGTGAATTTACCTTTCAGACCCTCGAGACGTGACGACATCAAAACCTCCTTACGTGGGATGATGGAAGGCAGCATCGTGCAATCGGATCAGGCTGGCAATTGCATCAAACCAGGTGTTCAGTATAATCACCAATCAATCGGACAACCCGTCCCTCGTGGCTTTTCTCGTGGGACTTTCATGGTCCTCCTGATCAAAATCATTTACGGAGCTGACAAATGCCTCAACTTGGGAGCAAACTTCGTGAACTGCGTCGCCGGCGGAACCTTGGTGTGAGAGAGCTAGCGGCTCGTTCAGGGATATCTCATTCCACAATATCGCTAATTGAGAGAGACCGGATGAGCCCTTCGGTCGACACCTTGGGTGCTGTTCTGGACGCACTTGGTACGACGCTTACTGGCTTCTTTTCTGATCTGCAATCGAGCCTTCCCTATTCGCCTTTCTACGCGGCAGCAGACCTCGTTGAGATTGGAAAGATAAAAACAATTTCTTATCGGGTCATCGGGCTCGATCATCCGAACCGCCAACTGCTCATGTTGCACGAACGCTATGCTCCTGGGGCAGATAGCGGTGAGGAATTCACTCATGCAGCGCAAGAAGCCGGCATGGTTCTATCTGGTATGGTCGAGGTGTCCGTGGGAAACCAAAAGCGAATACTCCAATCAGGCGATGGCTACTATTTTGATAGCCGTCTGCCACATCGATTTCGGAATGTTCACGACGGGCGAAGCGAAATCCTAAGTGCGATTACGCCACCCACCTACTAGCAGGCTTCTCTGATTGCGGTCGGTGAGGTCAAGCCTTTCCTGTCTTTTTTCCGGACCATGTTGCCCCGCGGGTCACTCGCTTCTCTTCGCGGTCGGCGCGGAGCCGCCGCATGATGGGGTCAGGAGAGCGAGGCGTCTCAATCTGTTGAACGACCTTGGGAGACTTCGCCCAGATCGTGCCTGCTAACGAGATCGCCTTGCCCATCGTCCCCGCGGGAACGATCCACCCTCGCGGGCGAACCACTGTCTGTGTTCGTTTTTGTTCCTTGCGCTATTTCATGCCGATCCGGCGGCTTCCTTTCCAAAGCGGAATTCGGTTGCGTCGGCCCACATGCCGTGCAGGATGACGGCCAGCTTGCTGGCCACCGCCACGCGCGCCCGCGCCATGCCGCGTGGTCTGGCGATGTTCATGCCCCACGCGATCAGCAAAGGCGGTGCGCGACGGCGTACCGAGCTTGACGCCGGTCTCTCGCAGCATGGCGCGTACGACATTCCTCGATGCTGCGCATCTCGTTCAGCACCGTCCGGCGGGCAACCAGCAGCGCACGCCACAGCCGGCATTGCCGGCTCTTGACATGCACCTGCCGATACCAGCCCGTGCGCATGATCTGCGCAAGCGCGCGGGCGTCGTTGCGATCGGTGTTGTTCGGCATCGTCTTCATGGCCGCATTGGCTTGGCGCGTCTCGATGCAGGTCGCAGGCAGACCTTCGGCGCACAATCCATCGTGAAGCCAGGCCGTCAGCGAGCACGCTTCAAGCCCGATGCGCTCCAGCGGCAGATCGAGCTTCCGCAACGCATCGGGCAAGGCCTGTGGTTCGCTCGCCGCTCGTGTTTCCTTCACGATCTGACTGCTCTCATCGACGACGCAAATCGCGGTCTCTTCCAAAGATACGTCCAATCCAGCAAAATACTTCACGGCTGCTCCTTCCGGATGTTTGAGGCGCTCCAAGGCGACCACGTTCTAACATACAGGAGCAGCCACCCGAACCTTGGCTCGGGCGAGACCCCAATCACCCCATCTGTTGAAAAAGTGGCTCGCAGCGAGGCTATGAGCGTGATTCAGTGTCTCCGGAGAGATTCGGAGAACGAGGCATGCGCGGCGGAGACGAACGGTCTGGCGAACTGTTCAGTTATGTTGATCTCGAGGCTCGGGTGCGGCGCGATCATCCGTTGCGCCGCATTCGGGCGATTGTGAACGAGGCACTGGCGGCGTTGGAGCGGGACTGGCGGCGCTGTGGGGGCGGCCTTCGATCCCGCCGTAAAAGCTGCTGCGGCGATGCTGCTACAGGGCGTTCTACTCGATCCGCTCGGAGCGGCTTTTGATGGAACGGCTGGAACACGACCTTCTGTTCCGCTGGTTCGTCGGCATCGGCGTCGATGACACGGCCTGGGACCATTCGGTGTTCTCAAAGAACCCGGACCGGTTGCTGGAAGGTGATATCGCGGCGAAATTCTTAGGCGCAGTGCTGGCGCAGCCCAAGGTGAAGAAGCTTCTGTCTACGGACCACTTCTCGGTCGATGGCACACTGATGGAGGCGTGGGCATCGATGAAGAGTGTCAAACCGAAGGACGGCCCAAGCGGTGGTCATGGCGAGCCGCCGGCTGAAGGGGGCGGGCGAAACGCGGAAGCGGACTTCCATGGCCACAAGCGCTCGAACGACACACATGCCTAGACCACCGATCCGGAGCCCGGCTCTGTCGCAAGGGCAAAGGCAAGGAGGCCAAGCTGTGCTTTATGAGACATGGCTTTATGGGACATGGCTTGATGGAGAACCGCCACGGCCTGCTGGTCGACGCTTGCCTGACACTGGCCGACGGACATGCTGAGCGGGTGGCCGCACTACACCTGATCGAACTTCGAGCGGAGCGGCCACAGGCGATCACGCTCGGCGCCGACAAGGCCTACGACGCGGACGACTTCGTCAATGAGCTGCGCTCGATGAGGGTGACGCCGCATGTAGCGCAGAACACGAGCGGCCGCAGTTCCGCGATGGACGGGCGCACGACGCGGCATGGCGGCTACGCCGTCAGCCAGCGCATCAGGAAGCGCATCGAAGAGGCATTCGGTTGGATCAAGGTCGTAGCCGGCCAGCACAAGACCAGGTTCCGCGGTCGCGACCGTGTCGGATGGGCCTTCACCTTCGCAGCCGCTGCCTACAATCTGGTGCGACTGCCGAAGCGGCGTCGAAGCGCCATTTTTTTTCCAGGCTGCCAGAACGTCGCTTCGGCCGTCAGGCCATCTTTCAAAGTCCTCCCGCAGACATCATCGGTCGGGCGGCGTCTATTCGTGTCGCGCTGACCTTAGTTGTTTCAGGCCGCTGCCGCTCGGTCCGCCTCGAAGGGTGCCTCGCGACGCAATGTCACCCACGCGATGCGGGGGAGTTTGTTGGCCAGCGCCACCACCACCGTGTTGCGATGCCGTCTGTCGAGCAGGCTACGCAGCCACGCGCCCAGCAACGTCTGGCTTCGGGCCAGCGATGGCAAGGCTGCCCTTGCCCCACGGATCCGCAACGTGCGCAGGTATTTGTTGCCGCGATTGGAGATGCCGAGCAGCCTGGGTTGCCGCCGGTGGTATGTTGCCGGGGCACAAGCCCCAGCCATGCGCCGAGATCGCGGGCTCTTGCGAAGGTCGTGCCGTCCCCTACAGCGGCGACGAGAGCGGTGGCATTGAGAGCACCGGTACCGGGGATTGCCGTCAGGCGCCGAGCACCTGCATCGTTGCGGGCCAGTTCGACGAACTCCCGATCCAGAGCCTCGATCCGGCGGTCGAGATCAAGCCATTCCTCCCGCATCTCCGCAAGCAGGCGGCGGATGCGGCAGGCCATGAAGTGCGAGCAATGCCTCCGCAGCCTGCTCGAGCTTGCGGCGTCCCAGTGCGATAGTCAGTGCCGCACTCCAGCAGAATGGCGCGCAACTGCTGGTCAGCGTCGTGCGAGCGCCCACCAGCCTGAACGAACCCGATGCAGCGACTAAGGACGCACGTATTCCGGCGACATTAGTCGGACCTCATGTCCCTGATCGCTCAGAAGCCGACTCAGATGATGCGGGCCGCAGCAGGCCTCCATTGCAACCGTGCAGGGCGGAAGCTTCGAGGCGAAGCCCACAATCGTTTTCGGTGGCATGCGGCGGCGCTGAACCACCTTCCTCATCCGCATCCAATCCCGCAACGCTGCAGCTGGTCTTGCCAAGGTCAATTCCCAGTATCATGATCGTCATGGCTCGTCCTTCTCCGTTCCAAACACCGGCATCCTAGCGCGATGCCCTCGAAGGAGGGCGGACCATTCCATACAAGTCCGCGCACGCATTGGAGCAGCATCGCCCCGACATCCTGAAGCGGCGCCGGGACTGGTTCGACGGCCAGCTCGATCTCGATCCGGCGAACCTCGTGTTCATCGAAGAGAGTGTGCTGCAGAGGCACGGAAGGAGTTCAGTATGAACTAACCCCGTAACGTGAAGCTGCGTGAATGATGGAGGATGGCCCTCCGGGATCCCTTTTCAGGAGCGGGTCTCAACTAGTCCGAGCTGCTGCGGTAAAGAGCCGTGGTGGTCGGATGAAACGTTCGGACGAGATCCGGGCAGGTGCATGTCCGAAAGACGAACGAAAGTGAACCCTCCGAGGACGCATCGTCATGAACTTAAGTCTCGTCGAAACTGACCTGATGAGGTGGACGGCTCTCCCTCATGTGACTTTCGACAGCCACAATTTGGCACATTGCGATGCCGGGAGCGGAGGCCGTCCACCTCATCAGGTCAAAACCAGGACTGTTTCGTCATCCTGGACAAGTCCCCGGGGCCTGATGACGGGCGGGCGGCGACCGGCGTAGGGAGGCGTGAGTTGGACAAAGGCTTTCACGCGGAAGTGCAGGAACCAGGCTCCTGATGCGAAGGGAGATGCTGAAGCGGAGCAAACCGCAAGGCGAGAGTACCAATGCTGGAGACTGGGGCGGACCGACCCGTATGAGCGTTGAGGGCTCTCAAATAAGGTCGGAGCAAAGGGCTCGGATCAGGTGGTCGTATTGTTTGAAATAATTGGAAACAGGATGACTTCGAAACGTACGACAGACAAGCCGTTTCGAATAGAGAAACGTCGAGTGTCGAAGCTTACAAAGCGGTCAAAGCCAGACGTACGTCAAGCGGACGGTGAAGCCTAGAATGCTGGCAGGGCTTGCACAGGCCAACCTGTGTCCCATCCATTTTTCCTAGGGTCTCCGACTCTTTTCGCCGGCGGTGTAGATCAGACGCGCGCCGGTCTTTGTCGCTCAGATCGTCCGTCAACTCAGGGGTGGTATCTGCCGATCGAATCACGTGAAGCATCTTGGAGCGAAGATGTTGCGTCCCAACCAAGTTCGCTGTGAGCTTCACTGCTTAAGTTTTGCAGGGTGTCCTGCGAACAAGCACACGAGAGCGAACAGGCGCTTATGGTTGCAGTCATTGTCGGATCTTCGACGATGTCGGACATGAGACACAGCGCTATAGAGTGATCGCATTGTTGTGAAAAGATTTTCCTAGTTGGCACGACACATGCAGTCCTATTTGCCAACGACGTTTGCCGCGCCGCAGACGGGGAGAACTCATCCATGATCACACTCGCCGAACATGCGCTCGCCGCAAATAATGAGCTTTCCCGAGCAGACGGAGGCCCTTGCGCTTTCATTCTTCAAGTTGTTCGGACATGATCACATTCGATTTCCGTCCAATTTTGAATGCTCCCGACGATGATCCCTATCTTTGGCTCGAAGATGTAGAAGGCGAACCGGCACTTGACTGGACCGCCAGCCAGTCGGCCAGCGCACTGGGCCACTTCGGTGGAACGCAGTTGGAGCGCGATCACGACGTCCTGACAGCGATTTTCGACCGTCCCGACAAGATTCCCCTGATCACGCGCCGCGGTCAGTACCTCCACAATTTCTGGCAAGATGCCCGTAACCCGCGCGGCCTGTGGCGCCGGACCACCCTTGCCGCCTACATGAAGGCGGATCCCCAATGGGAGGTACTGCTCGATCTGGACGCCCTCGCCGTTAGCGACAGAGAGGACTGGATCTGGGGCGGCGCGTCTATCGAGCCGGAGAGACGGGAAAGAGCCGTTCTGCGCCGGTCGCGCGGCGGCAGCGACGTGGTCGTGCATCGCGAATTCGATCTGGGGTCTCTGAGCTTTGTCGCCGACCGTTTCAATCTCCCTGAGGCCAAGGGCGACATTGATTGGCTCGGCCCTGACACGCTTCTGCTTTCCAGTGCGCTTGGTGATGGCATGGCCACCCGTTCCGGCTACGCGCGCACCGTGCGGCTGTGGAAGCGTGGCGCGGATCCCCTAACCGCGCCGCCAATCTTCGAGACCGGCTGTTCCGAATCTCTTTGCGTGTCTGGTTATGTGGACCGCACCGCCGAGAGCGAGCGCCTTTGGTTCATCGAGAATACTGGCTTCTTCGAGCAGATAGTCCGAACCGGCGACAAGAGCGGGCCGAAGATTGAAATCGACTTTCCTCGGGACGCCTGGTGGGGTGTCTTTGGCGATTGGCTGGCGGTAAAGCCGAGCAAACCTTGGACGGTGGGAGGGACGACCTATGCCTCCGACGTACTGATCGGCATCTCGCTTTCCTCTTTCATCGCCGGCGAGCGCGGCTTTGTGACCCTGTTCGAACCTGGCGAGAGGCGCTCCCTGCAGTCATTCTTCTGGAACGACGGGAAGCTCATCATCTCATACCTAGTGAACCTCGTTCCGCGTTTCGAGACGGTCACTCCGGGCCGGCAGGAATGGACGCGCCGAGCCCTGGACACCGTGCCCGCCCAAGGTACTGTCCACCTGTGGTCACTCGATGCGGAAGATCACGAGAGCAATGGAGAGATCCTCGTTTCGGCTCAGAACCCGATCACTCCACCGCAGCTGCTCCTATTGGATCTCAATGACGCGCCGCCTCTCGGTAAGCCAGTGATCCTGAAGCGCAACCCGCAGAATTTCGACGCATCCGGGCTGGTGGTCACCCGCCAGGAGGCAGTCTCGAGTGATGGTGAGATGATCCCCTATACGCAGGTCGGCCCGGCGAACGGAAACGGGGATGCCCCGGTTCAGCTCACCGCCTATGGCGGGTTCGACATATCGCTCCTGCCCTACTACAACTCTTCGATCGGCAAGCTGTGGCTCGAACGCTGCGGCTCGTGCGTGGTGGCCAACATTCGGGGAGGCGACGAGTGGCACGAAGCCGGGCGCGGACAGGGCAAGCGTCTCGCCCATGACGATTTCGCCGCCGTTGCGGCCGACCTCGTGCGGAGGGGCATTACGCGACCGGGGCGGATTGCCGCCGAGGGCGGCTCAAATGGCGGCCTCCTGATCGCCAATATGCTTACCCGCTACCCTGAGCGTTTCGGCGCGCTGGTCTGCACAATTCCGCTTGTCGACATGCGCCGCTACACCAAGCTTTTGGCAGGCGCGAGCTGGATTGACGAATATGGCGATCCCGACGAGCCGGAAGCTTGGCCTTTCCTGAAGGAAATCTCCGCCCATCACGCCGCGATGCCCGGACAGCCCTATCCACCGATCCTGCTCGTCACCACGAAGCGGGACGACCGCGTCCATCCGGCCCACGCGCGTAAGATGGCCGCAAAGCTGCAGGTTCTTGGCTATCCCGCTATTCTACGAGCCCGGCGGGGGCGGGCACGGCAACTGCAAGGAAAATCGGGAGCGGGCCGCCTTCATTGCCCTGGGCAACAATTTCCTTCGCAGTGCGATCGGCTGGCAAGACAATCGCGTTCGATAGGTGGCCGGGACCCAACAAGAGCATCGTTTCACATAAAGTGAGCACAGGTCGATGATTGCGGGAACGCCCAAATAAATGCCGGCGCAGTCTCATGCAAGATGAGCACGAGACTCGGTCAATATAAATAACTCAGAGGAAGCTTTTAGTAGTGCAGTGTATCATTTACAAATATAGGAGAGAATATCATGGCAAAAAAGCGAATGGGCGTGGCGCGGGGAGTAACGGCGGCCTTCCTCATGATGATGGGAAAGCAGGCCGTCGCGGCCGAGCTTGCGCAAGCCGCGAGCGTCCCGCAGGCTGGAGCCGCGGTCACGGAATGGCCAAATCCGTGGCAGGTCCGCCTGCGAGCATTGGGGGTCGTCACTGAGGATTCGGGCTACGTCAATGCAGTGCCCGGCTCCGGTCTTTCCTATTCGAACACTGTGAGGCCGGAGCTTGATATCTCCTATTACTTCACGGACAACATCGCCACGGAGCTTATCCTCGGCACCACCTACGCTAACATTGAGGGCCAAGGAGCGATCGGCGCGCTGGGCAATGTCGGCAAGGTTTGGCTGCTGCCGCCCACGCTCACATTGCAGTATCATTTTGCGAATTTCGGCGCTTTCAAGCCCTATATCGGCGCCGGCGTGAACTACACGATATTCTATAACCAGCATGCCGGCAGTGCAGATGCTCTCCATGTTAAGAACACGTTCGGCACCGCGCTGCAGGTCGGGTTCGACTACATGGTGGATCAGCATTGGGGCGTCAATTTCGACGTGAAGAAGCTTTTCCTCAAGCCAGACTTCGACGTCACAGTGGACGGCGCGAAGCAGACGGGAAGGGCGGAGCTCGATCCCTGGTTGATAGGCGCAGGTGTCACCTACCGCTTCTGACAACGGAAGGCGAATGCCGGTTGTTGAAGCCCCGACCACAAAGTAAGCGCTCGTCTGGGCAGCCGATACCAATAATGAAGGGCGCCTCGTGCGCCCTTATCTCCAAAGCCGTGACGCTTAGGAAAGGTGAGATTGGAGAGACGTGTCTTCACTTCTAGTGCAGCAACACTCAACGGCAGCACCATTAAGCCCGATCCGATTGCTTTCGGCTCGCCGGCTGAATAGTGAAGATTGGCTCGGCACTGATCGCCGATGCAGAAACCGGAGAGATACGCGGTCCTTGGCTTCAGACGCTGATAGAGGATGTCGTCCGATTGTTCGCACGCGGGCAGCAGGTGATCATCGTCACCTCTGGTGCTGTCGCGGCCGGCTCAAGTCACTTCAATGATCTGGACAGATCTCTGCGAGTTGAGGAGAAGCAAACGGCGGCCTCTATCGGTCAAGTTCGAATAATGCGTGCCTATGAACAGAGTTTCAAACGCTATTGTTTTGGCATTGGTCAAATACTATTGACCCGCGAAGATATAGACGATCAGCATCGCCGCCTGAATTCGGCTTCAACGCTTCAACAACTTCTCAAAGTTGGCGCCGTACCCATTATCAACGAGAACGACACGACCGCAACGGCGGAGCTCTGATTTGGCGACAATGATCAGCTGGCGGCACGGGTCGCGCAGATGGTAAACGCTGACGTTGTCGTTCTGCTTTCCAACGTAGATGGCCTCTTCTCGGAAAAGCCACACGACAACCCCGCAGCCCGTCTGGTGACAGAGGTTAGATGCATTACTCCCGAGATAGAGGCAATGGCGGGTCACCCTGGCTCGCCACAGTTCGGGTGGCATGGTAACAAAGTTGATGGCAGCAAGGATTGCCACGGACGCGGGCTGTGAACTGGTCATTGCGAGCGGTAACAAATCTTCCCGCTCGCTCCATCGAGAACGGTGGGCCAGCAACATGGTTCCTTCCGCTCGCTAAAGCAGGCCGATCCGCCATGTCGGCAAACGCCGCAGCGAACTTTCGAGGAGATCGAGCGAGCAGCCGTGAGGCCGTTGCCGGCGGCACCGTTCGACCAATGTCAAATGGAAGGTGGCCTGGTGCATCCGCTTACCACGTCGAGGTCGACAGGTCCTTCTTCCGCATTGGCTGATCGACCGCCCCCATCCAGGTCCGCCTCACCCATCCGGTGGTCCCAGGAGCCGCGGCGTTCTGGCCGGCGACGATGGAGGCTTTCGGCTTGCCGACGGTCGTAATGGCGTGCCAGATGAGCAGCGCAATCCGCCGACCGGCAAGCACGACAACGGAATTGGCCAAGAGAGCCGCGCGTGCGCGCCCCGCCCTGCCCATCAGGCACGCGCGTGCCACATCGAGACTGGGCTGCATGCGCATCTCTCGCGCCCTTCGCATTCAGGCCCAGAAACAGCGCATGGCTATGGCCGGGAAAAACCGCGAGGGGCGGCAATCTCCAGGCACGCGCCATTAAGCGGCAGCCCGAGTTCGCGGATGATTAGTTCAGATACAATCGAGCCGCCGGTCTCCATGCGTATGACGCCCATCGAGCCACGAAATCGAGTCTGCCTGGCCCTTGGTCTGCCGCTCACTCGGTTGGGCTTCACCTTGACCCTTCACAGGTACCCAAGCGCCAAGTCAGTAGATGAGTCGTCAAGAGTTTGAAGGCGCTCGTCGGCATGATGGCTGTTGTACCTGTCAAGCAACTAGATGTTTAGTCCCAAGGTTTGATGGGTTGGATCGAGCCTGAATCGTTCGGGCTCTTTTGTCCAGATTTTGCAGATGTATTCAAAGGGCGTGA
>NZ_JAMYTN010000038.1:0-10505 GCF_040322455.1 Mesorhizobium sp. M0139
GTTCCTTCGCGGGAATCAGGTGACGTGAACAATCACCAGCCTGCCATGACCGCCCCCTCTCAGCGAATTTGCAGAACTCTCAGCACACTACCCCGACGAAACTCTGCCCTCGTTCCGATATGTGACCGGTCACCCTCGACTGAGACACCGTTGGGTAATCAACTTAAGCTTTCGCCATGATCCTGTTCGCTATGGGCGGCAACCTATCCGCAGAAACGCCCATCGCTGAATTTCGTAACAGAGAGGACTCTTAAAAGCTGTGCGGCAGCTCGCATCCCTGTCATCCTCACTTGGCCAAGGTCAATGCGGTTATCGCTGCGGCACGTTACGCGGTAGAGTGCTGACTTGGTGGCGACGTCGGCGGAGATGTACGTGCAGGGCGCGCCGACCCGGAGGCTCAAGGCGATCCCCGAAGAGCTGTGCGGCAATGCCTTCTCGGCCTCGCGCGACCCGGGGGCCAAGCGGTGCTGATCGCGGTCGGCATCGTTTGGGATGACAGGCCCCAGATCCTGGCCGTGGGGATGGCCAATCGCGAGAGCCGCTCGGCCTGGGAGGACTTCCTCGCGGCGCCCAATGCGCGCGGCCTCAAGATTGAGCTGGTCGTCTCCGACGATCATGGCGGCCTAGTCGCGGTGATCGGCGAGTAGTTCCCGGAGCGGCATGGCAGCGCTGCTACGTAGGGCTGGTACGGGACATCGCCCGGCACTCATGTTATCATCGTGTGATAATATATTTACGATAACTTTGCGCAAGGGATCCCCCTAAAGGTTTAGACCACTTCAGCGGTTCCGCGATCCAGGTGTCTCCGGATAGATTCGGAGAACGAGCATGCGCGGTGGTGACGGACGGTCTGGCGAACTGTTGAGTTATGTTGATCTCGAGGCTCGAGTGCGGCGTGATCATCCGTTGCGCCGTATTGATTGTGAGCGAGGCGCTGGCGGATTGAGGAGACTGGCACCGATCGCTACTAGTAATAGGATAGAAAACAATGCTCCAGTGCCATTCGCAACAGGTAAAGATCAACCTCGATAATCTTGCCTGGAACTTCAACGAGTTCCGAGCCCTTTGCCCTGGGGCGGGAGTTGCGGCTGTAGTTAAGGCGGATGCCTATGGAGCAGGACTCGCTACCGTCACTCGCCGATTGGCATCAGAGGGATGCGCAAGCTTTTTCGTGGCCCATCTCAAAGAAGGGGCTCAGCTCCGCGAGCAGAATGACGGCGGTGAGATATACGTCCTAAATGGACTCCTTCCTGGTACAGAGTCCGCCCACAAGACGTTCAATCTTAAGCCGGTACTCACTTCGGAGTCCCAGGTTCGGCTTTGGATCGACTTCTGCAAACGCGAAAGCTGGACTGGCGGAGCCGCCCTGCATGTCGACACCGGCATCAATCGACTCGGGTTCCACGTGGAGGAGCTGGGTACTCTGAAACATCTGATCGAAGGTCGCCTACACTATTTCGACCTGATTATGAGCCACTTGGCCTGTGCCGACGATCCTTCCGACCCTCGCAACAGAGAGCAGGTTGACACCTTTTGGCAGGTCCGAAGGGAGTTCGGAGCGCTCCGGCGCGCATCGCTAGCCGGCTCAGCAGGGTGCCTCCTCGGTCGCAGGGCCCATTTTGAGATGGTTCGTCCTGGAATAGGTCTCTACGGCGGTAATCCGTTCGTAAGCCGCAGCAACCCGTTTCGACAAGTTGTCTCTATCCATGCGCGGCTCCTCCAGGTGAAGACCCTTCGTCACGGAGATTACGTTGGGTATGGAAGGGCTCACAGGCTAGAGAGGGACAGCTTGATCGGAGTCATTTCTTTGGGCTATGTGGACGGCTATCCGCGCTACACACGTCCTGCGGCTAATCGGGATCGGATTCAGGTCTATTATAAAGGCCGAGCGGCTGGCGTCATAGGCCGGGTTTCCATGGACACCTCCATTATTGATCTCAGCTCGGCGGCAGATCTAAAGCCATCGCTCGGCGATTTGGTCGAAGTCTGTGGGCCATCGCAGTCGGTTGATGAGCTCGCCAGTTCAATAGGTTGCATACCTAATGAAGTCATGACGGCGCTTGGATCAAGATCGGTTCGATCGTACATTGGGGATACGCGCGGCTGAGCCAGCCCTCGTGGGTGGCATCATCTCTATAAGGGTTGAGGTGGTTCTGGATCGCCATCGTCTCGAGGACCAACGGCACTTCGAGACTGCGATCCAACAGATTCAGGAAAACCTGGACTGCTGGGCCATCGGGGGGCGGATCGACTATTTGATGCGCGTTTCATCTCCTTCCATGGCTGCGTATCAGGATTTCATGGAGGAATTGCTGCAAGCAGGCTTGGGTATCGAGCAATACTACAGCCTTTGACGAAACCCGTGAAATCCAACTCACCGATTCCTTTGCCCACCCTGAGGCAACGGTAAACTCCCGAAGGCTTTGGTTTCCACGGGCATTGGCGCCGATTCCGTGAACTCGTCGGCTAAAAGTGTGCATTCCCGTGAAACCCGAGACATGTTTGCCGGTATGCTGGTTTCCAACGGCAGCTGACCGAGTGTTCCCAGCCGAGGAATCGCGAGGAGAGGGACGATGCGTTTGAGCAATCTGGGAACCGAGCAACTGCGGGAGAAGGATCGAAGCTTCGTTTTTCATCCGTCCACGCATTTGGCCAAGCACAGCCGCGGCGAGACGCCAAACCGGATCATGGCCGGCGCAGAAGGCGTCTACATCTGGGATACGGAGGGTCGGAGAAGTCTCGACGGTTTCGGCGGGCTCTATTGCGTCAATATGGGGTATGGATGCGCGGAGATTGCCGAGGCTATCGCCCGGCAAGCGCACGAGTTGCCGTTTGCCCATATCTATGCAAGCCAAGGGACCGGGCCAGTCGCGCTCTTGGCAGAGGCCGTGGTCGAGTATTTTGGGCAGAACATGCGAAGGGTCTATTTCGGCCTTTCGGGCTCCGACGCCAACGAAACCAACATCAAGCTGGTGTGGTACTACAACAACATTCTCGGCCGCCCTGAAAAGAAGAAGATCATCTCGCGGCATCGCGGATATCACGGGTCCGGCCTGGTCACCGGTAGCCTGACAGGCCTTCCCTTCTTTCACGATTTCTTCGACCTGCCGCTGAATCTTGTGCGCCATACGACGGCGCCTCACCATTACCGCCAGGCGCATGATGGCGAAAGCGAGGAAGCGTTCTCCACGCGCTGTGCCAATGAACTTGATGCCCTTATTCTCGCTGAGGGCCCAGAGACGGTTGCAGCGTTCATCGGAGAGCCTGTACTTGGGACCGGAGGCATCGTTCCACCCCCCAAGGGATACTGGACCGCCATTCAAGGGGTGCTTGACAAGTACGATGTCCTTCTTATCTCCGATGAAGTGGTCTGCGGCTTCGCGCGAACCGGTGAGAAATTCGGTTCCCATCTTTATGGCATGCGTCCGGATTTCGTGACCATCGCCAAGGGCTTGAGTTCCGCCTACCTCCCCATCTCCGGGTCAATTATCGGCGACCGCGTCTGGTCGGTTTTGGAGCAAGGAACGGAGAAGCACGGCCCACTCGGCCATGGCTGGACATATTCCGGTCACACGCTTTGCGCGGCGGCCGCGCTTGCCAATATTAAATTGATAAAGGACAGAAACATCTTGGAACATGTTCGGGATGTCGGACCGTACTGGCATGCCCGCATGAAAGCCGAACTGGAGGGGAATCCCATCGTTGGCGAGGTTCGCGGCGTCGGCATTCTATCCGCCGTGGAGCTGATGCGGGATCCTAAAGGGCGAGTACCGTTTGAGCCCGGACTTCAGGTCGGCGTGCGCGCCGCCGCTGCTCTGTTTGAGAATGGTGTCATCGGCCGGGCTATGCCGCACGGCGATATTCTCGGCTATGCCCCACCTCTGATCATCACCCGAAAGGAGATCGACATCATCGTTGATGCGACCGCGAAATCAGTCGATACGACATATCGCGCGCTGAAGGCTGAGGGCGCGGTTTGATGCTGCTCGCCGAGGCCGACGAGCTTGCCGCGTTTCAGCGAACCCACAGCGGCACTCGTCATTTCACTTGCGGGCGCCCATGCGCTGTCATCGCGCCCGCGGCCCCGTCGTGCAAGAATGTGGGGCCGCGCGTGGCGGGCCTGCTCGATGCCGCGCAGGCGTCGGAGATCATCGAAGTGGTCTCGCCTGACACCTTCAAGCGGCCGATCCATGTCGGCAACGCCATCCAGACGGTGCAGTCTACCGACACCAGCAAGGTGATCACAGTGCGGACCACTTCGTTTCCAAGCGCCTCCCAAGGCAATGCGGCTGCCGTCGAGAATGTCTCGGCGGCAGCCGACCCTCAGTACCGTCGTCGGCGCTTCCCGCGGCGCGGTCGACGCCGCCTATGCGCCCAAAGACTGGCATGTAGGCCACACCGGTAGGCCGTCGCGCCCAATCTCTACACCGCCGTCGGCATCTCCGTGCCATCCAGCACCTTGACGGTATGAAGGACTCGAAGGTCATTGCCGCCATAAATAAGGGACTACGAAGCGCCAATCTTCCAGGTCGCCGACTAACCTCGCGGCGACGTTTTTTCGTTATCCTGCCCGAGCCCTCCAGATCGAATTTGACCCAGAGTACAATGTCCCAACTCCAGATCCTAACTCTAACCTGCGATGATCGTCCCGGCATCGTCGCGGCCGTCTCAACCGAACTGGCTGTGCTCGGTGGCAACCTTGCCGAGAGCAGCCAGTTCTGGGACCGCACCAGCAATCGCTTCTTCATGCGTCTGGTCGTTGAAGGAGACGAGTCCCTTTCGACCGCGTCAATCGAGCGTGCGCTCAAACCGGCAATCGACCGCTTCGGTTTGTGTCTTCACACCCTCGATGCGCGCCGTAGGCCGAAGATCATCATAATGGTGTCGAAATTCGACCATGCAATGCTTCATCTGCTTTATCAAATCAAGGTCGATTGGCTGAAGGCTGACGTGGTGGCGATCGTATCTAACCACGAAGACAGCCGTGAGGTCGCTGGGCGGGAGCGGGTCCCCTATCATTACTGGCCTGTATGCAAGGACAACAAGACCGAGCAGGAACAAAAGCTGCTGGGTCTTATATGTGAAACTGACGCGGACCTCGTGATCCTGGCCAGGTACATGCAAGTCCTGTCCGACGACTTGTCAACTCGCCTGTTCGGCAAGATGATTAACATTCATCATTCCTTCCTACCCTCATTCAAGGGCGCAAAGCCCTATCATCAGGCGTACGAGCGCGGAGTGAAACTTATCGGCGCTACCGCGCATTACGTGACCCCCGACCTCGACGAAGGTCCGATCATAGATCAGGAGGCTGAGCGCGTAACGCATGCGATGAGCGCGGAGGATTTCGTTGCGACGGGCCGCGACATCGAAAGCCGCGTCCTTGCACGGGCCGTCAAGCTGCATGTGGAGCGGCGGATTATGCTCAACGGAAATAAAGCAATCGTGTTCTCAGCTTAGCTGAGAACGCCTCAATGTGAAAATCTGTATCTTCGACCGATCACAAAGGAGAATCGACATGGCACGGCCCCCGATACCCGGCAATCCAGGCCCCACCCCGCCGCGCCCCCCCGACTGGGTCCCAAGCCCGCCAGATGGGGTTCCGGGTCGTCCGCCCGGCGTTCCGCCTGGCCCCAAGGACCCACCTCAGCCGCCGGATCGTCTAGTAGGATGACCTGGATGGGCTACGGCGATCTGAAAACAGGTATGCTCCCCCACTGGGAGCATACCTGCGTCGGACGACTGGATTTCGAACTCCGTGACCTGGCATTCTTCGCCCGAGACTCGCTGCGAATCGACGAAGACCAACTGAAACAGGGGGTGCTCAGCATCGAGTTCGAATGGCCGCTGGCATCCGGGGAAGTCTGCCAGCTTCGCGCAGTTTTCCCCGACAGCTATCCCTTCGTGCGCCCGCAAGTCGCCCTTCGAGGAAACCCGAAAACTTTTCCGCACAAGCATTGCTCACCGACCGACGGCAACCTTTGCCTGTTGGGCCGTGACACAGGACTGTGGTCCATCGAGTGGACATTGGCGAAACTTCTGGAGAAGCAACTCGCCAACGCTCTGAATGGTACGGGCATGGAGGATCCACAGGGCGAACCGATGGAATTCTGGTGGAACGCCTTCGCCCCGGCATTCGATGGCTATGTCGACGGCAGCTATATGTTGATTGACACTGCCTAGAATGTAGGAGCTGAAACAGAGGGCACGTTGCGGGCGTCTTACTCCCTTCAAAAGATGGACGACAAAATTAGATTCCAGGGTGTGGTCGAGGAAATCAAGGCGAAGGACGGGTCCGTTCTAGCTGCCCGGAAATTTCCGCTTCCTCCCGGACTTCAATTGAAGAAGGTCACGGGCATATTTCCGTGGAGGCGCGTAGGTCGTTTCGCGCCGCCATCGCCCGAAGGTTGGCGGAAGGCGCAGGGCCAGCTTACCTTTGGAGGCGACGTGATC
Source organism: Mesorhizobium sp. M0139 (assembly GCF_040322455.1). Lineage (NCBI taxonomy): Bacteria > Pseudomonadati > Pseudomonadota > Alphaproteobacteria > Hyphomicrobiales > Phyllobacteriaceae > Mesorhizobium > Mesorhizobium sp. M0139. Next base: position 6,454 of record NZ_JAMYTN010000038.1, read on the forward strand.
AATAGTGGCTCGCCCGCTATTTCGATGTCCGTCACGGTCCAATCGACGGAACTCAGCCACCGTGTTGACGGCGACACCTGGCTATTTCCACTGCGTTACGGACCAGCAAAGTCGTTCCGGTCTGTGAAGCAAGGACAGAGAGGGACCAGCCCCTCCATGATCATAGTTCCCACGCTCCGCGCCGAGGCCACAGACATCGGCGCCCGAGTTCCATCGGTCGGCATCTTGAAGGATAAGGTGGTTGCCATCTTCGGGATGGGAGCGATTGGTGCCCCAGTTGCGATCGAGCTTGCCCGCAACGGCTGTTCCCATCTCACCGTCATCGACCATGACATCGTCGAACCAGGAAACTCCATCCGATGGCCGCTTGGTGCGACGGCCTGGGGAATGCGAAAGACGACTGCCGTCAAGCACCACGTGGAATCCGAATACCCGTGCGTCGAGGTCGAGGCGATCCATCACACCGTAGGCATAGCCACGGCGGCCGACGGGAACGCAGGAGACCATTCAGTTCTACCGCCGATTTTTGGGAAGGCGGACATCGTCATCGATGCAACGGCCTCTTCCGGAATCCCACGTTTGCTGGCCGATCACTGCAAGTCCGCCGGCAAACCGATGATCTCTCTTTTCGGGACGCTCTCATTGAAGGGGGGCGTCGTTGCTGCCTATCAGCCGAAATCCGGCTGTCCAACCTGCCGCGAATTCGCCTATGCGAAAGGTTTGATCGAGAAAGCTCCTGGGTCAGGAGAAGTCTCCGCGCTAAATCAGCCGGCTGGATGCGCCGAGTTGACCTTCACTGGGGCTTCGTTCGATCTTCATGAATTATCGCTGGAAGCTGTCCGGTTGACCGTGCAAATTCTCTCTCAGCCAGCCGATTTCAAGGAATCCTTGGTTCACACCCTCACATTGCATGACGGCATCAAGCGGGTGCCGCCGTCTTGGCGGGTGGATGGGTTGCCTCCCATGAAGGAATGCGGATGCAACCCATAGTGTGGGTGCCTCGGGCGATCAAGCAGGACATGCAGATCGATGCCGACCTCTGGTATGATCGGGAAACGGGTGGGACCTTCATGGGGTACTGGGCCGAAAGCAACGTTGCCGTCGTAACAGCAATGATCCCGGCCGGGCCCCGAGCATCTCACGAGCGAAGCAGCTTTCTCCCTGATCAAAGCTGGCAACAGGCGGAGATTGCGAAGCACTATGAGCGTTCCGGGAGGTTGGACACGTATCTCGGGGACTGGCACACCCACCCCGATGCCGTTTCGAACCGCCTGAGCTGGACGGATCGAGTATGCCTGAAAAAGATCATAAAAACCCCAACGGCGCGAAATCAAAGGCCCGTCATGATGCTCATGTGCGGCAAACCGGGTGAGTGGTCTCTGCATTCTTGGTTCTGCCAACTGCGGACCAGTTATTTCTCTTTGAATTCCTAGATGAGAGAGAAGCGACTATCGAAGCCTACACGAGTCCCTCTTCTGAAGCAGGCGAGGAGATCGTAAGAGCTTAATCAAAATTCTGGCCGACACAGGATGAGGGGGAGATGAATTTTACGCATTGCGATTTGGGGAGTGTTCTCGCGGTCAGATGGCCGAGATCACGCTCACGTCGGGAGCCAATCTAAGGTTGCTGGACTTGACGAGCTGCAGCAATTACGGGCGCGGAGAACGCCCTCAGTATAGTGGCCGGTTTGCGAAGCAGCCAGTCCGCCTAAAGGTTCCCAAGTCGGTGCATTGGCATGTGGCCGTCGATATGCAGGGCCTTGAAGGCAGCACTTGTTCCAGCATCAGGAAATTGCCCAGGCCTCTACCCGAATTGCGCGAAGCTCCGTGTTCTGTTCCGTCCCTGGTCAGGGATAGTTGCCGCCGGGAACATTCACGGATTAACGAACAGCCATTTCGGCGTGGTCGCTTTGTCAGAGCCGTTCGAAAGGCTGGACGAACTACGAACTCGACGGAATCGCCCCTCGGTCTGTCAAACGGGAGCAACAGCTTCTACCCACCTGGCATAAGTCGCCCAAAGCACTGCTACCAACACGCCTGACGATTTCCGACCTGATCACGTCGGTTATAGCTGCATAGGAATACAATGGCCGCGTTGCCGATCACCGGTCGAAATTGTCAAAGACGAACACTCGCACGGCCCGTCTTTTTGTTGGGTTCGGTGACCCAATTTCGGCCCGCCCGCTGCTCTCCACCAATGCGCTTCGCACTCTCGAACTCCATCAGCACCTTCTTGTGTTGTGAGGCTGCCGTAGCATTTGGGACAAAAACGTCCGAGATCGCCGCGTAGCTACGGCTGGCGAGCTAATGATATGCGCAACCGTCGCGGCATTTGTAAAGAAGGTCAGTCCGGCCAGTTTGAGAGGTCGGCTTACGATGGGGTCTACAGGCCGGGTGGCGCACAGCAGAGAGATCAAGGGGGTGAGTCAGAACAATGGGGAAGGACATGCGAATTGTCTTCGAGACATTCCTGGAAAAGTTGTCGGTAAGTGTCGATGAGGGTGATTTTCGCGGAGCCTTGGCCGATGTCGCCTCAGGTCTGGATCTATTCACCTTTGCCTACTTGTCCTTGCCGCCGTGGTCTAATGGCAAGCCCATGCTGATCTCGAATTATCCGGCGCTCTGGACAGCGCGCTATCTTGAGAACCGGTATCAGAATGTCGACCCGGTCATTTTACGTGCAAGCTATGGCGAATCCACATTTCGATGGGGATTTGACCTAAAGAGTTTTGATCTGTCCGGGCCTCAGCTTAGGTTTTTCGACGAAGCAGCGCAGTTCGGCATCGGCTGCGGCGTGACCATCCCGATCATCTATGGCCGCGGCAATTTTGCGGCTATGACCTTTGCCGCTGACAAGCCCGATCCTGCATACTTTCGCGTGGCCGATCGCTACGAGCAAGGTCTTCCGTTTTTCGCGAGCTGTTTTCATACGTTCGTCCGCTGCAGACTATCGGGCGATCGAACAGTTGGCGGGGTGTTGTTGACGCCGCGTGAATACGAGTGCCTCCAGTGGGCGGCGCGCGGCAAGTCCGCCAGAGATAAAGGCGGCATCCTGGAGATCTCGCGGCACACGGCTGAGTTCCATCTCGCAAACGTCCGCAAGAAGCTTGGCGTGACAACCACCCGTCAGGCGATTACGCGTCTGGCGGCTTCAGGCTTTTCGGTTCCTGAGAAGTCGGCTTGACCTCCGGAACTGCACAGGCTGCGCTTTCGCGAAGGATCGTCTCCAATGGCGAGGAAATGTTTCCCGCTATTGGAGGACTTTGATGATCCAGCTTATTGCGCCTGAGTGCTACGACGACTTTGCTGACGGACTGCATGCAATGCATCGGCTTCGGTTTCGCGTCTTCAAGGAACGCCTAGGCTGGGACGTGCAGGATAATGGCGGCTATGAAATCGATTCCTTTGACGCGCTCAGACCGCACTACCTGTTGTTGCGCGGTTTCGAGGGCCAGGTGGAGGGTTGCGTTCGCCTTCTGCCCTCAGCGGGCCCGACCATGATTCGCGATACCTTTCCGATGCTGTTGGAAGGAAGGGCTGCACCTGAGGATCCGAGCGTGTGGGAAAGCAGCCGTTTTGCGCTCGACATAGCTTCATCTGGGAAAAAGGGGGCGGGCGGTATCGCTCTCGGCACATATGAGCTCTTCGCCGGCATGATCGAGTTCGGCCTCTCATCCCGGCTCAGCCACGTCGTCACGGTCACCGACTTGCGCATGGAGCGCATTCTTCGTCGCGCCGGCTGGCCCCTCGAGCGGATCGGCAACCCCCACACGATCGGCGCCACACGCGCACTGGCGGGCTACCTCGAAGTGTCGACAGCGACACTCCATGCGGTGCGACAAAACTGTGGTATTGACAGTCCGGTGCTATGGGCGCCGGTGCTTCGCCGGGTGACGTGAATGTGACGCCCGGCAGGAGAGCACATTCATGTCCACGTCTCTTGCGGCGGACGCCGATCGGTTGTGTGCGTCAAGTTCTGCAAAATGGGCGATCATGAAACTGGTCATGCGGCTTGGCGTAGAGCGAGCTTCTTGTGCTCGCGCAGATCATCCA
>NZ_JAMYTN010000039.1:0-7909 GCF_040322455.1 Mesorhizobium sp. M0139
AACCATCGCCGGTCCTCCGGCGGACAAGAAAACTGTCACCCATGCTATCGGTCCATTCTGTTACCTATCTATCCGGTTCGGACACGTCTCCCTTCCTCTCCCTCCGGAGGGGGGAGAGGTGGCTCGGCGAAGCCGAGACGGAGTGGGGGAGCCACGTGGCAATCGCCGCGAACGGACAAAGGAAGGGCTATCTCAAGCATTGCCTAGCGCCCAAGGGTCGACCCCCACTCCGTCGAGCTTCGCGCGACACCTCTCCCCCGAACACGGGGAGAGGAAAGCGCCAGTTCGCCGACCTTGATGCGTTCATCTCTCCCGGAGGCCGTGAAGTGACTATCTGCTGGAAATCCTGCAAAACTTTGCGCCTAATTGCGCGCCGCTCCCCAACATCGACAAGAAATTTCGCCGACATATCTGCATCTTGCGGTCGCCTGCCGGCCGTGACGCCGGATGGGTTGCGGCGCCCCATGAATTGGCGCTGTGCCGGGCGCGCGGATGTGCAAATATCGACGCCAGGCAAATGGGAGGACCATGGTCATGACCGATGCTGGGATGTTGCGGTTTCATGTGCCGGAGCCGGAAGTGCGGCCGGGCGGAACGCCCGACTTCTCCAACGTGCCGATCCCCAAGGCCGGCTCGGTGCCGCGACCGGACATCGATGTCGATCCGCGCACCATCCGCGACATGGCGTTTTCGATCATCCGTGTGCTCAACCGCACCGGTGAGGCGGTCGGGCCGTGGGCCGGGCTGCTCACCGACGAGGAGCTGCTCGAGGGGTTGCGCCACATGATGACGCTGCGCAGCTTCGATGCGCGCATGCAGATGGCGCAGCGCCAGGGCAAGACCTCGTTCTACATGCAGCATCTGGGCGAAGAGGCGGTGAGCTGCGCTTTCCGCAAGGCGCTGGCGCCAGGCGACATGAATTTCCCGACCTATCGGCAAGCCGGCCTGCTCATCGCCGACGGCTATCCGATGGTCACGATGATGAACCAGATCTATTCCAACGAGGCCGATCCGCTCAAAGGGCGGCAGCTGCCGATCATGTATTCGTCGAAGGAGCATGGCTTCTTCTCGATCTCCGGCAATCTGGCGACGCAATACATCCAGGCGGTCGGCTGGGCGATGGCTTCCGCTATCAGCAACGATTCGAAAATCGCGGCGGCGTGGATCGGCGACGGCTCGACGGCCGAATCCGATTTCCATTCCGCACTGGTGTTCGCCTCGACGTACAAGGCGCCGGTCATCCTCAACGTCGTCAACAACCAGTGGGCGATCTCGACGTTTCAAGGCATTGCGCGTGGCGGCTCCGGCACCTTTGCCGCGCGCGGCCTCGGCTTCGGCATTCCGGCGCTGCGCGTCGACGGCAATGATTATCTCGCCGTGCATGCCGTGGCCAAATGGGCGGCGGAGCGGGCGCGGCAGAATCTCGGGCCGACGCTGATCGAATATGTCACCTACCGTGCCGGCGCGCATTCGAGCTCGGACGATCCGTCGGCCTATCGGCCGAAGACGGAATCCGACGCCTGGCCGCTCGGCGATCCGGTGATGCGGCTGAAGAACCATCTGATCCAACGCGGCGTCTGGTCGGACGAGCGTCACGCCCAGGCCGAAGCGGAAATCCTCGAGACGGTGATCGCGGCGCAGAAGGAAGCTGAAGGCCACGGCACGCTGCATGCGGGCGGCAAGCCGTCGACGCGCGAGATGTTCGAGGGCGTGTTTGCCGAGATGCCGCCGCATCTCAGGCGCCAGCGCCAGCAGGCGGGAGTCTGACCATGCCGAGACGGACCATGATCGAGGCGATCCGCGACGCCATGGACGTGTCGATGGCGCGCGACGAACGCGTCATCGTCTATGGCGAGGATGTCGGCTTCTTCGGGGGTGTCTTCCGCTGCACGGCAGGCCTGCAAGCGAAGTACGGCAAGACCCGCTGCTTCGATGCGCCGATCAACGAATCCGGCATTGTCGGCTCCGCCATCGGCATGGCCGCCTATGGGCTGAAGCCATGCGTGGAAATTCAGTTTGCCGACTACATGTACCCGGCTTACGACCAGCTGACGCAGGAAGCAGCACGCCTGCGCTACCGCTCGAACGGCGATTTCACCTGTCCGATCGTGGTCCGCATGCCGACCGGCGGCGGCATCTTTGGCGGCCAGACGCACAGCCAGAGCCCGGAAGCGCTGTTCACCCATGTGTCGGGGCTGAAGACGGTGGTGCCGTCCAATCCTCATGATGCCAAGGGGCTGCTGATCGCGGCGATCGAGGATCCCGATCCGGTGATTTTTCTGGAGCCGAAGCGGCTCTATAACGGACCGTTCGATGGCCATCACGACCGGCCGGTGACGCCATGGTCGAAGCATGAACTGGGCGAGGTCGCCGACGGCCATTACACGGTGCCGCTCGGCAAGGCGGCGATCCGCCGGGCGGGCTCGGCCGTCACCGTGCTCGCCTACGGCACCATGGTCTATGTCGCGCAGGCGGCGGTGGAAGAAACCGGCATCGATGCCGAGATCATCGATTTGCGGACCCTGCTGCCGCTCGATCTCGACGCGATAGTCGCTTCGGTGAAGAAGACCGGACGCTGCGTCGTCGTGCACGAGGCGACACTGACCTCCGGCTTCGGCGCCGAGCTGTCGGCGCTGGTGCAGGAAAATTGTTTCTACCATCTGGAAGCGCCGGTGGCGCGCGTCACCGGTTGGGACACGCCCTACCCGCATGCGCAGGAATGGGATTATTTCCCGGGGCCGGCCCGTGTCGGCCGCGCGCTTCTCGAAACCATGGGAGCCTAGGGATGGGCGAACACATCATCAAGCTGCCGGATGTCGGTGAAGGCGTCGCCGAGGCCGAACTTGTGGAGTGGCACGTCAAGGTCGGCGACCTCGTGCGCGAGGACTCGGTGCTTGCCGCCGTGATGACCGACAAGGCGACGGTGGAAATACCTTCGCCGGTCGATGGCGAGATCCTGTGGCTGGGCGCCGAGATCGGCGACACGGTGGCGATCGGCTCGCCGATCGTGCGGCTGAAGGTGGCGGGTGAAGGCAATGTGAAGGATGCGCTGCCGGGCGAGGCCAGCGCCAAGAGCACCCCCACCCCTGCCGAGGCGAGCCACGGGTCTCGCCCGTCCTCCGGACCCCCACAAGAGGGAGGCGTTTCGGCCACGAAATCCGACGCCAAGTCGCCACCACCTGCACCAGCAGCCAAAAGCGCACGGGCAGCTGAGACTGAATCCCCCTCCCCCTTGTGGGGAGGGGCCAGGGGCGGGGGTACTGCGCCGACATCTAAAGGTGCGGCACCCTCCGGCGCGCCGCGCCCGGAGGGCGAAAAGCCCCTGGCGTCGCCCGCCATCCGGCTCAGGGCGAAGGAGGCGGGGATCGATCTGCGCCAGGTGTCGGGTACCGGCCCTGCCGGCCGCATCAGCCACGAAGATATCGAGGCATTCCTGGCACGCGGACCGCAGGTAGCGAAGGCGTCGGGTCTGGCGCGCAATGACAGCGTCGAGGATATCAAGGTCATCGGACTGCGGCGCAAGATCGCTGAAAAAATGTCGCTGGCGAAGTCACGCATCCCGCACATCACCTATGTCGAGGAGATCGACGTCACAGCACTTGAGGAGTTGCGCGCGGCGCTCAACAAGGAAAAGCGCAAGGGTGTGGAGAGGCCGAAGCTGACGCTGCTGCCGTTCCTGATGCGGGCGATGGTCAAGGCGATTGCCGACCAGCCCAACATCAACGCGCTGTTCGACGACGAGGCCGGCATCATCCATCAGCATGGCGGCGTCCATATCGGCATTGCCGCGCAGACGCCGTCGGGCCTGGTGGTGCCGGTGGTCAAGCACGCCGAGGCGCGCGACCTCTGGGATTGCGCGGCCGAGCTGAACCGCCTGGCCGAAGCGGCGAAGTCCGGCACGGCCAGCCGCGACGAGCTGTCGGGATCGACCATCACCATCACCTCGCTCGGCGCCATGGGCGGCGTGGCGACGACGCCGGTCATCAATCATCCTGAGGTGGCGATCGTCGGCGTCAACAAGATGATGGTGCGGCCGGTCTGGGACGGCACCCAGTTCATCCCGCGCAAGATGATGAACCTGTCGTCGAGCTTCGACCACCGGGTGGTCGACGGCTGGGACGCGGCGGTGTTTGTGCAGCGCATCAAGGCGCTGATTGAGACGCCAGCGCTGATATTTGTGGATTGAGGGGCGGAACGACCGAGATGACGGCGGGACAGCGCCCCCCTCTGCCTTGCCAGGCATCTCCCCCACAAGGGGGGAGATTGGACGTCACGCAGGGTTTCGCCAATCTCCATCGTTGCAGGAATGAGCGAAGCGAAGAAGCTGCTGATCTCCCCCCTCGTGGGGGAGATGTCCGGCAGGACAGAGGGGGGCGCGAAGGATCGCGACGGAACATTCCCTCGCATCAAAGGGTCACGCCATGAAAGAAATCTCCTGCAAGCTGCTGGTCATCGGCGCCGGGCCCGGCGGCTACGTCTGCGCTATCCGTGCCGGCCAGCTCGGCATCGATACGGTGATCGTCGAAGCCGGCAAACCGGGCGGCACCTGTCTCAATGTCGGCTGCATCCCGTCCAAGGCGATGATCCATGCGGCGGAAGAGTTCGAGAAGGTCGCGCATATGGCCGGCGGCAGCAGTCCGCTCGGCATTTCTGTGGCGGCTCCGGTGCTCGATCTCGGCAAGACGGTTGCGTGGAAGGACGGCATTGTTAGCCGGCTGACCGGGGGCGTTGCCGGGCTACTGAAGAAGGCCAAGGTCAAGACCGTCTATGGCTGGGCGACGTTCCGCGACGGCAAGACCGTCGCGGTCGAGACCGAGACCGGCACCCAGATCATCCGCGCCGAAACGGTTGTGATCGCCACCGGCTCGGCGACGGTGGAACTGCCGTTCCTGCCGTTCGGCGGCCCGGTGATTTCATCCACAGAAGCGCTGGCTCTCGGCGAGGTGCCGAAAAAGCTCGCCGTGGTCGGCGGCGGCTATATCGGGCTGGAACTCGGCATGGCGTTCGCCAAAATGGGCGCCGCGGTGACCGTGGTCGAGGCGCTGCCGCGCGTGCTGGCGCAGTATGATGCGGAACTGACCCGGCCGGTGGTGAAACGGCTGGCCCAGCTCGGCGTCGAGGTGATGCTTGGCGCCAAGGCCAAGGGGGTCAAGGGCGACGCGCTGCTGGTCGAGACCGCGGACGGCAAGAGCACCAAAATCGCGGCAGACAAGATCCTGGTCACGGTCGGCCGCAAGCCGGTGACGGAGGGCTGGGGCCTCGATCAGATCGATCTCGACATGGCCGGCAAGTTCATCAAGATCGACGACCAGTGCCGCACCTCGATGCGCGGCATCTATGCCATTGGCGACGTCACCGGCGAGCCGATGCTGGCGCACCGGGCGATGGCGCAAGGCGAAATGGTGGCCGAGATCGTCGCCGGCCACAAGCGCAGCTGGGACAAGCGCTCGATCCCGGCCGTCTGCTTCACCGATCCGGAGCTGGTGACGGCAGGGCTAACGCCGGAGGAGGCGAAGGCTTCAGGCGAAATCAAGATCGGCCAGTTCCCCTTCGCCGCCAACGGCCGGGCGATGACGAAACTCGGCGAGGACGGGTTTGTTCGTGTTGTCGCCCGCGCGGACAACCATCTGGTGCTGGGCATCCAGGCGGTCGGGCAAGGCGTGTCGGAACTGGCGGCGGCGTTCGGCCTGGCGCTGGAAATGGGCGCGCGGCTGGAGGATATCGCCGGGACCATCCATGCGCATCCGACGCAAGGCGAAGGCTTCCAGGAAGCGGCGCTGAAGGCGCTGGGCCACGCGCTGCATATTTGAGGTGCGCTTACCCTCCCCCTTGTGGGGAAGGGTCGATCCGCGTAGCGGAGCGGGGTGAGGGTCCTCGCCGACCGCCAGCGCTCACCCCCACCCCGTCTCGCCATCTCCGCTTCGCTCCGACCGCGAGCCGACCCTCCCCACAAGGGGGAGGGTGAAGTAGCTCAGCTTGCCAGCCGGCTTACCATCTCGTGCTGCGCATAAGCGCGCCCAAAACGATTGGCGAGAAACGCATCCAGCGCGATGTTTTCCTGCTTGACGAAGCCGGTCGCCGGCAAGGTGCCGTCGGCCAGCATGTCGAGCACGGCGCAGATGCCGGAGGCGGTGGTGATCTGGATTGCGCTGCGCACCTGGTTGCCGATGCGCTGCGAATAGATCTTGTTGGCGTAGGTTTCCTGCAGCAGGCGGCCATTGCGGCGGCCCGAGACGGTGACGAAGACGATGACCACATCCTGCAGCGTTGCCGGCAGGGCGCTCTCGAAGATATCCTTCAGCACGTCGCGGCGGTGGCGCAGGCCGAGATCGTTGAGCAGCGCCTTCATGATCGCCGCGTGGCCGGGATAGCGGATGGTGCGGTAGTTCAGCGTGCGCACCTTGCCCTTCAGCGTCTCGGCCAGCGTGCCGAGACCGCCAGAGGTGTTGAAGGCCTCATAGGTGACGCCGTCGAGCGAGAACTCTTCGCGCTCCTCCAGCGGCGGCACCTCGATCAGCTCGCCCTCGACGATCGCCTCGCAGGGTTCGCAATATTCGTTGATGACGCCGTCGGTGCTCCAGGTCAGATTGTAGTTCAGCGCATTGGACGGGTATTGCGGCAGCGCGCCGACGCGCATGCGAACGCTTTCCAGCGTGTCGAAGCGGCTGGCGAGATCGTTGGCGACGATCGAGATGAAGCCCGGCGCAAGGCCGCATTGCGGAATGAAGGCGCTGTTGCCCGACTTGGCCAGCTCCTTGACGCGGCGGGTGGAGACGACGTCCTCGGTCAAATCGAGATAGTGTACGCCGGTGGCGGCCGCGGCCTCGGCGATGCGAGTGGTCAAATGGAAGGGGGCGGCGCTCAGCACGGCGAAGGCGCCGGCAAGGGCGGCCTCGAGTGCGCCCGGCGCTGCGATATCGAGCTCCAGCCCCTCGACGCCGGCGGGAAGTTCGGCCGCGGCAAGCTGCGCCGCCGCGCGGTCGACAACGGTGACGTGGTAGTCGCCGCTGTCGGCGAGCATGCCTGCAATGGTGGAGCCGATCTTGCCGGCGCCGACGACGATGATTTTCTTCATGACCTTGCCCCTCGTGAAAACTCTTTGGCCCAGACCGCCGCGCGCTGGACGCGATGCCTTCAAGAATCGCAGCTTGCCTGTCGAAAGGAAGCGTGGGATCGTTCGAAATGAACCCTGCAATTGAACGATACGCCGACGAGGTTCGTCGAAATGCTCAGTGACGCCGAACAAAAACTGCTTTCCCTGCTGCGCGCCAATGCCCGCGCGTCGACCACTGAGCTGGCGCGCCAGCTCGGCGTTTCGCGCACGACAGTGCAGAGCCGGATCGAGCGGCTGGAACAGCGCGGCATCATCACCGGCTATGGCGTGCGGATGGCGCCGGACTACGAGCAGGGGCTGGTGCGGGCACATGTGCTGCTCACCGTCACGCCCAAGCTCGCCGACAAGGTGGTGCGGGCGCTGCAGGCGCTGCCGCCGGTACGGACGCTGCACTCGGTGAGCGGCAATTTCGACATGATCGTCATCGTCGACGCGCCGTCGATCAGGGATCTGGATGCGTTGCTGGACGAGATCGGGGCGATGGACGGGGTCGAGCGGACGTCGTCGTCGATTATTTTGTCGACACGGATCGATCGGTAGGTGGAACGCATGAGCCGCTAATCTCCCCCCTTGCGGGGGAGATGGCCGGCAGGCCAGAGGGGGTCGGTTCGACTGGGCTCGGCCTACCTGCCGCTGCAGAAGGAGGTTAGCGCTCCATGCGAGGCGACCCCCTCTGTCGCCTTCGGCGACATCTCCCCCTCAAGGGCATAGGCGCTAAGATAGGTATTGCCTTGCGGAATCGGGTGTGATTCTACGCTGCGATGACACACGAATCGCTTGTTGATGACGGCTGGG
>NZ_JAMYTN010000040.1:0-7906 GCF_040322455.1 Mesorhizobium sp. M0139
CTCTGTCGTCGTGGCGCTCCCATGAAGAACCTGGCCCATAGCGCATCCTTTGATTCGGACGAAAAGTATGCGCCATCAAAGCCTGGGATCAAACAACTAGCAGTCATCGGAATTCTTAGATAGCAAACCTTCGTCCACGTCCCAGCTCCTCGCCCAGACCGCGGAAACGGACGCGGTGGTTGTGGGCTCAACGTAGGTCTTGCCATTGCTGATCAGCGTGATTGCGCGGCAGACGACCGGTTCGATCTTCCGCGCGTGGCGCAAGGACGATGTGGACGCGAGCCGCCTCCAAGTGCGGCTCAAGATTATCGAGATTCTGGACGATGGTGACATCGAGGAGATCGCGCCGCGCATCTCCCAGTCGGCCAACAATCAGAACAAGGTCGACATGGCCGACTTCTCGTCCAATCATCCCTTCCACCGACGGTGCAGGAGCTTTCGGGTCGATCTGGGCGCCCCCGGCGGGCGGTATGCAACGTCAGTCACGCTGGTTCTAGGAACGTGCGCGCGGTAGCGACGAAAGCTTCCTGCGCAGGCGTTTGACTGCGGCGTCGGCGCTGGCGCACCGGAGAAGTCTGCTGTTCGGGCTTCGTGCCGGCCGCTGCTCGCGCCAACTATGGCTAAGTTCGCCGTCCCATCCGCTCGTCACGCCGTTCAGCATCGAACGCCTGGCTACCCTTCTCAGTCCATAATCGTTGTGCTTGCTCGCCTTCTGGGCTCTCGACCTTCGCGGTCATCCAGAGCATCGCGCCGTAGTTGGCAGCGCGATCGTAGTTGGTCAGATTAACGATGCCTGCCTTGACGAGGAGGCCGATCGGTAATGCGATGGATTTTTGCACGAACATACACGAACAAACATATTAATTTGTGTTGCAGCCATGTTGCAGGGACAGCAAGGAATGGGCTGAGACATGCCCGGAAAGAAAGGATTTAAGCGACAGAGAGCCGGAAAGTTCGTGCAACATGGTACTACCCCAACCGTAATCGCCAGAAATCGAAATAAGCTCCCGGATGGGTTGGGCCGCCTTGGACATGGCGCAGACCATCGATAAGATGGGTCTCGCCACCTACCTTGGACCGCGTCCGCAAATTGAAAAAACGCGAATATGTTGGGCGCGAAGCTCGTTACTTCTGGCGAAACGCGGAGTGGAACGACACAGCCAGCGGGCCTAAAATGTAGTCCAGTGCGGTGCGTTCCTCGGTGACGATCATGACTGACGCCGGCATGCCCGGATAAAGCGCAATCTGTGGGGCCGCGGCCAATTCCGCGGGATCGACCGCTACGTCGGCAAGATAGTAGGGAAGCCCGGTCTTGCTGTCGGTGACGCGATCCGCCGAAATGCGGGTGACCCGTCCATGAATGACCGGTATCGAACGCTGCTTGTAGGACGTGAAGCGGACCTCGGCCGTCATGTCGGCGCGCAGGCTGGATATGTCCTCGACCTTCACCTGCGCCTGAACGATCAACGAATTCCTAGTCGGCACGATGTCGAGGATGGTCTGGCCGGGGGCGACGATCGCGCCGGTCGAGAAAACGGTGAGATTCATCACCTGGCCGTCATAGGGCGCCCGCACTTCGGCGCGGTCGACCGTAGCCTGCGCGGCGAACATTTTCGGTACCAGGTCGGCGAGGTTGGACTGGGCGTCGATCAGCATGGTTGAGAGTTTTGCGCGGCGCTCGTTGGTGAGCTGCGCAATCTGGCTTTCAAGCTCGGCCTTACTCTGGCGGTTTCCGGCTATATCGCCGAGAGTCTGGTCGATCAGGCCCTGCAGGTCGGAGGCGGAGCGGTCGAGCTCCAGGACACGCGTGCGCGTTGTCAGGCCGGCCTTCAGCAACTTGTTGAGGCCTGCCTTTTCATCAATTGTCGACTTGAGCTGCGCACGAAAAGATTCGACGCGCGCCTGCTTTCCATCGATCTGCTCGTCGAGTTCGGCTATCCGTTTCTGCAGGATCTGCTTGGCACCGGCCATCGAGGCGCGCTGGCTCCCGAGGTCGACAATTTGGTTGGTCATCGCGTCCTGCAGATAGGCCTGGTGCTCAGCGGTGATGTCCTTCGGAAAGGCGACTGCCTCATGGCCGTCGAGCTCTGCACGAATGCGGGCATCGGTAGCGCGCAACAACGCATATTGCTGCGAATAGAGGTTGAATTCGGAACGGGCGTGCGTGTCGTCGAGCACCACCAGCACATCGCCTGCCTTGACGATGTCGCCATCCTTGACGCGGATCTCCTTCACCGTGCCGCCGTCGAAATGCTGTACGCTCTTTCGATTGCCTTCCACCTTGACGATGGCGTCGGCGAGCACGGCGCCGTTCAGCGGGGCAAAAGCCGCCCAGCCGCCGAAGATACCGAAGAAGGCAATGATGATCAGCAGGCCGACAGAGGCCGGCACCCGGATCGAATCCGGGGCCAGGATACCGGTTTCGCCGGACAGGCTCCGGTAGGTGAGGGCGCCGTCGCTCATCGATCTCTCCGGCCACAGCTCATTGGGTTGCCACCGCCATTGGAGCCGCGCGCTGGTTGAGCAGCGCCACGATCTCGTTTCTCATGCCGAAGGCCTCGACGGCGCCATCGCGCAACAGAAGGATCTTGTCGACATTGGCCAAGGTCGAAGGCCGGTGCGAGACGATGATCACTGTGCTGCCGCGGCGCTTGAGCTCGATCGCGCACTCGCTCAGCGCGCGGTCGCCATCGGCGTCGAGATTGGAGCTCGGCTCGTCGAGAATGATCAGGTTCGGCGTCCCGAATACCGCACGAGCAAGAGCAATCCGCTGCCGATATCCTCCCGACAGCACTGCGCCGCCTTCGCCGATCTGGGTCTCGTAGCCCTGCGGCAGCCGAATGATCATCTCGTGAACGCCGGCGAGCCGCGCGGCGGCTATCACCTCCAGGTCGACATTGGTCTTGAAGCGGCCGATGTTGGCGGCGACCGTATCGGCGAAGAGTTCGATATCCTGCGGCAGGTAGCCGATGTGGTCGCCGAGCGCGTCGTGCCCCCACTGCGACAGGTCGGCCCCGTCCAGCCTGACGGTGCCGCGGCTGGGTTGCATGACGCCCGCGAGATGACGCGCCAGCGTCGACTTGCCGGCGCCGGAAGGGCCGACGATTCCCAGCGCCTCGCCTGCGTCCAGCCGGAATGATACGTCGCGGAGAAGCACTTTCTGCTGGCTGGCAATTGCAAAGCTGACCTGCTCGACCGAAATCTTGCCGGTGGGCTTCGGCAGGTTGAAAGATCTTTCGTTCAGCGCGCCCCCGTCGACCAGCTTCTCGACCCTTGCCAACGCCGCCCGGGCCAGGATCAGGCTGCGCCAAAGGCCGACGATCTGCTCGACCGGCTGTAGCCCCCGGCCCAGCAAGAGGCTCGCCGCAAACATGGTGCCGCCGGTGATCTGCCGCTCGATCACCAGATAGGCGCCGAGGCCGAGGATCAGCGACTGCATGGTGAGCCGCAGGAACCGGATCAGGCCGGACATCAGGGCGGCGCGATCGCTTGCCTCCGCTTGGCGCCGCAGCGCCAGGTTACGGTCGCGCCCCCAGCGGCGGATGAGACCGTCGATCATCCCCATGGCGCGAACGACTTCCGAGTTTCTGAGGCTCATTTCGGTAAAGTTGTAGTTGGTCGTCGCCAGGTCGTTGGCCTGCTTCAGCGGCGAACGCACGAGATACTCGTTGAGCACGGCCATGGCGATCAAGAGCAGCGAGCAGCCCAGCGCGAAGAAGCCGAGCCACGGATGCAGCAGGAAGATGATGCCGATGTAGATGGGTGACCATGGCAGGTCGAACAGGGCATGGATGCCGCTGCCGGTGATCACCTGCCTGAACGTGTCGAAATCGCGGATCGGCTGGCTTTGCGAGGAGCCCGGCGATGGGGTCTCCACCGACGCGGCGAGGACTTTTGCCGACAGCAACCGGTCGAGCCGCGCGCTGGCACGCGTCAGGATGGAGGCGCGCACCAGATCGAGGCCGGCCAACGAAAGGAAGGCCGCCAGCAACACCAGGGTGAGCATCACCAGCGTGGTTTCGCTGCCGCTGGTGACGACCCGGTCGTAGATCTGCAGCATGTAAAGCGGGGACGCGAGGTAGAGCAGATTGATCGCCAGGCTGAATGCCGCCGCAACCAGGAAATAGCGGCGGCATGCCCGAAGCGCATCCTTCACGATCTTGGATTTGTTGTCGAGACTCAACGACCCAGCGGAAAACCGCCCCCCTGGCCACGCCCGGAACCGATAGTACTCCTGATCCTTCGATCGGCCACGTGGTTCCCTTCCTATTCCTGCCGTAAACCTTAATTCGTAAGCTGAATCAGGAAACGGTAGCATGAGGAGAGCCACGGCTGTCCGCGCGGCTCTCCTTTTGGTTCACATCACAAAGTCGCTCATTTGCACCACCGTCCTGCCGGTGCCGTCGTCGGCAAGTGTGAAGCTGTGGGCATCGTAGACGCCGAGCAGGTGGAGCGTGGCGTTGTGCGTGCCGTCCGTGACGGTCAACGTTCCCCCGGCGCCGTCGAGGTCCGCCTGATAGGCAGCGGACGTTCCGGTGCCGAACAGGATGTCTTCGAGGTTCACCTTGTCGTCATTGGTGATGCCGGCGATGCTTCCGCTGAAATCGAAGGAATCGTCCAGCTGCAATGTGCCGGCGGCATTCGCCGCGAACGTGACGTCGGTTGAAGAGGCCGCACCGAACTCCAGCTTCGACAGGTTGCCGATGGTGGCATCGCCGTCACCGGTGACCTGGCCGTTGATGTCAATGTTACCACCATTGGCCCAGATCATGCCGGAATTCGCCAGCCCGCCGGTGATCGTAAGGCCGCCGGAGCCGGTTGCCTCCAGCGTTCCCGAATTGAGGACGACGCTGCCTCCGGTGTCGACGACCAGCGCATTCGAGCCGGTGGCGATGATGGTGCCCCTGTTATCGAGGCTGAGCATCCCGCCGCCCAGCTGGCCGGCGCCCGAGATCGTGTTGTCGACATTGACCAGAGTGACGTCCGGCCCTGTGCCGGAGATGACGTTGGCGGCGCTGTCGGAGAGCAGGATCTGCCCGCCACCCTGCAGGGTCACGCCATGCTGGATGATCTGCAGCAGCGTATCGCCGCCGACCGAGTCGAGCGAGATGAGGCCGCTGTTGTTGATCGTGCCGCTCAGTGGCAGCAGAGCGCCGTCGCCGATCGTCATGGTGCCTGAATTGTTGACCACCGGCGTCTGGTCGAAGACGAAATTGCCGTCCGTGAGCGCGCTCGAATGCACGCTATCAAGCATAATCGACTGGCCGTCGCCAAGCGTGATCACCGCATTGCCATTGGCATCGTCGGCCATATGCGCCTGGACATCGGCGAAGCTCGCAAAGCCGGAATAGCCGATCAGGTCGATCTTGTCCGCGGCCGCATCGAAACTGTGCACTGTGTCGTCGCCGATTGGCTGCGAGAAGACAAAGAGATCGTTGCCGCTCGAGCCGGTCAGCACGTCGTCGCCCGACCAGGCGAAGATCGGCGAGCCTGCCGCGTAGGCCTCGACATTGTCGACGATCAACGCGCTGCCGGTCGTGCCGTCTGCGTTGGTCCAGGTCATCTGGACGTCGAGCACGGCTGCGCCGGTGAATTCGGAAGGCGTGGTGACGGTCAGCGATTGCACGTCGTTCGTGTTAACCGTCCACGTGCCGTCGCCGTTGTTAGTGCCTTCATTCAAAGTCCACCCCGAAGGAACGCCGGCGATTGTGACTAAGACGGGGACAAGATTCGCCGACGGTGCGGTCAGGGCAAGATTGATCGGCTCTCCGGCGATGCCGGCGGGCGCTACTGCCAGGCCACCAGTATCCAGGAAATCGCCTACCGCCACCGACGGGGTGCCTGCTAGATGGATTTCGAGCAGCCCAGAGTTGCCTTGCGCCAGGGCACCGGCGGTCTGGTTGGCGTAGACAATCGTCTGATTGGTGGCGCTGTCAAAATGCCAGGCGATAGTATGCGCCGCGACATTTGCGACCCCCACGTCGCTCATTTTAAACGCCGTGAAAGCCGAAGCGATAAAGCTCGTCAAATCGATCTTGTCCGTCCCCGAAGTGAAATCGGCGATCGTGTCATAATTGGCAACGTTGTTGACAATGCCGGACTGGGAGTCGGTGATGGCATTGTACTTGAACGTATCGCTTTGCCCGCCCCCCGCCAGAAAATCGCCTCCGCCATTTCCAATAAGGGTGTCGGTCCCAGCACCAGCGATAATTCCGTCGAAGCCGGAGCCCCCCGCGATGGTGTCAGTTCCATTTAGACCGTAGAACAAATTAATTCCGGTTGTGGCCGATAGCGAGTCGTTACCGGTTCCTCCAGCTATAACATTGACTGGTACCGATAAGGTATTGGCCCCAAACGTAACTGTCACAGTGAGATGGTAAGTCGCGTTTGAGCCTACGTTAGATGTCCCGGTCGACAGCAGGCCTGTAGTCGAGTTGATAGCGAAGCTGTTGTTGTCGCCTACGTTGCTGGGGAGCGAGAAGGTATAGGTGTTCGCGTTAGGGTTCCCGATGACATTGAAAATTCCAAGGTCAGTGTTCTTGTTGAGCTGATTTCCGGATTCAAGATTACTGATTTGCGCTGAAGTCAAGGTCACCGCGAGGCCTGCCACCGCGACAGTGAAGTTCGAGCTCGGACCGGACAGCGCATGATTGTCAGTGGCCTGAACTCCGATCGTGTAGGAGCCCGCATTGAGACTCGAGCTGTCGGCGACGGTCACTACGCCGGTCGCCGAGTTGATAGCGAACAGATTGTTGGGATTGCTCGTAAAGCTATAGGTAACCGTGTCTCCGGCGTCGGGATCGGTCGAATTTGCCGTGACCCCGATAAGCGTGCCATTCGCGGCGTTCGCGGCAACGAAATTGTTCGCGCTGTTGGTATCGGTAGGCGCCGTCGGCGCCTCGTTGACGTTGGTGATGCTCAGCACCACGGCCTTGCTGGCGATCAGGCCGCCGCCGTCGGTGTCCACCACATTGAAGCTGTAGGAAGTCTTGGCCTCGAAGTTGGCCGAGGCATTGAGTGTGACTTGGCCACTGGAATTGATGCTCAACAGCGATGCATCGGTGCCGGTCAAGCTCCAGGTCTTGATATTGTTCGGCGCCGTGGTGTCTGGATCAGTCGCCGTCGCGGTATACACCACCGTGCTGGCCGGCGCGTTCTCCGCCACGCTCGCCGTCGCACCCGAGGTCACCGTCGGCGCCTCGTTGACGTCGGTGATGCTCAGGACCACGGCCTTGCTGGCGGTCAGCCCGCCGCCGTCGGTGTCCACGACATTGAAGCTGTAGGAAGTCTTGGCCTCGAAGTTGGCCGAGGCATTGAGTGTGACTTGGCCACTGGAATTGATGCTCAACAGCGATGCATCGGTGCCGGTCAAGCTCCAGGTCTTGGTATTGTTCGGCGCCGTGGTGTCTGGATCGGTCGCCGTCGCGGTATACACCACCGTGCTGGCCGGCGCGTTCTCCGCCACGCTCGCCGTCGCACCCGAGGTCACCGTCGGCGCCTCGTCAACGTCGGTCACATTGATGGTGAAGGTCTGCGAGCTGGTCAGGGTCCCGTCAGAAGCCTGAACCGTGACGTCATAGGCGTGTCCAGCGGCGCTCTCGAAGTCGATCTTGGTGGCGTCCGCCACCGTCACGATGCCGGTGCCGCTGTCGATCGTGAAGCCGCCACCCGACGTGTCGCCGGTCAGCGAGTACGTGACCGTGCCGCCGTTGACGTCGGTCGAGGTCGCCGTGATGCCGACCGTCGCCCCGTTGGCGACGCCTTCCGAAACCGTGTTGGCCGCGCCATTGCCGTCGGTCGGCTGCGTCGGGGCAACGTCGGTCACATTGATGGTGAAGGTCTGCGAGCTGGTCAGGGTCCCGTCAGAAGCCTGAACCGTGACGTCATAGGCGTGTCCAGCGGCGCT
>NZ_JAMYTN010000041.1:0-7427 GCF_040322455.1 Mesorhizobium sp. M0139
AGACAGCACCACAAGCATCTCAAATCCACCAACATGCTGGAGCGGCTCAACGAGGAAATCCGCCGGCGCACCTATGTCGTGCGCATCTTCCCCAATACCGAAAGCTGCCTGCGCCTGGTCAGGGCCTTGGCCGTCGAGACCAATGAAAACTGGATGGAGGCCAACCGATACATCAACATGGACGACCTGCGCGAGCACAAGAAGCTCGCTCTGCGCCAAGCCGCATGACCAGCATCATGACCAGCATCATGGCTGCCCCATTTTGCAGAACTTGACGCACACAACCTTCGTCGGATTCCATGCATCTGTGTCATGATCATGCACAGGTACAGCACACTGAAGTTTATCAGTTGGGCTATCCTACTGTGTTGAGCAGTTTTTTTCGTTTGGCACGGTATATGCTCAGCTGTCTGCAACGGCGCCAAGAAGCGCAGTGATGTTAACTGTGGGATAAAGGGCCTGAGCGCATGGTGGCAATGGCGGCCGTCTCAGCGGCTTAGGCTTAGCCATAGCTGAGGAGTTACCCCAACGAAGGTTGCCGCCTCTCGCGGGATCCTGGGCGGCTCGAAAGAGTAGTGGATCGGTTAGCAGCAAGGCACCGAAGTGCTGGCGAGCGCAATTGATGTAGTAACTGCGCGGATCCATCAGGTTGAGTTGCCGAAACATCGGAGCAGTTGCATCGCTGGTGTCAGGCGATTCTCTATGTCGGCGGGGCTGCGCCACGGGCTGCTGCAGGTATACTTCGATGTTGTGGCGTCATTTGGAGAAGGTTAGACAATGTTAAACACAATACCAGATGAAGTAAACTTGCTGGACTGCACGTTGCGTGACGGTGGCTACTACACAGGTTGGGATTTCGCGGCGGACTTGGTGTCGGACTATGTCGCTACTATCAACACTCTCCCGGTGCGCATGGTCGAGCTGGGGCTCGCCGGAAAGCCTGAGAGCCATGGATATTTCGCCAGTGTGACGAGCTCTAAGGCCGAACAGGTGGCTGCCGATCTCATAGGCGAGGCTTGCGTGATGATCGATGCCAAGGATGTGCTTGCGAGCGAACTACCTGTACCACTTGCCGTGATCCGACTGACAGAGGGACTAGCGCCAAGGCAAATCACGACCGTCCGCGTAGCGGCGCACTACAGCTACTTGGCTGCTTGCCGAGACATTTGCGCTGAGTTGTCTCACAGGGGCTTCCGTGTGTTTTTGAATCTCATGCAGATCGACGCAGCGAATGCTGCCGAAGTTGAAATGTGCCTCAAGGAAATAAAGCAAATCAACACGATCGACGTGCTTTATATTGCCGATTCCTTTGGCTCTATGAAGCCGACTCGGGTTCAGGAATTTGTGGGCCGGTTTGCGGATCAAATTGAGCCTGATATTGGATTCCACGGCCATGATAACCGTGGATATGCACTGGTCAATTCAGTGGCCGCCGCGATGGCGGGAGCGACTTGGATAGACTGCACCATGGGCGGCATGGGCCGCGGGGCCGGCAATGCGGCTAGTGAGCAGCTCCTTCCGATTCTCACTCGCCTCAAAACATCCAAGGAACGGGCACTCCTCGAGCACGTCCTGCGTCACTTCGATCCGCTTCGCAAACGGTATGGCTGGGGCAGCAGCGCGGCCTATCAATTCGCTGGCTCCAACTTTATCCATCCGTCCTATGTTCAAAAGCTACGTGAAGCCGGGGTATTGTCTGACGCCGCAATTATAAGGCGCCTATCGAACCTCCGCGCCGATGAACGGATGAGTTTTGCCGATGAAAAGCTGGCAACGCTAATGGCTAAGGACGACGCGTGATTGCAGATATCTCTGTTGAGCTGCCCATTGTTGCCAATTGAAGGAAGCCATGACTTTGCCAAATGCTGTTGCGAAACCATCGCTCCGCCCGTCCGATCCGCGGTTTTCATCAGGGCCTTGCCGTAAACATCCTGGTTGGAGCGTGCACCCACCTATGCTGCGCTACGTTGGACGTAGTCACCGGAGCTTCGAGGGAGGAGAACGCCTGGGAGAGGTAATCAGGCGCATGGCCTCGTTGTTAGGACTGCCTGACAACTGGCTCTGCGGGATCGTGCCGGGTTCGGGCACGGGAGCCTGCAGCATGGCCTTACAAAATCTACTCGGGCCGTCGCCAGTCGAGACATTCTTGTCGGATAGCTTCTCGCAGTATTGGGCAAACGAGATCGACGCCTTGACGCTCGCCCCCCAACGGCGGCACGTTTGTGCTTTCGGAGATTTTCCGAGCACGAGCGGGATCGATCCCAATCACGACATCGTTTTAGTGTTAAACGGCACCAGCAACGGCGTTTGTCCACCGGATCTTGATTGGATTCTTCCCGACCGTGCCGGGCTTGTGATCGCAGATGCCGTCTCCGCAGCTTTTACGAGGTACATCGACTTCGATCGGATCGATGTTCTGTGCTGGTCATGGCAGAAGGCGCTTGGAGGCGAAGGCGGCCATGGCATGATCGCGCTCTCGCCTCGGGCCCAGGCACGGCTAAGGGCCGGCGGACGCAAGCCCGTAGCCAGGCTCATGAGACTGCACAACGCTAATGGATCTATAAACGAAGCGTTCTTTGGTGGCCGCACGATCTCTACCCCCAGCATGTTCGCCGTCGAGGATATCCACTCCGCGCTCGACTGGGCCGAGGGGTGTGGTGGATTACCCGCGCTTTTAAAAAGGGTTGCCAATAATTATGCTGTGATGGCCGACTGGGTGGACTCTACCCCTTGGATTGATTGGACTTGCACCAATCCGGTAGCACGCTCCACCTGTTCAATTACTCTTCGGCTTGTACGAGAGCAGCTCGCAGCCGGCGAAAAGGAGGACGACGGTAGAATCGTTGCGGAGATGATCCGTCTACTCGAAGTAGAAGGTGCGGCTTTTGACATCTGGAGCTACGGTGATGCGCCGCTAGGATTTCGGATATGGGCGGGGCCAACCATCGAGGCAGATGACTTGGCTATCCTATGCAAGTGGCTTGCCTGGGCGTATAGCGAGGCGCGCGAGGCCAGCATACCATCCGAAGTAAGGGCCGTGCATCACGGCTGCTTTACGCCCTCTCAGGCGAGCGCGGTTGAGCCAAGGACGGAGACGGGCTGTCCTCTAACAGTCGCCCCGGAGAGCCCAACTCCCCAGACACTGGCAGATTGGTATGACGCGATACTTTTCGATGCTACCGGGGTTCTGATCAGCGAAAATGAGGCCCTGCCTGGCGCTGCTGATATCTTGGCCCGACTTAATACGTCCGGTCAGCCATACTACATCGTGACGAATATCAGTAGTGGATCGGTTGAGACAATATGCGCACGTCTCTGCGGCGCGGGACTTCCGATTCCCGCGGTCGATCGCATCGTGTCTGCGGGCGGTGTTGCGCGACGTCGTGTACTCGAAGAGCTGGGAGCCGGGCGACTAGTTTCGTATGTGGGCAGTGCACACGCTGCGCATGACATATTCGGCACGCATCCAAACCTTCATTGCGCTGATGCGGCCGAGACATTCGACACGCTCGTAGTGCTCGATGACGCAGGTTTCGATTTTAAACGGGCGGCCGACAACATCCTGTCCACCTTTCAACGCAGACTAATCGAGACGGGCGAGATGCCGCGTATGATAGCAGCAAACGCGGACATCATTTATCCTGGCAAGAATGGCTCGCTCGTCTTTGGACCAAGTATAATAGGGCCAATGCTTCAAGCTGGACTAGCGCCGTTCGAAGCTCCTCCAATCTCAGTAGAGATTATGGGCAAGCCAGGAAGAGCGATTTTTGAAGAATGCATCGCTCGGGCCGGTACCGACCGTCTTTTGATGGTCGGCGATCAGGTTGACACTGACATCAGGGGTGCAAAGGCTGCCGGGCTCGACGCACTTCTCGTAACCACGGGTCTCAACAACGGCGGTCAGTTGCGTCGAGACGAGAACGGCGCCCCCGACTATGTCGCAGAGAGCCTCAGTCAGATCTTCGACGGCAGCTTGTGTCCACATCTCCGATCGGCGAAGCATTCCAGCACGACAAATCAGGTTTGGGCAGCTTCGAGCGACAATTGCGGAGCGGACAAGGCGTATCTTGGCGACAGCGCTTGAACGCAGCAACCCGGCTTTGCTGCGCACGGCCACTGGCGCACGCTGACCTTCCTCGGCGCGTTGAGCTGCGATCGGCTTGCTGCACCTTGCGTCTTCGACGGGCCCATCAACGGCCAATGCTTCCGCGCCTATGTCGAGCAGCAGCTCATCACCGTGCTGAAGCCTGGCGATATCGTCATCATGGCCATGTGTGGACGCCCCGTTGGTGCAAGAAGAATTTTCGAAGAGCGCGGAGCGTGGTCGGGTGCTGACATGTGTCCGGCCTCTGTTGCGGCTGTCACATCCCGCGGGCCCGTATGGGAGTTCGCGGATCGGGTCCAATTCAACCTGGCGCGCTCAAGGCGCGTATCCATGATCTGGTTTTCCCGATCCCGTCTCGTTGACCGTTGCGCCATACTCTCCGTTCGACCTTCTCACACCATGGCAGCCTGCTCGAGGAGCGGTCTATCCTGCTATGGCTGGCGTTCGATAGGTTCCGCCTTTGGCCATTAATGCCCACACGATGCGCGCCGTCTTGTTGGCCAAGGCGACGATGACCAGCATGGGTGGCTTGCGCTCAAGCATTCGCGAAAGCCACGGATTCCCCGGTCGCCCCCTTCCGCATGGCCCAGCGCACAGCGGCGCTGGCCCCAATGATCAGCAGCCGTCGCAGGGTTCGCTCGCCCATGCGGGATGTCTCGCCGAGCTTTTGCTTGCCGCCCGAAGAACGTTGCAGCGGCGTTAGTCCGAGCCATGCCGCGAAGTCCCGGCCTCTCTTGAAGGTCTGAGCGGACGGGCCAACGCGGCAAGCGCCGTCGCGGTGATCGGTCCTATACCGGGAATCGTCATCAAGCGCTTGGCTTCCGCATCCTCTCTGGCGCGCCAGCCAATCTCTCGGTGGAGCTCGGCCACTCTCGCATCCAGCGACCGCAATTGCTCAACGAGTAAAGACAGGATCGGGCGGGCGGCTTCGGGGACAGTGGGGTCCATCTGCTCGATCGCCGTAACAAGTTTAGTGACGTGGAAGAGGCCTTGCGCAGCCACAAGTCCAAATTCCGCGAGATGGCCGCGTATTGCATTGATCGTCTGAGTCCGCTGGCGAACCACAAGATCGCGGACGCGGAACACAATGGCCGCGGCCTGTTGCTCTTCGCTCTTCACTGCCACGAAACGCATGGTCGGCCTCTGGGCCGCTTCGCAGATCGCTTCCGCGTCAGCCGCATCATTCTTTTGCCGTTTGACGAAAGGCTTGACGTAGCCGGAGCGATCAGCCGGACGCCATGACCCAGCTTCGCGATCTCCCGCGCCCAATAGTGGCTGCCGGCACACGCCTCCATCGCCACCGTGCAAGCCGGCTGCTCAGCTAGGAACCGAAGCACCTGATCGCGGCGCAACTTTTTGCGGAACAGGGTGGCTCCCTACGCATCCGAGCCGTGCGCCTGAAACACGTTCTTCGCCAGGTCCAATCCGATTGTGTTAACTTCCAACATGGACGCCTCCGTTCAAGTAATGATCAACGACACCACTTTGGCACAGCGATGCCGTGAGGGGGCGTCCACCCCACAATCTCGCAAGCCCTAAGTCGGCGGCCATCAGGCAGATGATCAAAGCTGCCGGCGCCCGGCTTTGGTACCTGCCGCCCTACTCCCCAGACCTTAATCCGATCGAGCAGGCCTTCGCCAAGATCAAACACTGGATGCGTCAAGCCCAGAAACGCACAGTCGAGGACACGTGGCGCCACATCGGCCACCTCGTCGCAACGATCGGCCCCACTGAATGCAAGAACGACTTCGAAAACGCCGGCTACGCTTCCGTCAAAACCTGAAAGTTCTCTAGTTGTTTGATCCCAGACTCACATGACGATGCTGAGGTCAAGAGGTGTGTTAGGGCGGCATCGTATTGCTCCCTATTGGTGGCGGAATCCAGAGCTGAGCCCGATTGCGTGACACGGCTCGGTCAATCGAGCCTAATCAAACTCCCATACGGTCGCCGCTTGAGACGGCTGCACCAATATCCCGCTTGCGGCGGCAGGGGCCCAGAAGGCGAGACCCGTCTTTGATACGGCATTCTAGCCAGCTGGGATCTCGGTTCGCCTCCTGGATCCGCCGAGGCTGATCAGGCCTCGAGGGAGGAGTGTATCGGTGTGATCTCGTCAGGCGGCCTTCATGACAGCACCTTATGACGACGCCCGCGGTCACGTATTTCCACAGCGCCACGAGCAGCTTCCTTGCAAGGGCGACGATGGTTGTCTTTTTGAGGCGCCCCTGATTGCGCATCACGCGTTCGTGGAACCAGCGGGAAGCGCTGAACTCGGTTGATTGCGCAGCCACAGCCAGGCCAACTCATCATCGTCGTTCGCAGTCGGGGGTTGCCGGCCTTCGAGACGCCTTGCTCGTGCTGGACCGGTCCGCTCTGCCAAGGCGTCGGCGCGAGCCCGGCATAGGCGGCGACATGCCGGCGATTATCGAAGTGCCGGAACAGCCCTTCCGAGTAGAGGATGGCGGCACACTCGGGGCCGATACCCCTGAGATCGAGTAATGTCGCTGCTGGAGTTTCGGCGACTTCGATGGCCAGCAGAGCGTCGCGCTCGGCCTGCACCTCTTTGATCTGGGCTCTCACCAGTTCGAGTCGGTCGAGCTCGCGACGGATTTGCCCCTTCAGATGTTCTGGCATTGCGCGGCCGTCGCCGGTCCTCAATTCCTCAAGCCGATGTCGCCGGTCACGTCCCAGGGGCTCGGTGATGCCCTGAGCAAACAGCAGGCCCTTGATTCGGCTGACATGGCAGGTCCGCTCACCAACCAGAACCTTGCGTTCACGGCCGATGCGCCGATGGTCCTCCTCCTTGACGCGGGTACCCTAACCATCGCGCACACGCGCGGCTCGCCTCGTTTGTAGGCGAGCAGCGCACGCACCAACGCCTCACCATCGATCTTGTCGGTCTTGGCACGACGCCGCCGGCGCGACGTGGCAATCGTGGCGGCGTCGACGACATGGCGTTCGATCCCCTCGGCCTCCAGGATTCGATGGATCCAGAAGCCGTCGAGACCCGCCTCCTGAATGACCACAAGCGCAAAGTGCCGGCCGGCGCGCGCCTGTGCCTTGTCCTGAAGCTGAGCAAAGCGTGCCAGCAGTCCTGTTATATCGCCGCCGCGTACCGCATGTTTCGACATCTTCTCCCCACTGCCCGGCGACAGCGAAGTGATCAACCAGGTCGATTTACTGAGTTCCAAAGAAATGGAGATCGCGCCAAGATCGGTGCGGATAGCGGCAAGCGAGGGACGGATATGCAGCCGACGCGAGTAACCCAGCGTTGCTACAAACAGGTGCACCCGAACACGCTCGCCGCCGACCCACGCCCGCGTGT
>NZ_JAMYTN010000042.1:0-2500 GCF_040322455.1 Mesorhizobium sp. M0139
CCGGCGCCCTCGCGGAGCATAGGCCCTGTAAGGGCCGCTCATGCGTGAGCGCTGGTCAGATCATCGTGTTTCACGATGAGCATAAGGAATGAGAACGATCAAGCCGATCGAACTATTAGTACCGGTAAGCTTCAAGCGTTGCCGCTCTTCCACACCCGGCCTATCAACGTGGTCGTCTTCCACGGTTCTCAGGGAATACTCGTTTTAAGGTGGGTTTCCCGCTTAGATGCCTTCAGCGGTTATCCCGTCCGGATATAGCTACCCTGCTATGCGGCTGGCGCCACAACAGGTCCACCAGAGATCCGTCCATCCCGGTCCTCTCGTACTAGGGACAGATCCTTTCAATATTCCTACACCCACGGCAGATAGGGACCGAACTGTCTCACGACGTTCTGAACCCAACTCACGTACCGCTTTAAATGGCGAACAGCCATACCCTTGGGACCTGCTCCAGCCCCAGGATGCGATGAGTCGACATCGAGGTGCCAAACAACCCCGTCGATATGGACTCTTGGGGGTCATCAGCCTGTTATCCCCGGCGTACCTTTTATCCGTTGAGCGATGGCCCTTCCACGCGGGACCACCGGATCACTATGACCGACTTTCGTCTCTGCTCGACTTGTCAGTCTCGCAGTCAGGCAGGCTTATGCCATTGCACTCAGCGAACGATTTCCGACCGTTCTGAGCCCACCATCGCGCGCCTCCGTTACTCTTTAGGAGGCGACCGCCCCAGTCAAACTACCCACCATACATTGTCCCGGACCCGGATAACGGGCCGCGGTTAGACATCCATAGTAATAAGGGTGGTATTTCAAGGGTGGCTCCACCTGAGCTGGCGCCCAGGTTTCAAAGCCTACCACCTATCCTACACATGCCACTACGAATGCCAATGTAAAGCTATAGTAAAGGTGCACGGGGTCTTTCCGTCTAACCGCAGGAACCCCGCATCTTCACGGGGAATTCAATTTCACTGAGTCTATGCTGGAGACAGCGGGGAAGTCGTTACGCCATTCGTGCAGGTCGGAACTTACCCGACAAGGAATTTCGCTACCTTAGGACCGTTATAGTTACGGCCGCCGTTTACTGGGGCTTCGATTCAGAGCTTGCACCCCTCCTCTTAACCTTCCAGCACCGGGCAGGCGTCAGACCCTATACGTCGTCTTGCGACTTCGCAGAGCCCTGTGTTTTTGATAAACAGTCGCTACCCCCTGGTCTGTGCCACCCTCCTCTACTTGCGTAGAAAAGGGTCACGCTTCTTCCGAAGTTACGCGTGCAATTTGCCGAGTTCCTTCAGCATAGTTCTCTCAAGCGCCTTGGTATACTCTACCTGACCACCAGTGTCGGTTTCGGGTACGGTTTATAAGGAGGAGCTATTTCCTGGAACCGCTCCGCTGCCCGTTCAATCCGATAAGATTGGACAACTTGTGCGATCCGTCACTACCTCCAAGCCCACGAATATTAACGTGGTTCCCATCGACTACGCGTTTCCGCCTCGTCTTAGGGGCCGGCTAACCCTGCTCAGATTAGCTTTAAGCAGGAACCCTTGGTCTTTCGGCGGGGGAGTCTCTCACTCCCCTTACGTTACTCATGTCAGCATTCGCACTTCTGATACCTCCACCACCCCTCACGGGTATGGCTTCGTCAGCTTACAGAACGCTCCGCTACCGCTTGGCCCTTGCGGACCAAACCCTAAGCTTCGGTGTATGGCTTTAGCCCCGTTACATTTTCGGCGCAAAGACCCTTATTTAGACCAGTGAGCTGTTACGCTTTCTTTAAATGATGGCTGCTTCTAAGCCAACATCCTGGTTGTTTTGGGATCCTCACATCCTTTCCCACTTAGCCATAACTTGGGGACCTTAGCTGTAGGTCAGGGTTGTTTCCCTTTTCACGACGGACGTTAGCACCCGCCGTGTGTCTGCCGACTAGTACTCCCAGGTATTCGGAGTTTGGTTAGGTTTGGTAATCCGGTGAGGACCCCTAGCCCATCCAGTGCTCTACCCCCTGGGGTATTCGGTCGACGCTCTACCTAAATAGATTTCGCGGAGAACCAGCTATTTCCGAGTTTGATTGGCCTTTCACCCCTAGCCACAAGTCATCCCGAACTATTGCAACAGTTATGGGTTCGGTCCTCCAGTAAGTGTTACCTTACCTTCAACCTGCTCATGGCTAGATCACTCGGTTTCGGGTCTAATGCGACGAACTGAACGCCCTGTTCAGACTCGCTTTCGCTGCGCCTACACCTAGCGGTTTAAGCTTGCTCGTCACACTAAGTCGCTGACCCATTATACAAAAGGTACGTGGTGACCCTTGCGGGCTCCCACTGTTTGTAGGCAATCGGTTTCAGGTACTCTTTCACTCCCCTTGTCGGGGTGCTTTTCACCTTTCCCTCACGGTACTAGTTCGCTATCGGTCATGCACGAGTACTTAGGCTTGGAAGGTGGTCCTCCCAATTTCAGACAGGATTTCACGTGTCCCGCCTTACTCGAGGACGATTGATTGC
>NZ_JAMYTN010000043.1:0-5178 GCF_040322455.1 Mesorhizobium sp. M0139
GGCGTTCCTTCGCGGGAATCGGTGACGTTGAACATCACCAGCCTGCCATGACCGCCCTCTCTCAGCGAATTTGCAGAACTCTCAGCACACTACCCCCTGAAGTCCAATCGAGAAGAGCGATCACTTCCAAGAGGGTCCCAGCTCAGCCGCGAAAACAGGTGCCAGACCCCGATCCTCTCCCTCAACTGATCTAGCTCAGGGCGTTCATGAGCCGCAGATCGCATAGTGGCTGCGTGCACGACGCAGGAAGACCATTTATGAAAATCCTATTCAGAACGATGGCTGTCACCTTGCTGGCACCCACCGCCTTTGCTGCGGATTCGATCCCCACCGACCTCAGAGATACGGCATTGGCCACCTTCAGGGCTTTGCCATCCACCACGCCGACAGTCGCCAACAACCCGATCACCCCGGAAAAGATCGCTCTCGGCAAGGCACTGTTCTTCGATCCACGCGTCTCGGCGTCAGGCGTCTTGTCGTGCAACTCGTGCCACAACCTGGCCACCGGCGGCGACGACAATCACGAAACCTCGATCGGCCATGGTTGGCAGAAGGGACAGCGCAACGCGCCGACTGTACTGAACGCTGTCTTCAACATCGCTCAGTTCTGGGATGGTCGTGTCGCAGACCTGAAGGCTCAGGCGAAGGGACCGGTCCAAGCCGGCATCGAAATGGCCAATACACCGGACCAACTCATCGCCACGCTCAAGTCCATGCCGCAATATGTCGAGTGGTTCGATGCAGCTTTTCCGGCTGAAGCCGATCGGGTCACCTTCGACAACTTCGCCAAGGCGATCGAAGCCTTCGAGGCGACACTGGTCACACCGGCCCCGTTCGACAGCTTCCTGAATGGTGATGAGCTTGCCATGACTTCCGAACAGAAACAGGGCCTGGCGCTTTTCATGGACAAAGGCTGCTCGTCCTGCCATGCCGGCATCAACGTTGGTGGGCAAGCCTATTTCCCATTCGGCCTCGTGGAACAGCCCAGCGCCGAGGTCCTGCCGGACAAAGACAAGGGCCGATTTGCGGTCACCAATGCAGCCGATGACTACTATGTTTTCCGCGTGGCGCCGCTGCGCAACGTTGCACTCACCGCGCCATACTTTCATTCGGGCAAGGTTTGGGATCTGAAACAGGCCGTCGCTATTATGGGGACCACCCAGCTTGGCGTAGTACTGGCGGACGAAGAAGTTGACCTGCTTGTTGCCTTCCTCAACTCGCTGACCGGAGAGGCACCCGAGGTCGCCTATCCCATCTTACCCTCCGAAACGGCGACAACGCCCCGGCCTGTGACGCAGATCTCAGGAAAATAAGGGCCAACTGGCTGCGGACGTCGCAATCGAAAATGATTGCGGCTTTTACTTGGGCCACACGAATTGCCACGTCCATCTCCGAATTGGCGGGACACGCTAGCAATACCCGAAACCTGCAACCTCGCCCGTAGTCTGCGCAAATCAACTGGGGAAGCGGACAGACGCGCAGCATCATATGCAGCATCATATATTGTCGCCGCCTGAGCGAACATGCCAAGCAGTCTACGTTGAGAAACGACGTGTGTACGATTTGTTCGAGGCGCGGGGCCTGTATGTTCCCAAGGACCAATAACTATAGCGTGGTGTCACATTTATATTTCTGCGGGATGAGGACACGTGCCGAAGGAAAATTGCACATTTTCGCCGTGTGGCTTATTTTCAAGAGTGTGATCGGTTTGGCATATTCCCGGCCGACATCCGCCAGCCGGCAACTCCCCACACGGTGAGGAAGAGAAGCCTTACGCCTGCACTTTCTGCCGGAGCGCGCGTGCTGCAGCGACCATGTTCATGAGGGCAGGGCGGACCTCCTCCCATTTGCGTGTTTTGAGGCCACAGTCCGGGTTTATCCACAGTTGGCCGTCGGACAGTCGCTCGCGGGCAAGCATGACTAAGTCCGAAATCTCGCCGACTTCCGGGACGCGTGGTGAGTGAATATCATAGACGCCGGGACCGATTTCGTTCGGATATTTGGAGCTCGTGAAGGCGTCCAACGGTTCCATCTTCGAGCGCGACGTCTCAATCGAAATGACATCCGCATCCATTTCAGCGATCGCGTGAATGATCTCGTTGAACTCCGAATAGCACATGTGGGTATGAATTTGAGTCGCGTCCTTTACACCCGTTGAAGCGATCCGGAAGCATTCGACAGCCCAGTCGAGATAGACTTTCCAGTCAGATTGGCGCAGTGGCAATCCTTCGCGAAACGCGGCCTCATCGATCTGGACCATCCTTGCGCCGGATCTTTCGAGATCCGTCACTTCGTCGCGGATGGCGAGCGCGATCTGGCGGCAGGCTTCGGAGCGGGGTACGTCGTCGCGAACAAAAGACCAGTTGAGAATGGTGACTGGGCCTGTGAGCATTCCCTTCACGGGCTTTTCCGTAAGCGACTGGGCGAATTGCCACCAGCGCACTGTCATCGGATTGCGCCTCGATACGTCGCCGAAAATGATGGGGGGACGCACGTAGCGCGACCCATAGCTTTGTACCCAGGCATGCTGGGTGAGCGCGAAGCCGGACAACTGCTCGCCGAAATGCTGTACCATGTCGTTTCGCTCGAACTCACCGTGCACCAGCACGTCCAGCCCGATCTCTTCCTGCCAGCGAATTGCAGCCTCGATCTCCTTCTTCAGGAACGTCTCATAGTCGACATAGCTCAGCTGGCCCTTCGCATGAGCGGCCCGCGCCTTGCGTACCTGCGGCGTCTGCGGGAAGGACCCGATGGTCGTCGTCGGGAACGGCGGCAGCCCGAGTGAGCCGGCTTGGACTCTGGAGCGCTCGCCAAAAGCGCTCTCTCGTCGCTTCGCGCTGTCCTCAATGCTAGCGATCCGCCCCTGAACAAGCGGGTCATGGATCCTCGTGGATGTCACGCGCGTGGCGGCAGCCTCGGCAGACGCTTTCAACGCGCCTGCCACCGCATCCCTGCCTTGGGACAGGGCCCGGGCCAGCAAGACCAGCTCGTCGGTCTTCTGGGCCGCGAAGGCGAGCCACGACCTGATGTCGGCGTCGAGTTCCGTCTCCATGCGCAGATCAATCGGCACATGCAGCATCGAGCAAGAAGGCGCGATCTCGACGCGGTCCAAGGGCCAGCCGGCGACGATCGGTTTGATGCGGTCGAGAATGGCGGGCAGGTTCGCACGCCAGACGTTGCGGCCATCGATCAAGCCAAGCGAGAGCACCAGATCCTTCGGAGCGAGCCGACCCACCGTTTCCAGCTGCTCGGGAGCGCGCACGAGATCAATATGCAGCCCGGCCAGGGGCAGAGAAACCGCGGTTTCGAGATTGTCTCCCAGCGACCCGAAATACGTAGCCAGCATGATCTTCAGCTCGGGCGCGGCTTTCGACAGCTGGCCATAGGCGAATTCGAACGCAGCTCGTTCGTTCGGGTTCAGATCGAGGACAAGCGCTGGCTCATCGATCTGCACCCAGTCGGCTCCCGACAGGTTCAGCTTCTGCAGGACTTGCTCGTAAACGGGCAGCAGCCGCGGTAGGAGCGCGATGGGACCGAACCCCTCGGCAGGCGATTTCGCCAGCTTGAGGAAGGTGATGGGTCCAAGGATGACTGGGCGTGTGTGAATGCCGAGAGCTTTAGCCTCGAGGAAGTAATCGACCGGCTTCGACGACGAGAGGGCGAACGTCTGATCATCATCGAGTTCCGGCACAATGTAGTGGTAGTTGGTGTCAAACCACTTGGTCATTTCCATCGCGGTTACACCAGGTCCATGAGCCTCCTCCTGGTGACCAGCGTGTCCACAATCCTCCGTCTGACCCTGGTTGCCGCGCGCCATTGCGAAGTAGATGTCAAGTGGGACCTCGCCGCTATTCCAGCCGTAACGGGATGGAACGGCCCCGACCATGGCTGCGGTGTCGAGCACATGGTCGTAAAGCGAGAAGTCGTTCGACGGGATTTTCGACACGCCGCGATCGCGCTGCTCTTCCCAGCTAGCGGCACGGAGCGCCTTCGACGTCGTGAGAAGGTCGCCAGCGGACGATGTTCCGGACCAGTAGCTTTCAAGCGCGAATTTCAGTTCTCGCCGACGACCGAAGCGCGGCACGCCGAGCGTTGCTACAGGAATTTGCTGAGAGACAGTCATGTCATACCCCGATGGTTGGGGGCGTCGGTGACAAGGAAGGCGCTAGCAGGCCCGGCACGCCGGATTGCAGCGGCCACCGAGACACCCCGCCCGTGGACGTGATTCGTCGTGGCAGGTCTCCTGGCTCGCGGGGTCATAGCCTCTACCCGTCTTCCCGAGGGTATTCGCCTCAGTGACATGAGTGGGGTTGGCTCGCCGCTAACAGTTGCGGGGGCAGCGCCGGCATCGCACCGGCTTCCCTCTTAGCTCCGCTGCGGCAGCGCCGCACGCGAGAACCACGACACGCCAGACAATCACAGCAATCCCTTCTCTTGTCAATGGCGCATAACGAAATGTTTATGTGGTTATGTCCTGGCGCTTTTACGCTTATCTAACATTGTGAAACATGGAGTCGTCCATTTGCCGGCGCTGCACCGCTGCCCCATTGTCCAACTAATGGAGGCCGTGCGGAGCCACAACAGGACTTTAACCTCAACCTGAAAAGCGCTACCGCTCAAAGGACGCTGGTGATCCGCGAGCGCCGAGCCAACGGTTGTGTGCGTCAAGTTCTGCAAAATGGGGCGGCCATGATGCTGGTTATGCGGCTTGGCGCAGAGCGAGCTTCTTGTGCTCGCGCAGGTCGTCCATATTGATGTATCGGTTGGCCTCCATCCAGTTTTCATTGGTCTCGACGGCCAACGCCCTGACCAGGCGCAGGCAGCTTTCGGTATTGGGGAAGATGCGCACGACATAGGTGCGCCGGCGGATTTCCTCGTTGAGCCGCTCCGGCATGATGGTGGATTTGAGATGCTTGTGGTGCTGTCTCGGCAGTCTGAAGAAGGTCAGGGTTTGTTCGATGGCATCCTCGGCCCAGCCTGTCAGGCGCGGATAGCGTGCCGACGATTTGGCAAGCCATGCGGCTTCGGGGATCACTCGCCGATCGCTGCCACCAGGCCGGCGTGATCGTCGGACACGGCCAACTCGACGCCCTTGAGGCCGCGCGCCTTGAGGCCGACGAGGAAGTCCCTCCAGGCCGAGCGGCTCTCGCGATTGGCCATCTCCACGGCCAGGATCTG
>NZ_JAMYTN010000044.1:0-4270 GCF_040322455.1 Mesorhizobium sp. M0139
TCACGCCCTTTGAATACATCTGCAAAATCTGGACAAAAGAGCCCGAACGATTCAGGCTCGATCCAACCCATCAAACCTTGGGACTAAACACCTAGGTCTTCCTTCCCCGGCTGCATGCCAGACGTATTGTCCTTGGGCATCGCGCCGCTCCATCGGCGAGGCGTCAGTTCGTCTCGTCGACGATACTGTCATAGTCGCGGCCGATCAGTAGCAGCACGAAGCCGCAGGGCACTGTCACGCTGGTGAGGGCAATAAGGCCGAGCCATCCATAGTCCGGCTTCGCAAAATAGTAGTACCAGCTAATCGCCTGCACCAGCGGAGACACGATCAACATCCAAGCACCCCATACGCCATCCGTGTTGAGCCGGATCGTTGTCGTCGCCCGATATCTGATTGCCATACGTATGCCCTCCCATTCCCCAAAAGGCAGCTTCGCGCCGGTTGAGCGCGAACGCAAGCGCCGGCCCGGCTACGGCTTTACAAGCCTCACACCGGCGCCTCCTCCATTCTGCGGAATGAGCTCAACCCCGGCAGGCTCCAGAGCGGCCTGCAGGTCGACCAACGTGCGGTCGTATGGCGTCCGCTTGCCAGCTTCGAAATTGGCAATGGTCGTCTTGGCCACCTGGGAGGCCGCTGCCAGCTGATCCTGCGACCATCCAACAAGCGCCCGGGCCGGCGATACGTGCAGCCTTATACCATTAGTGCAATGTTATCGCAAATGCAGACCCAAATGCCTAACACCCCTCTTCTGGAGGCCGGCGAAGCTATGGCCGCTGCCTTCCTTGGAAGATTTTCCGCCGCGCCCTGCTCGGTGCCATCGCCTCTATTCCGGCCATAAGAGGCGCTGCCGCGGCGCATGTCTCGCCGCAACCGGCGCCTCTGCCCCTCCCAGGAGGAACTGCTGCAAGCCTACAGTGAGTGGCTGTTCTTCGAATGTCTGCTGCTTATGCGCGACATCTACCCTGGCGAGCGCAACCCCTACCGCCAAACAGCCCTCGTGCCCTGCAACACTCTTGCGGCGCATGCTACGATGACCGAGAGTTGTAGCCCGACATGGAAACGGTGCCCTCGCCAGCCACGCGTGCGCTGCTCGTCTTCCAGACTGTCGGCGTTGACTTCAGGCCGCTGAGTGAACGGCAATGATCTTTCGTTCAGAAGGAAACTGCCATGCGAACGACCGAACGTGATCGACCGTCGTCCGGCTGGTTTGTGGTCGACATGATGCGCCGCGAAGCCCGGAAGTGGGACTGGGCGGCGCTTGTGACCGATACGCATCCTGACGACGATCCAGAAGCTCGGATCTTTGCGAAGCAGTGCTGGGTCCCCATTCCCGGCAAGCACCGAAACCGAGATGCGGCTTGGGATATGTTCGAGGCGATGTCAGCCACGCGGCACTGACTGACTTTCATTCCGCAGAAGAGAAACGAACAGCCCGCTGCTGCTGGTGGCGGGTTTTTCATGTCGCGTTTCATGTCGCGTCCATCAGCCGCGCATCAGTAAAAACCGTTGGAAAACAAGGATACTCAGTTGCAACATGGTGCAACATGAGCTGAATATTACAGAAACAAGTGGTGCTCAGAGGCAAGTAGGAAATGTGTCTATGCTTTCAGATCTTACCACGCACATAGCCTGCGGACAACTAACAGAAATACCAACAATATATTCCCGTGGGTTATTTCATTCCTCCCGGAATGTCCGACTGATTTGGTCCGACAGCGGCTTCACGAAATAGGAAAGCGCCGTACGCTCGCCCGTCTGGACCATCGCTTCGGCCGGCATACCGGGCACGAGCGTCAGGCCCTTGAGCTTCGTCAGTTCCGCCTGCGGAACCGACAGGCGCACCAGGTAGTACGAAATGCCGTTTTTTTCATCCGTCGCCAGATCGGCTGCGATCCGGCTGACATATCCGTTCAATATCGGCGTGGTTCTCAGATTGAAGGCTGACATCCGCAGCACGGCCTTGTGACCAAGCTGGATTTGGTCGATGTCCTTCGGGGTGATTCGTACTTCAAGCGCAAGATCGTCGCCTTCCGGCACGATTAGCATGATCGGATCGGCGGGCGTAATCACTCCGCCGACCGTATGAACTGCGAGTTGTTGAATGGTGCCTGACTGCGGCGCGACGACATCGATCCGCCGCAGTTCCTGTTCAACCGCCACCTTGCGCTCAACATACTCCCCGACCTGCGCCTGAACCTCTCTGAGCTCCTGGCCGACTTCCGTCTTGAAATCCTGATCGATCTGCGGGATCTGCAGGCGCGTTTCGGCTATGCGGGCTGCCGTCTGTGCCTGATCTGCGATCTTCTCACCGCGTTCGCCACCGAAAGTGGCAACCTGGATCTTCAGGCTGTTCAACCGTTGGACCGAGACAATGCCTTGCTCGCGCAGCCCACTTAGAACAGCAATTTCCTTTTGGAGAACCTCGATCATTTTTTCACAGGCAATTTCCTGCGCCTTGAGTCCTTCGATCTCGTGGTGATATTGAGTAATGCGTTCCGCCAATTGCGCCTGCTTCCCGTCGCGGGATTGCCTGCGGAATTCGAACAGCAACGTCTCGCTATCTATTGCCGAAGCTACGTCTGGAACATCTCTTCGGGCGAGTAGCCAGTCCGGGAAGGCGATTTCCGCGAGATCGTCACGCTCAGCATCGAGTCGTGCCAGGTAGGCGCCCAGCTCATCGAGCCGCTTGGTGACTATGGCGAGATTAGCGCGCGTCTGGGTGGCATCGAGCCGCATGAGGATGTCGCCGGCTTTTACTTTATCGCCTTCGCGCACCAGGATTTCTCCCACCACCCCGCCAGTCGGGTGCTGCACCTTCTTGACATACGAAACGACGACAAAGTGTCCGGTCGCTACAACCGCACCGGAGAGATTCGTGAAGGTCGCCCAGGCTCCGGCTCCTCCCACAAAGATCACGCTCGCCAGAAGGCCCGCCACCAGGTGGCGGCGAATGGAGCTTGAAACGTCATTGTTCTGATCAATGCCGGACACCGGTATCCTCCATGTCAGCGCGCTCTGCCACGTTATCCTGCGTAGACTCGATGGCCTTCAGGACTTTGGAAGGCGCACCGAATGATCGCTGCCGTCCACCTTCCATCACCAACACCAAATCCACGGCGCGGATGACGCTCGGCTGATGGCAGACAACAACCGCAATGCCCTTGCGCTCGCGCACGGAGGCGATCGCCTTAGCGACTGCAGCTTCGCCTTCCGCGTCGAGATGGATATTGGGTTCATCCAGCACAACAAGGAAAGGGTCTCGATAAAGGGCACGGGCAAGACCGATAAGCTGGCGCTGCCCGGCGGAAAGTGCCGATCCGACCTCACCAATCGGAGTTTCGTATCCGTGCTCAAATCGGAGGATCAGTTCGTGCGTGCCCGCTGCTTTCGCCGCGGCGACCATAGCCTCAGGGTCAGGATCATGTTCAAAACGAGCAATGTTTTCGGCAATGGTGCCGTCGAACAGTTCAACACCTTGTGGTAGATAGCCGATATGACGGCCTAGTGCTTCCCGGTCCCATTGTTCGAGGCTTGCGCTGTCAATGCGAACCTTCCCGGCGACCGGCGTCCATGCGCCGACGATGGCGCGCGAGAGTGTCGACTTGCCCGAACCCGATGGACCGATGACCCCGAGTGCGCTTCCCGCCTGAATGGCAAACGCAATGCCGGTCACGGTCGGCTTGCTTTCGCCGGGCGGAACGATTGTCACGCCTTCCAAGCGCAGTTCGCGTTCAGGTGCAGGCATAGGCACAACAGGAGCGGTTTCAGGAACCTTTTCCAAGAGGTCCTCCAGCCGCGCCCAACTCTGGCGCGCAATGAGGAAGGGTTTCCAGCTTGAAATGGCCAGATCGACCGGAGCCAGCGCACGCCCCATCATGATCGAACTGACAATCATGACCCCGGCCGTAGCCTCCTGCCTGACGACAAGGTACGCACCGACGGTAAGAATGGCCGATTGCACCTGCAGGCGCAAGTCGGCATTACATCGCGCTGCTTGCAGCAGGCCATTGCGTGCCATGTTGTGGGCAACGGTATCGCTTATCGGCCCTTGCGAGAGAGTGTTGGCAAGGAGTGTCAGAGATGTGAGACCGACCGCCCCGATAAGTGCCGTCATGCCGATCCAGAAATGAAGGAGGAAGCAAATGCCAAGATAAAACAGCATCCATGGCAGATCAAAGAACGCTGTCGGACCGTTTCCACCTAAGAAGCCGCGAACATTGTCGAGATCGCGAAGCGGCTGCAAGCCGTCGCCCGGCATGCGCGTTGAAAG
>NZ_JAMYTN010000045.1:0-3169 GCF_040322455.1 Mesorhizobium sp. M0139
CCTGAAGCATGAACAGCGGCGAGATGAGCGCAAGCACGTTGACCACGCCGCTGATCAACACAATGCCCCAAATCGCGGAAGTCAGAGGGAAGGGTCTCAAAGCTGAATCCTTTAAGGAATGGTTGTCACGTAAGTCTCCGGAGGCTGGCGACCCAGCTCCCTATATTGCCCCCCGACCGGCAACCGACTGCATCCGCTACCTGGTTCAGGATCAGTGCTCCCGCCGAATATGTTTGGTCCCGGCATTTAATGGAGCGGGTCAACAACACCGTCCGGCTGAAAGTTTGGAAGGGATTCATCGTGGTCGGCCGCGAGGGCCCGAACAGGCGAATCCGCCTCCACACCTTCAGGGAGATTTCGGTGCACGACCAGCGCGACGCGCAGGGCTTCGTCACTGTACACGCTGACTGCTCCCGGGCGCCCCGGCCCATGGCAAGTAGCGGAAACGGGAAAGCGCCCGCCCAGGGGGGGCGGGGCGGGCGCGGTTCCGTATGGGTTTTCTGGATCAAACGAAGGTGAAGTCGGACGCGGTCAGGCCCAGGTCTGCCACGGTGACCACACCGCCCAGGTGGGCGAACTCGTGCGCGCTGCCGTCGGCGGTGACATAGGCCAGAGTTGCGAGTCTGTCGGTGTAGCTGCTTTGGTAGACAATGATGTCGCCGGCGTGCTCGCCGGAGATCGCACTCGCCGCCTCATTAGCAGAGTTGAAAGATTCGCCAGTGATCACCACGACGTGTTCGCCGTTCGCACCCGAGGCCGCACCGCTGTAGAAGCTGCTCACCGGGTAGCCGGACTGTATGCTGGCGTTGTTGACGAAGTTCGCGCCAAAACCATCGTTGTAGAGGCCCACCGCATCGAAGGCGAACTTGTCCTCCGCCGGGTTGAAATCGGTGATAGTGGTAATGTCCGACGTCGACCCGACAACCCCAGGCACCGGATTGTGGAACTGGAACACGAACGTGTCACTGTCGCTGCCCCCGGTCAACGTGTCCTGGCCGTCACCCACGTAGAGGACATCCTGGCCGGGTCCGCCGCTGAGCCTGTCATTGTCCTCACCGGAGACGCGCGCGTTGAAGCGGCCGTTGTCGCCGGAGAGATCGTCCCAGCCATCTCCGCCGAAGATGCGGTCGTTACCCTTGCCGCCGATGGCTCGGTCACTGCCCGCGCCACCCGAGATCTCGTCGTTGCCGCCACGACCGTCAAGCCAGTCACCGCCCTGGTAACCCTCGATCCAGTCAACACCCTCGGTGCCGAGGAGTGTTTCGGAACTCGGGCCACCTTCGATAATCTTTGCCATTGAAAATACTCCTAGTGATGCCCCTGCCTGACGCGTTCATATTCGTCATCGGACAATTTGAGAAATCGATTGCTTGGATAGGCATACATTTACGAAATGGATGCATTCTCGTTCACTTCGCGCTTCTGCTGAGCAGTTGCGGGCTCGCAGGCGGCGGGGACGCGCCCAGGCAATCGGCCCGAACATTCACACTCAAAGAACGGTCCAGGAAACTTTGTAACCGGTCGTTCTGGTTGGGCCGCCCTCGGAAGAACGGGCATGGGGCTGTGTTGCCGAGTCGCGCCGGCACTGCCCATTGCGAGCAATGGAACGTTAGGGAGCGCGTTCGCGCGAGCCGAGATCGGAACCGACAGGCGCACCAGGTAGTACGAAATGCCGGGTTTTTCATCCGTCGCCAGATCGGCTGCGATCCGGCTTTCGCGCACCAGGATTTCTCCCACCACCCCGCCAGTCGGGTGCTGTATCTTCTCACTAGGAAACGACGACAAAGTGTCCGGACGCTACAACCGCACCGGAGAGATTCGTGAAGGTCGCCCAGGCTCCGGCTCCTCCCACAAAGATCACGCTCGCCAGAAGGCCCGCCACCAGGTGCCGGCGAATGGACTCGAAACGTCATTGTTCTGATGAATGCCGGACACCGGGATCCTCCATGTCAGCGCGCTCTGCCACGTGATCCTGTGTAGACTCGATGGCCTTCAGGACTTTGGAACGCGCACCGAATGATCGCTGCCGTCCACCTTCCATCACCAACACCAAATCCACGGCGCGGATGGCGCTCGGCCGATGGGCGACGACAACCGCAATGCCCTTGCGCTCGCGCACGGAGGCGATCGCATTAACGACTGCAGCCTCGCCTTCCGCGTCGAGATGGGCATTGGGTTCATCCAGCACGACAAGGAAAGGGTCTCGATAAAGGGCCCGGGCAAGACCGATAAGCTGACGCTGCCCGGCGGAAAGTGCCGATCCGGCCTCACCAATCGGAGTTTCGTATCCGTGCTCAAATCGGAGGATCAGTTCGTGCGTGCCCGCTGCTTTCGCCGCGGCGACAATAGCCTCAGGGTCAGGATCATGTTCAAAACGAGCGATGTTTTCGGCAATGGTGCCATCGAACAATTCAACACCTTGTGGCAGATAGCCGATGTGACGGCCTAGTGCTTCCCGGTCCCATTGATCGAGGCTTGCGCTGTCGATGCGAACCTTCCCGGCGACCGGCGTCCATGCGCCGACGATGGCGCGCGAGAGTGTCGACTTGCCCGAGCCCGACGGGCCGATGACCCCGAGTGCGCTTCCCGCCTGAATGGCAAACGCAATGCCGGTCACGGTCGGCTTGCTTTCACCGGGCGGAACGATTGTCACGCTTTCGAGGCGCAGTTCGCGTTCAGGTGCAGGCATTAGCATAACAGGAGCGGTTTCAGGAACCTTTTCCAAGAGGTCCTCCAGCCGCGCCCAACCCTGGCGCGCCATGAGGAAGGGTTTCCAGCTTGAAATGGCGAGGTCGACCGGAGCCAGCGCACGCCCCATCATGATCGAACTGGCAATCATGACCCCGGCCGTAGCCTCTTCCCTGACGACAAGGTACGCACCGACGGCAAGAATGGCCGATTGCAGCAGCACGCGCAGCGACTTTGAAATGGCACCCAGCCCACCTGCCACATCCCCAGCTTTCCGGTTGGCGGCCAGACACTTGGCATTGGCCTTTTGCCATCGGGCAGCGATCCGCTTTCCAAGACCGAGAGCTTGCACGACCTCGGCATTGCAACGCGCTGCTTGCAGCAGACCATTGCGTGCCATGTTGTGGGCAACGGTATCGCTTATCGGCCCTTGCGAGAGAGTGTTGGCAAGGAGTGTCAGAGATGTGAGACCGACCGCCCC
>NZ_JAMYTN010000046.1:0-2520 GCF_040322455.1 Mesorhizobium sp. M0139
CCCCGTCGCTTCGCGCCGACCCTCCCCACAAGGGGGAGGGTGGAAGAAAGCCCAGCTGCCATTCGTTCACCAGCCATGCCGGCATTCATCACCAACAACTCAACCCGCTACGGCTGGGCGGCGATCGTCCTCCACTGGCTGATCGGCATCCTGTTCATCGGCCAGTTCATGCTCGGCTTCATCATGGTGCGGTTGACCAGCCAGCGCACCGCCTTCGAGCTGATCCAGCTGCACAAATCCTTCGGCTTCCTGCTGCTCGGCCTCCTCATCCTGCGCATTGCCTGGCGGCTCGGCAATGCGGCCCCGGCCTTGCCGGCCTCGGTCGGAGGCCTGGAGCGTCGGACGGCGCCGCTGGCGCATCTGGCACTTTATGGCTTCCAGCTCGCGGTGCCGCTGTCCGGCTGGGCACTGGTTTCGGTGTCGATGCTGGAGATCCCCAGCATGCCGTTCAACCTTTTCGTGATGCCGAACCTGCCGCTCGGCGTGTCCGATGCGGCGGAAAACTTCTGGGCGGCAGCACACTGGTATCTCGCCTATGCCGGCATTGCCTTGGTTGCGCTGCATGCGCTGGCGGCGCTGCGGCATCATTTCTGGCTGCGCGACAGCGTGCTCACGCGCATGATCACGCCTTCGTCAGATCAGGACATGGAATAGCGCGCGCCGCGCATTCGTTCATTGGAGTGAGGGCGCAACACTTCGCCTGCCCCAGAAGGACAAAACCCATGTATGCGCGCATCTTCGGATTGGCGGCTGTTGCCGCTTGCCTTGCCATGCCTGTCTCCGCCGCTGTGGACCTCGGCGACGCAGCCGGCAGCTACACGGTCAACCCGACCAGCTCCAGCATTCGCTTCTCCATCGGCAAGGTCGGTGGCGGCGGCCTCGACGGCGTCTTTGGCCGCTTCAAGGGCTCCATCCGCATCGACAACAGCGATGTCGGCCGTTCCGCGGTCAACTTCACCATCTATCCCGAAAGCGTCGGCACCGGCCAGGGCCGCATCGACGCGTTCCTGCGCTCCGATGCGGTATTCGACGTCGCCAACAGCCCCGAAATCCAGTTCCGCTCGACCAGCGTCACCCGCACCAGCGACACCACGGCGCTGGTCAGCGGCCGGCTGACGGCGCGCGGCAAGACGTTTGCGGAAAAGTTCACTGCCGAGCTCGGCGGGCTGAAGGGTGGCGTCATAAAATTCCACGTCACCGGCAAGGTGCTGCGCTCCCGCTACGGCATGGATGTCGGCACGCCGATCTATTCGAATATCGTCAATTTCGACATGACGCTGACGGGCAAGCGAGGCTAGCAGGACCAGCGATCCGCATTGGCTTTTCCCGCAATTTCGGGCAAACCTCCTCGCCTGTAAATCGATAGGAGAAGCCTGATGTTCCGATGGGGTGTTTTGTCGACGGCCAAGATCGGCCGCGAGCAATTGTTGCCGGCAATCGTCGAGGCCGAGAATGGCGTTTTGTCCGCGATCGCCAGCCGCGACCTGTCGAAGGCCGAGGCCCTGGGCGAGCGGTTCGGCGCCAGGCATGCCTTTGGTTCGTATGAGGAGCTGCTCGCTTCGAAAGACGTCGACGGCGTCTACATCCCGCTGCCGACCTCGCAGCATGTCGAGTGGACGGCCAAGGCCATCGAAGCGGGCAAGCATGTGCTGGTGGAAAAGCCGCTGGCGCTCGACGCCAAGAACATCGCACCGCTGATCAAGCTGCGCGACCAGAAGAAGGTGCTGGTCTGCGAGGCCTTCATGGTCATCTACCACCCGCAATGGATCAAGGTGCGCGATCTCATCGCCGATGGCGCCATCGGCCGGCTGCGCCATGTGCAGGGCGCCTTCTCCTATTACAATGTCGATCCCACCAACATGCGCAACCAGCTCGATCTCGGCGGCGGCGCGCTGCCTGATATCGGCGTCTATCCGACGGTGTCGACGCGGTTTTCAACCGGCAAGGAGCCGCTGCGCGTGCAGGCGACGATCGAGCGCGACAAGAAATTCGGCACCGACATCTATTCCTCGATCCGCGCCGATTTCGGCGATTTCGAACTGTCCTTCTATCTGTCGACGCAGATGGCGGCGCGGCAGGTGATGGTGTTCCACGGCGAGAAAGGGTTCATCGAGGTGTTCTCGCCGTTCAATGCCGGGCTCTACGACCATCACCGCATCGAACTGCACAACCAGAACCATACGGAGGCGCAGGTGTTCCGCTTTCCCGGCACGCAGCAATACCGGCGCGAGGTCGAGACGTTTGCCAGGGCGGCACAGGGTGGCAAGGAGCGTGTCTTCACGCTGGAGGAGTCCGTGCTCAACCAGAAGGTCATCGACGCCATCTTCCGCGCCGGCGGCAAGGAAGGCTGGGAAGCCGTCTGATACACCAATCTTAGCCGGTAATTTCATGGGAGAAGGGGGGGGGGCGGGTGGGGGGGGGGGGGCGGGGCGCATTTGGATTAGAAAGAAACCCCCGCCCAGG
Organism: Mesorhizobium sp. M0139; assembly: GCF_040322455.1. NCBI lineage: Bacteria > Pseudomonadati > Pseudomonadota > Alphaproteobacteria > Hyphomicrobiales > Phyllobacteriaceae > Mesorhizobium > Mesorhizobium sp. M0139. The sequence goes on from NZ_JAMYTN010000046.1 coordinate 2,464, forward strand.
GGGCGGGGGGACGGGGGGGGCGGCAGTGCGCGGGGGGGGGGTTAGTAAACAAAAACA
>NZ_JAMYTN010000047.1:0-1479 GCF_040322455.1 Mesorhizobium sp. M0139
GCCACCCACAGGCGCCATTTCCAAATGCGCGTCATGACGACGAACAGCAGCACCGTCGTCACCAGCATGTTGCCGGTCACCGAGATGCCATAGGCGGAGGCCAGCTTGCTCGATTCGCCGAAACCGACGACCAGCAACATCACCGCCAACGCCAGCAAAACATTGACGCGGGGCATGTAGATCTGGCCCGACTGCCGTTCCGACGTGTGCAGGATTTCGAGGCGCGGAAGCATATTGAGCTGCACCGCCTGCCGGGTCAGCGAGAAGGCGCCGGAGATGACCGCCTGGCTGGCGATAACCGTCGCCGCGGTTGCCAATACCACCATCGGGATCAGCGTCCAGCCTTCGTTCATCTCGAAGAATGGATGGCCGACGTGACCGTTCTTCGCCAGCACGAAAGCGCCCTGCCCGGCATAGTTTAGCAGCAGGCAGGGAAACACGATGGCCAGCCAGGCGAGCACGATGGGCTTGCGGCCGAAATGGCCGAGATCGGCATAAAGCGCTTCGGCGCCGGTGACGGCGAGGAAGATGGCGCCGATGGTGACGAAGGCGACATCGGGCGAATTGATCAGGAAGGCGACGATGTAGTGCGGGCTGACCGCCCACAGGATTTCGGGATCGGCGATGATGTGGTTCAAGCCCGAAAGACCGATAGCCAGGAACCAGACCGCCGTGATCGGCCCGAAGATCAGCGCCACACCGCCGGTCCCGAAGCGCTGCACCGAAAACAGGATCGCAAGGATGACCAGCGTCAGCGGCACGACGTAGGGCTGGAAGGTCGGGGTAACGACATTCATGCCTTCAACCGCCGAAAGCACCGAGATTGCCGGCGTGATGACGGCGTCACCGAAGAACAATGACGCGCCGACAATACCGATGGCCAGGATGATCGCCGAGCGGGTCGGGAAACTGCCGCGCGCCAGCGCCATCAGCGACAGCACGCCGCCCTCGCCTCGGTTGTCGGCTCTGAGCACGAACATGATGTATTTGATGGTGACGATAATCGTCAACGACCAGATGATCAGCGACAGCACGCCCAGAATATCGCCGCGCTCGGCGATTTCGCCGCCGGAGGACGCAACAAGCGCTTCCCGGAAGGCGTAGATCGGGCTGGTGCCGATGTCGCCATAGACCACACCGAGCGCGCCCAGCATCAGAACTTTGGTGCTGTGCTGTTCGATTTCGGGATGGCTCGATTGTTCGACGGGTTCTGCCTCAATACCAGCATTGGTAAGGGCCATGGACGACACTCCGATAAGCGCGCGGTGCTCTACGCTTGCTGCGATGCAATATCAAGTGCCGTGACGGTAGGGCTACCATGTTCCCAGCGCAGGGCTTGCCCCGCAATGACCGGTGCGTGGCGTCAAAGGCTGCCGGAAACCTCAGATCGCCACCTGCGTGCCGATCTCGACCACACGTCCGGTCGGGATCTGGAAATACTCCGTCGCATCGGCCGCCGAGCGGGCGAGCCCGATGAAC
>NZ_JAMYTN010000048.1:0-1328 GCF_040322455.1 Mesorhizobium sp. M0139
GGGCATAGGCGCTAAGATAGGTATTGCCTTGCGGAATCGGGTGTGATTCTACGCTGCGATGACACACGAATCGCTTGTTGATGACGGCTGGGCCGAGACGATTGAGCTTCTGGGCGGCGAAGAGTTGATCGCAGGAAGTGCCCGCGAGACGAAGGCGTTCCTGCGCCCGCGCGGCGTCAGGTCGGCGAGCGACCTGTTGCGCCTGACACTGGCTTACTGCCTTGGCAAGGTTGGCATGCGGGGCGTCGTGGCTTGGGCGGCGGCGAGCGGGATAGCCGACATTTCGGACGTGGCGTTGCTTGGCCGGCTGCGCAATGCAGGACCATGGCTGCAGCAGTTGATTGGGCACCTTTTGAAGCGCGAGGATGCAGGTTTGGCCAAAGGCCGACTGGTTCGCATCCTCGATGCGACAGCGGTTGCCAAGGCCGGTGCGTATGAGAAGAAGAACAATGGTCTTTGGCGCATGCACTGCGCCTTCGAGCTTGAGCGCGAGCAGTTCGACTTCATCGAGATCACCGATCAGAGCGAGGCCGAGTTGATCGACCGCGTGCCGGTGGTGCCGGGCGAGATCCGCATCGGTGACCGCGCCTATCTGCAGGCCGAGCGGATCGCCAAGGTGATGGCGCAAGGCGGCGATGTTGTTGTGCGCGCGTCGTGGAAAAACGCGCGATGGCTCGACGCCAACGGCAGGGCGTTCGATCTCATCGGCTACCTGGAGAACTGCCGGGAGGAAGTCTGCGAAACGCCTGCCCGGCTGGCACTCAAGAAGGGCGAGCCTGTGAAGATGCGCCTGATCGCCTTGCGCAAATCCGAGGCCGCGGCACAAGAAGCGCGGCGCAAAATCAACAAGGAAGCCAGGGCCAAGGGCAACAAGGTTCAACCGCAGACGCTGATTGCGGCCGGCTTCGTCCTGCTTGTGACCTCGCTTGACCGGGAGGAGTTTCCCGCCGATACGGTCCTCAAGCTCTACCGCATGCGCTGGCGCATCGAACTCACCTTCAAGCGCCTGAAGAGCCTGATCGGGCTGCGCTCTCCTCCCGCCAAGGACCCAAGGATCGCAAGGCCTTGGATCCTTGCACACTTCCTCATCGCGCTTGTGACCGAACCCCTCTCGCAGGAGTTGGGTGTCTCTCCCCCTTGAGCGACGGGCGCCCGCTGCTGTGGCGCGCAACCCGCCAGATCGTCGCCTCTCTGATCGCGACCATCTTTCCTCAACCTTCCTTGGCGGCCCTGCGCCAAAAACTCCATGCCTTGCGATATCGCTGGCGTGAGCCACCACGAAAGCGCAAGTTTCAGTCCATGCCAAAGCTATCTTAGCGCCTATGCCC
>NZ_JAMYTN010000049.1:0-1292 GCF_040322455.1 Mesorhizobium sp. M0139
TAACCTGAAGGTCACAGGTTCAAATCCTGTCCCCGCAACCAACAAAAAAAGCCCGCTTCACGCGGGCTTTTTGCGTTCGGACCGTGATCGATGGCGATTTTAACCTGCACCAGGGGTCGGAAGCAGGCGAAGCCGACCGTGGGACAGAAAAGCCAAATCATGACCCCCAACCGCCCGCAGCTCGCAGGCCTTTTGTATTCGGCACCTTTGCCCACGCGAAGCCGGTTGGCTCCCGGCTCTGTCAGCGCGGCAACCGCCGCGCGCCGGCGCGATGGTGACCGGACGCTTTGGATCCTGCAAAACCAGGCGACGAACCATTCTCTCGCCATCAGATCTTGGAAAACGAACCGTGATCGTGCGCTTCCAATCATTGCTATCTATTGTTACCGGGCTTTGATCGGCGCCATAATCTTCCAGGAGGTTGCCGTGCCCGACTACGCTCTGAACGACCACTATGAGAGCTTTACCAGGAAGCAGCTCGAATCAGGCCGCTACAACAATGCCAGTGAGGTTGTTCGCGCCGGCCTGCGTATGCTCGAGGATTTCGAGGCGGAGCGGGAAAGATGGTTGCGCGAGGAGGTTCCGGCGCGCCTGACCGAGCTCCGGCAGGATCCGGCTAAACTAAGGGCATCCCTGTCGAGACAGTTTTTTCGCGACTCGAGGCGCGTCATCACGCGAAGCAGGCGAAAGCCAAATAGGCAATGGAGTACCGCATTGTCTTCCACCCCAAGGCGGAACTGAACTCGGCCAGCTCTATGACGACATAGCCGACCCGTGCGTCGCCGGCGATCGCTTGGAATTTCGTTGTCGGCATCGCGACCATTTCCTGAGCGTGTCGACTTTTCCACAGTGCGGCACAGAGCGGGTCGAGATCATGCCTGGTCCGCGGATCATCAGCTGGCGACGTGCCGTCAGCATTGCTTTCGCAGTCGATGCCGAACGGGTCTGGTTCTGGGTATCTTTTTCGCCGGCCGCAACATCACGGCGGAATTGCTGGAAGGCCGGCTCTGAAGCGCTGCTTAGGCTGGCGTGGGGATCGACACTCGCCAGGAGGCGATTCTCAGGCCGATGGTACGCACCTGCCGCCGCCTAGGTGGGAGCTTGGTAGAAGAGTGATCCTCAGCGGAACACCACTCACAGTTTCAGCCAAGCCAGCTCACGAATTTCCGCCCCGTGGATATCTCCACGAGAAATCGAAAAAACATCGTCGATGACTGTTGACAGTTCTGGTTGGTGGCGACTATATACGCCTCACGAACGAGGGCGGTGCGCCGCTGGCGGCGAAGCAGTTT
>NZ_JAMYTN010000050.1:0-959 GCF_040322455.1 Mesorhizobium sp. M0139
CGTGAGGCCCTTGAGGGTCTTCAGTCGACGGCCGAAATTATAGGCTAAGACGAAATCGGCGAGATGCTGGCGCAGTTGGTCATGGCTCTCGTAGTAGAAGCGTTTGACGGTCGCATCCTTGATCGTGCGGTTCATGCGTTCGACCTGGCCGTTGGTCCATGGGTGCCTTGGCTTTGTCGTTCGGTGGTCGATATCGGCCTTGGCGCAAGTATGTTCGAAGGCGTGCGCCCATATGATTTCTCCCGCCGCCATGGCTTCCTTGATCAGCGGAACGGCCGAGCCGCCGGCACCTGGGGTCGTGAACTGAATGCCGTTGTCGGTAAGCACTGTGTGGATCTTGTAAGGGACAGCATCAAGAAGATGGCGCAGGAAATCGGCGGAGACCGCTGTCGTTGCCTTCTCGTGCAGCTCGACGAAAGCGAACTTCGAGGTCCGATCTATGGCCACGAACATATGCAGCTTGCCCTGCTCGGTTCGGACCTCGGCGACGTCGATATGGAAGTAGCCGATTGGATAGGCCTTGAACTTCTTCCTTGCCGGCTTGTCGCCCTCGACATCCGGCAACCTGCCTATCCCGTGACGCTGCAGGCAGCGATGCAAGGATGACCGCGACAGATGCGGGATCGTCGGTTGGAGAGCATAGAGGCAATCGTCCAGTGGCAGCAGCGTATAACGCCGAAAGGCGACGATGACCGCCTCTTCCTCAGTCGATAGCACTGTCGACTTCGGATCTCTGGGGCCAGTCGGAAGATCGGCGGCCGACGTCCGGTTCCTCCACTTCCTAACCGTCTTCTGATTGATGCCGTAGCGCTTCGCCAGCGCCCTCAGGCTCTCTTGACTATGCTGTATCGCTCGACGGATCGCCTCTGTCGTCGTGGCGCTCCCATGAAGAACCTGGCCCATAGCGCATCCTTTGATTCGGACGAAAAGTATGCGCCATCAAAGCCTGGGATCAAACA
>NZ_JAMYTN010000051.1:0-771 GCF_040322455.1 Mesorhizobium sp. M0139
GTCAGGTTGATGATGTTCTGCCCGCTTGCGTCGGGATGGGGGAAGTTGTCGAGCAGCGTCACATTGACGGTCGCGGATCCGTCCGTGCCCGCCACAATCGGCAGCGACGGTGCGACCAGGTCGATATGGATGGCGTCGATGCCGCCGATCGAACCTGTGATCTGCGTCGGGCCGGCCAGCGTCCAGACGATGTCGGCGCCGGCAACCCCGTTGACGTCCGCCGTGATCCCGGCAACCGATGTGAACGCCACCCCGGTGATGTTGTCCGAACCGGCATGGAACGACACCGTCCCGCTGCCGTTCTCGACATTGGTCGCGGCGGCGCTGCCGGTCGCATTGGCGGTGCCGAGCCCTTCCTCGTCCACCGCGATGATCGCGTTCGTCACCACTGACGGGTTGGCCCCGTCATTGATGGTGATCGTCAGCGTCGTCTGCGAGGTATCGCCGTCGCCGTCCTTGAGCGTGTAGGTGAAGGTGTCCGTCACCGCCGAAGCGTTGCTGATGTTGGAATTGGCAACGTAGCTGTAGGTCCCGTCCGGGCTCAGCGTCAGCGTGCCGTACTGGCCAACGACATGGAAGTCGCTGCCCGCAGGCGTCGTTGCCCCAAAACCCGTCACGCCTGTTACCGAAGCGCCGTCGGCGCCCTTGGTGTCGGCGCCCGTGTCGGTATCTCCGGCATCGCCCGGCGCGGCATCCGTGATCACGTTGCCGCTCGCCGTGCCGCCTTCCGTGACGCTGTCCGTGTCGGCAACCGCCGTCGGCACGTCGTCG
>NZ_JAMYTN010000052.1:0-571 GCF_040322455.1 Mesorhizobium sp. M0139
TGATGGCTGCGGTCGATGCCTATATCCCGACGCCGGTTCGTCCGCTGGACAAGCCGTTCCTGATGCCGATCGAAGACGTGTTCTCGATCTCGGGCCGTGGCACGGTCGTGACCGGCCGCGTCGAGCGCGGCATCGTCAAGGTCGGCGAGGAACTGGAAATCATCGGCATCCGCCCGACGACCAAGACGACCTGCACGGGCGTCGAGATGTTCCGCAAGCTGCTCGATCAGGGCCAGGCCGGCGACAACATCGGCGCGCTGCTGCGCGGCGTTGATCGTGAAGGCGTCGAGCGCGGCCAGGTTCTGGCCAAGCCCGGTACGGTGAAGCCGCACAAGAAGTTCGTGGCCGAAGCCTACATCCTGACCAAGGACGAAGGTGGCCGTCACACGCCGTTCTTCACCAACTACCGTCCGCAGTTCTACTTCCGCACGACCGACGTGACCGGCATCGTGTCGCTGCCGGAAGGCACGGAAATGGTTATGCCCGGCGACAACATCACGGTCGATGTCGAGCTGATCGTGCCGATCGCCATGGAAGAGAAGCTGCGCTTCGCCATCCGTGAAGGCGGCCG
>NZ_JAMYTN010000053.1:0-545 GCF_040322455.1 Mesorhizobium sp. M0139
GGCGGACAAGCTTCATGTGCCGTGTGTCGATGATGCCGAGCGGGTGGGCATGGAATGAGAGTGTCCATTGTCCGTCTTCGGTCTCCAACGCAGCGACCGGTTCGCCCGCCAGCGCTTGCGAGACATATATGAAGCCGCCATTCCATCGGATCTCGCCATTGTGGCGCACGCGGCGGACCGAGGCCTCGGCCGGATAGACGGGCTCGGGTGGTGTCCTGGGCATGGCGCGCTGTGAGGACCGGTAGTGCTGGGCGGGCGTATCCATGCCCAGCGCCTCATGGGGACGTTCCTCATTGTAGCTGTGGCGGAAGGTCTCGAAGGCCTGGCCCTGTGCCGTTCGGTCGGCTTCCGGTGCCTCGGCCATCGGCAGCATGGTCAGGTGAAAGCGCTCGTGACGTCCGTTCTGCTGTGGCCTGCCGGGTGCGATCCGCTCCAAGGTGATGCCGAGCTTGATGAAGCGCACGACAAGCGGCGTCAGCCCGGTGACGCCGGCCGATGCGAAGGGCGGGCCATTGTCGCTTCTGAAGCGATCCGGCAGGCCATGC